>NZ_JBEAIU010000028.1:0-149819 GCF_040065135.1 Klebsiella sp. CN_Kp066 | reverse complement strand
CCCCCCCCCCCCCCCCCCCCCCCGGGGATATTAGCTAAACAGAGAGTAGAAAATCGCGGAGATAGCAATCAGGCCCATAATCACCACGAAAACGTTGCTGACGTGGCCGCTGTATTTGCGCATAGCCGGGACTTTCTGAATGGCGTACATCGGCATCAGGAACAGAATCATCGCAATGATCGGGCCGCCCAGGGTTTCGATCATCCCGAGGATGCTTGGGTTCAGCGTTGCCACAATCCAGGTGGTGACCAGCATGAACAGGGCAGTGATTTTGTTCAGTTTATTGATTTCGATGGACTTGCCTTTACCGCGCAGGGATTTAATCACCATGCCGTTAAAGCCTTCGCGAGCGCCCAGATAGTGGCCGAGGAAGGATTTAGTGATGGCGATCATCGCGATGATCGGCGCCATCCAGGCGATGATTGGCGCGTTAAAGTGGTTCGCCAGGTAAGACAGAATCGAGATGTTCTGCTCTTTTGCCGCCGCCAGATCCGCCGGGGAGAGGCTCAGTACGCAGCTGAAGACGAAGAACATAACGGTCAGCACCATCATAATGTGCGCGCGGGCCAGAATGCTGGAGCATTTTTTCTCAGCGCCTTCGCCGTACTCTTCGCGTTTAGCAACGGCGAAGGAGGAGATGATCGGCGAGTGGTTAAAAGAGAATACCATCACCGGTATTGCCAGCCACAGGGTCATCCACAGGCCGTTGCCGGTGGCGGTAGCGCTACTCAGGGAGAGGGTTTCCAGCGCCGCGCCGTTCCACTGCGGGATCAGGTACAGAGCCAGAATCATCAGCGCGACCACGAACGGGAATACCAGCACGCTCATCGCTTTGACGATCATCTGCTCGCCGAAGCGCACGATAGTCATCATGCCGACAATCAGAATCAGGGAAAGAATGGCGCGCGGCGGCGGCGTTATGTGCAACTGGTGCGCCATAAAGCTTTCGACGGTATTGGTGATCGCCACGCTGTATACCAGCAGAATCGGGTAGATGGCGAAAAAGTAAAGCAGGGTAATCAGTTTACCTGCGCCGACGCCGAAGTGCTCCTCGACGACTTCGGTGATGTCTTCGCCCGGGTTCTTACCGGACAGCACGAAACGGGTCATTCCGCGGTGGGCGAAGAAGGTCATCGGAAAGGCCAGAATCGCCATGATGATCAGCGGGATCATACCGCCGACGCCGGCGTTGATCGGCAGGAACAGTACGCCCGCGCCGATAGCCGTGCCGTACAGGCCCAGCATCCACATGGTGTCCGTCTTACGCCAACCGCTACGGGTAGCATCCGTAACGATGGTGCTGGTTTGAGTGGTTTCCATCTGTATCTCCTGGAGGAAGCAACAAAATCTAATGAAAAAAAACGACTAAATAATATGAAATTCGTTTGTGTACGGTTTTTTAGGCATTTTCTCCGTAACAATTGGTGCGGGAAGATACATTTATATGGTGAATGCATCAGTGATCGCGATCCCAAATGCAATAATCCACTTTTAATGTGCGTATTTTTAGTCCAACAGCCTGTTTCTGGTGATCAGCCAGAGAATTGTGGCGCGGAGGCTATCATTTTCAGCATATGAGATAATAGTGGTGTGACGTAATAACGAGGTTTTTACTGTAAAAATGCGATGTTATCGACGTTTTTGCGTTAAAAGGCGTTTTTCCTGGTGATATTTATTGCTGTATCTGGAAACGCAAACGATTGGCTTTGTAAAAATGCATCTGGAAAATTCACAAAGTAAATGAATCATTTGGAAATAATACGCGCTGAGTGATGAACGAGGGAGCGGGGCAGCAGTACTGTGGCCTGGCGAGGAAGCGTTGCCCGGGCAGAGCGCGAACCGCTGCCCGGGAGAAGAACAGAAGAGAACTCAGGAACAGATTTCGTAGCAGGGGATATAGGCGGTGCCGCCCGGCAGCTTCATACGATGCTGAGCGACGAAGCCCTGCAGCAGATCGTCCATGCGGCGCATCATTGCCGGGTCGCCGTGAATTTTATACGGACCGAATTTCTCGATAGCCTGGATGCCCACCTCTTTGACGTTACCAGCGACGATACCGGAGAAGGCGCGGCGGAGATCCGCTGCCAGCACTTCTACCGGCTGGTCCGGATAGAGTTTGAGATTGGCCATATTCTCATGGGTAGGATCGAACGGCATCTGCAGATCCGGAGCAATGCGCATCGACCAGTTGAAGCTGTAAGCGTCGCCGGTCTCGCGACGATTCTCTTTCACCATCGGCATTGCTTTTTTCATCTGGCGGGCTACTTCAGCGGCGTCGTCAACGATAATGCGATAGTGGCGACGGGCGGATTCGCCCAGCGTATGGACGATAAACTCATCCAGCACGCGGAAATAATCGGCGCTCTCTTTTGGCCCGGTAAGAATCAGCGGCAGAACCTGCGACTTGTTCGACGGATGCATCAAAATGCCCAGCAGATAGAGCAGCTCTTCCGCTGTACCTACGCCGCCCGGGAAGATGATAATGCCGTGAGCGATGCGCACGAAGGCTTCCAGACGTTTCTCGATATCCGGCATGATGATCAGCTCGTTGACCAGCGGGTTAGGCGGCTCGGCGGCGATAATGGACGGCTCGGTCATGCCGATAAAGCGGCTGTCTCTGTAGCGCTGCTGCGCGTGGCCGACGGCAGCGCCTTTCATCGGCGCTTCCATGGCGCCCGGCCCGCAGCCGGTACAGATATTCAGCTCACGCAGGCCCAGCTGAGTGCCGACGCGGCGAGCGTAGAGATATTCGTTTTCGTTAATCGAGTGGCCGCCCCAGCAGACAATCATATTTGGCGCTTCGCCGACGTGCAGGGCGCGGGCGTTGCGCAAAATAGAGAACACCAGGTTGGTGATATGCACCGAGCTTTCAAGATCGAGATTCGGGAAGCGGACGGTGTTATGGATCTGGCCGTAGACAAACAGGATATCGCGCAGTACGGCAAACAGGTTGGCCTGCAGGGAACGGATAATACGCCCGTCAACGAAAGCATCTTCCGGCGGGTTAATCAGTTCCAGCTTCACGCCGCGTTCGCGACGCAGCACGTTAATATCGAAGTTTTCAAAACGAGACAGGAGCTCCTTGCTGTTATCGGTCAGGCTCCCCGAGTTGAGCACAGCAAGCGAGCAGTTGCGAAAGAGTTGATACAGGTCACTGCTGGCGGTGCGTTTAAGCATATCCACTTCCAGCTGCGACAGCATATCCATTGAACCAAGCGGGCTAACATGTGTAATCAAGTGAACTCCTTACAGGACGATTATCGTCTTCCTGTGATTACAATAGCCCTGCTGATGGCGTTTTCACAACCTTGCGCGCGGGTTAACGCACGCAAATTGTGAAAATGTTTACTATTGGCGAGCGAGGCGGCCGATGGCCGGAACAAAATCGGTGTTGCTGCGCCACGGGTTGATGTCCAGGCCGCCGCGCCGCGTATAGCGCGCATAAACGGAAAGGGCTTCCGGCTGGCAGAAACGCTGAATATCGCTGAAGATGCGCTCTACGCACTGTTCGTGGAATTCGTTGTGATGGCGGAACGAAACCAGATAGCGCAGCAGCTTTTCGCGATCGATTTTTGCCCCGCGATAGCGGATCTGTACCGAACCCCAGTCGGGCTGGTGGGTAATCAGGCAGTTGGATTTCAGTAAATGGCTTACCAGCGTCTCTTCTACCACTTTGCCGCCAGCGGCATCCTGCAGGTAATCAGCGCTGAACTGATAGTTATCAATTTCAATATTCTGATCGTCAATACAGGTGCCGTGCAGATGCGCCACCGGCTGGCCTTCGAGTTCATCGAGGCGATACAGCGACACCTTGACTTCCCCTTGCGCACAGGCGCTGAGATCGCGCGCCAGCGTCGCCTCGACCTCCTGCCAGTCGGCAAAACGCGTCTGGTTAAAGCTATTGAGATAGAGCTTAAAGCTTTTTGATTCCACCAGATTCACGGTCGTGTCGCTGAGCTCAACGTGGCCCACGGCAACCTGCGGCAGGCCTTTCGCATTCAGCCAGGAGAGTTCATACAGCGTCCAGATATCGGCGCCGTGAAACGGCAGGCTATCGGCGTGCAGGCCCAGCGGATCGCGGTTCAGGCTGCGCGGTACGCCCTGAAGCAGGCTGGCGTCGTAAGTATCGCGGTAATCGGTTGATTTACCGAGCGTCAGGCCGGCGAGCGCCTGGTGGTTATCGTAAGAAGACATGTTTCACCATAGTTAAAGCGGTTACACTATATGCCAAGTGTATCCTGTCTAACGTGAAGAGAGAAACCGGTGGATCAGCAAACCGCAGAAGCGCTACAAGCATTTACCCAACGTTATTGTGAGGCGTGGCAGCAGCAGCGCTCCAGCCTGCCGCGTAGCGAAGAGCTTTACGGCATTCCGTCGCCGTGCATCAGCGCCACGGATGATGATGGCGTTTTCTGGCAGCCGCAGCCGTTTTCTTTAGAACAAAACATTAACGCGGTTGAACGGGCGCTGGAGATTGTGGTACAACAACCGCTTCATGCTTATTATACCACTCAGTTTGCCGGCGATATGCAGGCACGTTTTGCCGATGAGAGCATGACGCTGCTGCAAACCTGGAGTCCGGACGACTTCCAGCGGGTGCAGGAAAATCTGATTGGCCATCTGCTGGTGCAAAAGCGTTTGAAGCTGTCGCCCACGCTGTTTATCGCCACGCTGGACAGCGAACTGGACGTCATTTCGGTCTGTAATATGAGCGGCGAAGTGATCAAAGAAACGCTCGGGACCCGTAAACGTACGACCCTTTCTCCCTCGCTTGCGAGTTTCCTTAATTCCCTTAAGCCCGTTCTGTAATCTAAAGTTCCTGAGCTTTTGTGAGAGATCTCTTACAAGACCTGTAAGAGATCGTCATCATTTGAGGCGATCCCCTGCAAATACTATTTCAATAAAATACATTAATTTCAAATGGTTAATGGTTTTATGATTCATCATGAAGACGATAAATCTTAAGATATTGTCTTAACAAGGGTTGTAAGACGGGGCGGAATCAGGGATTCTATACACGTCGACAGGGAGTCGATAAATGAAGTGAACATCAGGATGATGACGCTTCGAGAGGACCCGCCAGGACGGCGTCGCAAGGACAGGCTTCAGGATGAAGCACAGGATAGCGCAGGATTGCGTAAAGGACACCTCCAGGAAGGAGAAAGAGAGCCGGTCAGGATGCCCGGTGGATCAGGAAGATCGGGATAGACTTACGGATGAGTTATTTCACATCGGGGTGGTGTGAAAGCAGGATGCAACAGTTTACGGATGAACATGGTCAGGAGACCTCAGGAAAAGTTTTCAAGGACGAGCAGGGAGCACCAATGTAGCTGGATTGCTGCAAAACGAACCGGGAGCACTGTTTATACAGTGCTCCCTTTTTTTATTTCTCTTCTGAATTTGCTATTCTGCGCCGGTTTTCAACTCATCGAGGTTTCCCATGACTCTTGACCATCGCGTGCGCGAGCGCCTGCTCGTCATTGAAGCGCTGCTGCGCGAAACGGAACACTGGCAGGATAACGCTCCCGACAGCCGCGCGTTTGCCAGCGAACAGCCGTTTTGCCTCGACACCATGGAGCCGCTTGAATGGCTGCAGTGGGTATTAATACCGCGCATGCATCAGCTTCTGGAAAGCGGCATGCCGCTGCCGCAAAATTTCGCCGTTGCTCCCTACTATGAGATGGCCCTGGATAATGCTCATCCCGTGCGCGAGCGGGTGCTTGCCGAGCTGCTTCTGCTGGATGCGCTGTTTGCCGGCGGCGACGCCTGATGCTGGAGATTTTATATCAGGACCCGTGGCTGGTAGCGGTGAACAAGCCTTCGGGCTGGCTGGTGCATCGTAGCTGGCTGGATCGTGATGAAAAAGTGGTGGTGATGCAGACCGTGCGCGACCAGATAGGCCAGCACGTGTTCACCGCTCACCGCCTCGACAGGCCGACTTCCGGCGTGCTGCTAATGGGACTGTCGAGCGAAGCGGGAAGACTGTTGTCGCAGCAGTTCGAGCAGCATCAAATGCAGAAACGCTATCATGCGATAGCCCGCGGCTGGTTGAGCGAAGAAGCGGAGCTTGATTATCCTCTGGTTGAGGAGCTGGATAAAATTGCCGATAAGTTCGCCCGCGAAAATAAAGATCCGCAGCCGGCGGTCACCCATTATCGCGGCCTGGCGACGATAGAAATGCCGGTGGCGACCGGACGTTATCCTACCACCCGCTATAGCCTGGTGGAGCTGGAACCGAAAACCGGACGTAAGCACCAGCTGCGCCGTCATCTTGCCCATCTTCGCCATCCGATTATCGGCGACAGTAAACACGGCGATCTGCGGCAGAATCGCAGCGCGGCCGAACACTTTGGCTGCGATCGGCTAATGCTTCATGCCAGCCAGCTATCGTTAACGCATCCTTTTACCGGTGAACCGCTGGTTATTCGCGCTGGCCTTGACGACGTCTGGATGCGCGCGCTGTCGCAGTTTGGCTGGCGCGGCCTTCTCCCGTTAAATGAAAGGGTTGAGTTTGCCGACGACTGCGGTCAGGATGAAGAGATACAGGTCACTTCAGGGAGATAGTCATGGCAGAAGTCGGAATTTTTGTCGGTACGATGTATGGAAATTCGCTCCTGGTCGCCGAAGAGGCGCAGGCTATTTTGAGCGGACTGGGGCATCAGGCGAAAGTCTTTGAAGATCCCGAAGTCAAAGACTGGGAGTCGTATACCGGAAAATATGCGCTGGTGGTGACATCGACCACCGGGCAGGGCGATTTACCGGACAGCATTGTGCCTTTATACGAAGGCATCAAAGATATGTATCAGCCGCATTTGCGCTATGGAATTATTGCCCTGGGCGATAGCACCTACGCTAACTTCTGCGGCGGCGGTTTGAAGTTTGATGCGTTATTGCAGGAACAGGGCGGCACGCGCGTTGGCGATATGCTGACGATCGATGCCAGCGAAGATCCGGAACCTGAGAGCGTTGCTAACCCATGGGTAGCGCAGTGGGCGTCGCTGCTTGATTAACAACTTTATCCCATCAGGGCTATTTTGTTTGCCATTTTGCCCTCGGGCGGTGCTCAGACTGTTTGACTAATACCCTGTCGGCACAGCTCCTAAAAGTTTCGCCCTCTCCCTACACTAGAGGGCGCCCCTTTCTTTACTGATGTTAAATGCCAGTGGCCAGATAAACGGCCAAAATCATCGTAGCAATTCTTCAGGCGCACGGCTTCGGGCATTTGCCTTAAAACCTGTGTAATGCCATGGTCTTTACCGGGCTATTTCACGGGGTCAAGAGAGTTGATTCACACTCCTGTCTTTTGCACCGCGCTTTGCGTCTATGAACGGGCGCGGCTTTTCATTTCCGTGAACCATCCCCCATCTCATTAGGCATAAGCCATAAATCAGATTTACTCAGGCGGCGAAAGCTGTGTATTTGCACGGTGAGCCCGTCAGCCCCTCTTTTTATACTTTTCCTGCCAGTTAAAAATGCAGTGCCAGATATAACGAAAATTATGAAAAACACTAACACGTCATTCTGAGTACCCTACAGGTTGTGCTGTTCAGAATGAACGTAGCTAACGCTATGATTCAGGAGTGCAACAATGAGTTCATTAAGTCAGGCGGCAGGCGGCGCTGAAAAGCGCACCAATGCTCGCTACTGGATAGTGGTGATGTTGTTTATCGTCACATCCTTCAACTACGGCGACCGCGCCACCTTATCCATTGCCGGTTCGGAGATGGCCAAAGATATTGGTCTTGATGCCGTTGGCATGGGCTACGTCTTTTCCGCGTTCTCCTGGGCCTACGTGATCGGCCAGATCCCGGGCGGCTGGCTGCTTGACCGCTTCGGTTCTAAACGCGTCTACTTCTGGTCCATTTTTATCTGGTCCATGTTTACCCTGCTGCAGGGTTTCGTCGATATTTTTAGCGGCTTCGGCATTATCGTCGCGCTGTTCACCCTGCGTTTTCTTGTCGGCCTGGCCGAAGCGCCTTCCTTCCCCGGCAACAGCCGGATCGTCGCGGCGTGGTTCCCGGCGCAGGAGAGGGGCACGGCGGTGGCTATCTTTAACTCCGCGCAATATTTTGCCACCGTTATTTTTGCGCCGATCATGGGTTGGCTGACGCATGAGGTGGGCTGGTCGCACGTGTTCTTCTTTATGGGCGGTCTCGGCATTATCATCAGCTTTGTCTGGCTGAAGGTGATTCATGAACCTAACCAGCATCCGGGTGTAAACCAAAAAGAGCTCGATTACATCGCCGCAGGCGGCGCGCTGATCAATATGGATCAGGCGGCGGCCAAAGCTAAGGTGCCGTTTAGCGTAAAATGGGGGCAAATCAAGCAGCTGCTGGGTTCTCGCATGATGATTGGCGTCTATATCGGCCAGTACTGCATTAACGCTTTGACCTATTTCTTTATCACCTGGTTCCCGGTTTATCTGGTGCAGGCGCGCGGCATGTCGATCCTGAAGGCCGGTTTTGTCGCGTCGGTTCCGGCGATCTGCGGTTTCGCGGGCGGGGTTCTCGGCGGGATTATTTCCGACTGGCTGATGCGTCGTACCGGCTCGCTGAACATCGCACGTAAAACGCCTATCGTCATGGGGATGCTGCTGTCGATGGTGATGGTGTTCTGTAACTACGTCAACGTGGAGTGGATGATTATCGGCTTCATGGCGCTGGCCTTCTTCGGTAAAGGCATCGGTGCGCTGGGCTGGGCGGTCATGGCGGATACGGCGCCGAAAGAGATCAGCGGCCTGAGCGGCGGTCTGTTCAACATGTTCGGCAATATCTCCGGTATCGTGACGCCCATTGCTATCGGCTACATCGTTGGCACCACCGGTTCGTTTAACGGCGCGCTGATTTATGTGGGCGTTCATGCGCTGGTGGCGGTGCTGAGCTATCTGGTACTGGTGGGCGATATTAAACGTATCGAACTGAAACCTGTCGCAGGAAAATCATCATGACAACGCAATCGAGCCCTATTATCACCGATATGAAGGTTATCCCGGTGGCCGGGCAGGACAGTATGCTGCTTAACATCGGCGGCGCGCACAATGCGTACTTTACCCGCAATATTGTGGTGCTGACCGATAACGCCGGCAATACCGGGGTCGGCGAAGCACCGGGCGGCGAAGTGATTTATCAGACGCTGGTGGATGCCATCCCGACGGTATTAGGCCAGGAAGTCGCCCGCCTGAACAAAGTGGTTCAGCAGGTGCATAAAGGCAACCAGGCCGCGGACTTTGATACTTTTGGTAAAGGCGCCTGGACATTCGAGCTGCGGGTGAACGCGGTGGCGGCGCTGGAGGCTGCGCTGCTGGATCTGCTGGGCAAGGCGCTCAACGTGCCGGTTTGCGAGCTGCTGGGGCCGGGCAAGCAGCGCGATGAGGTGACCGTGCTGGGCTATCTGTTCTACGTGGGCGATCGCACCAAAACCGATCTGCCCTATCTGGAAAGCACGCCGGGCAACCATGAGTGGTATCGTCTACGCCATCAGGAAGCGCTGAACAGCGAGGCGGTGGTGCGCCTGGCGGAGGCCTCACAGGACCGCTACGGCTTTAAAGATTTTAAACTGAAAGGCGGCGTGCTGCCCGGCGAGCAGGAGATCGAAACCGCCCGCGCGTTGAAAAAGCGTTTTCCCGATGCGCGCATTACGGTTGATCCCAACGGCGCCTGGCTGCTGGATGAAGCCATCGCCCTGTGTAAAGGGCTGAACGAGGTGCTGACCTACGCGGAAGACCCCTGCGGCGCCGAACAGGGCTTTTCTGGCCGTGAAGTGATGGCGGAGTTTCGCCGCGCCACCGGTCTGCCGGTGGCAACCAATATGATCGCCACTAACTGGCGCGAAATGGGCCACGCGGTGATGCTGAATGCCGTGGATATTCCGCTGGCCGATCCGCACTTCTGGACCCTTTCCGGCGCGGTGCGCGTGGCGCAGCTGTGCGATGACTGGGGCCTGACCTGGGGCTGCCATTCCAATAACCACTTTGATATTTCACTGGCCATGTTCACCCACGTCGGCGCAGCGGCGCCGGGCAACCCCACGGCCATCGATACCCACTGGATTTGGCAGGAGGGAGATTGCCGCCTGACCAAAAATCCGCTGGAGATTAAGCACGGAAAAATTGCTGTTCCGGACGCGCCTGGACTCGGCGTCGAGCTGGACTGGGAGCAGGTGCAGAAAGCGCATGAGGCTTATAAAAAGCTGCCCGGCGGCGCGCGTAATGACGCAGGCCCAATGCAGTACCTGATCCCCGGATGGACTTTTGACCGTAAACGCCCCGTTTTCGGCCGTCACTGATTTGAATAAGGACTAAATTATGAGCGCACAATTTTCGACCCCCGTTGTTTCTTCTATGCAGGTCATTCCGGTCGCGGGTCACGACAGCATGCTGATGAACCTGAGCGGCGCGCACGCCCCGTTCTTCACGCGTAATATCGTGGTAATCAAAGATAATTCCGGCCATACCGGCGTCGGCGAAATTCCCGGCGGAGAGAAAATCCGCAAGACCCTTGAGGACGCGATCCCGCTGGTGGTCGGTAAAACGCTGGGTGAATATAAAAACGTGCTGACCGCCGTACGCAATACTTTCGCCGATCGGGATGCCGGCGGACGCGGTTTGCAGACCTTCGATCTGCGTACCACAATTCACGTAGTGACCGGGATCGAAGCGGCGATGCTTGACCTGCTGGGCCAGCATCTGGGCGTAAACGTGGCGTCTCTGCTGGGCGATGGACAGCAGCGCAACGAAGTGGAAATGCTGGGCTATCTGTTCTTCGTCGGCAATCGTAAAGCTACACCGCTGCCTTATCAGAGCCAGCCGGATGACCCGTGCGACTGGTATCGCCTGCGTCATGATGAGGCGATGACCCCGGATGCGGTGGTGCGTCTGGCGGAAGCCGCATATGAGAAATATGGTTTTAACGATTTTAAACTGAAAGGCGGCGTACTGGCCGGGGAAGAGGAAGCGGAGTCTATCGTCGCGCTGGCTAAGCGCTTCCCGCAGGCGCGCGTGACCCTCGATCCGAACGGCGCGTGGTCGCTGGATGAAGCGATCAAAATTGGTAAATACCTGAAAGGCTCTCTGGCCTATGCGGAAGATCCGTGCGGCGCCGAGCAGGGCTTCTCCGGGCGTGAAGTGATGGCGGAGTTCCGCCGCGCCACCGGTCTGCCGACGGCGACCAATATGATCGCGACCGACTGGCGTCAGATGGGCCACACGCTGTCGCTGCAGTCCGTGGATATTCCGCTGGCGGATCCGCACTTCTGGACCATGCAGGGCTCCGTCCGCGTGGCGCAGATGTGCCACGAGTTCGGCCTGACCTGGGGCTCGCACTCTAACAACCACTTTGATATCTCGCTGGCGATGTTTACCCACGTGGCGGCAGCCGCGCCGGGTAAAATTACCGCTATTGATACGCACTGGATCTGGCAGGAAGGCAACCAGCGCCTGACCAAAGAACCGTTTGAAATTAAAGGCGGGATGGTACAGGTACCGACGAAACCGGGGCTGGGCGTGGAGCTAGATATGGATCAGGTGATGAAAGCCCATGAGCTGTATCAGAAACACGGTCTGGGCGCGCGCGATGATGCGATGGGAATGCAGTATTTGATCCCGAACTGGACGTTTGATAACAAGCGTCCGTGCATGGTGCGCTAAGGAGATGCCGGTCTCTTCGGGGGCCGGTTTCCTGCACGGCGTCGGGTAATCGTTCATTTTAAGGACAGCATATGAAGATAGTGATCGCACCGGATTCATACAAGGAGAGCCTGAGTGCGCTGGATGTTGCAACCGCGATAGAGCAAGGTTTTCGGGAAGTTTATTCCGATGCGGAGTACGTCAAACTGCCGGTCGCCGACGGTGGCGAAGGAACCGTTGAAGCCATGGTTGCCGCGACCCAGGGATGCCGGATAGCGGTCACCGTCACCGGTCCGCTCGGCGAGCCCGTAGAGGCTTTTTTTGGTCTTTCGGGCGATAAGCAGTGCGCGTTTATTGAAATGGCGGCGGCAAGCGGTCTGGAGAGCGTACCGCCGGCGCGACGTAACCCTCTTCTGACGACTTCATGGGGTACCGGCGAGCTGATTCGCCATGCGCTGGACGCGGGCGTCAGGCAAATTATTATCGGCATCGGCGGCAGCGCGACTAACGATGGCGGCGCCGGGATGGTGCAGGCGCTGGGGGCGAAACTGCTGACCCGGGATAACCAGCAGATTGGCGCCGGCGGACAAGCGCTGGAGAGCCTCGTGCGCATCGACGTGAGCGAGTTAGATAAGCGCCTCGCCGGATGCCGCATTGACGTCGCTTGCGATGTCACCAATCCGCTGACGGGCCCGCAGGGCGCGACGGCAGTATTTGGCCCGCAGAAAGGGGCGACGGCGGAGATGATCGCCAGCCTCGATAAGGCGCTGGCCCATTTTGCTGAGATTATCCATCGCGACTTAGAGCTTGATGTGTTGCATCTTGAAGGCGGCGGCGCGGCGGGCGGCATGGGCGCGGGCCTGTATGCCTTTTGCGGGGCTAAGCTGCGGCCGGGCATTGAGATCGTGACCGACGCTTTGCATCTTGCCGATATCGTGGCGGATGCGGATCTGGTGATCACCGGCGAAGGGCGCATCGACAGCCAGACGATTCACGGCAAAGTGCCGGTTGGCGTGGCGCGGGTGGCAAAACGCTATAATCTGCCGGTTATCGCGATTGCCGGGAGCCTGACGGCGGACGTCGGCGTAGTCCATGAGCACGGGCTGGATGCGGTATTCAGCGTTATTTATTCCATTTGCACCCTGGATGAGGCGCTGGAAAATGCCGCCGAAAATGTGCGCATGACGGCGAGAAACGTCGCCGCCGTGCTGAAAATGGGCCAGGTATTATAGATTCTCCCCCGGTCGCAGTGCGCGAGCCGGGGCAGGCGTTTTAGATTCCCTGCAGCTTACAGGCTTCCCGCGCGACGTTGTCCATTTCATCCAGCAGTTCCAGAAGCTCCGGCTCCAGCTCCTCGGCGGCGGTGCCCGCGCGCAGCTGGCTCTCGAGAGTGTGGCAGAGTTTCTTCAGGCGCGGCACACCGCTGTAGCTACAGCTGCCGTGCAGCTTATGAATGAGATCCAGCAGGCCTTCCGGCTGCTCTCCCACCAGCTGTTCTTCCACCTTGTTACGCACTTCCGGCATAAAAGCGAGCAGCATCTGCAGCATTTCCCGCGCCAGATCCGGTTTCATCGCCGCCTGGCGTAGCGCCAGCTGCCAGTCGAGGGTGATGTCATGGTTAACCGGTAGGTCAACCGGCTCCGCCGCGGCCTGCGGCGCAGCGGCCTGTCCCGGCTGGTAGCGCAGCAGCAGATTGTAGAGCTTATCTTCCTCAATGGGCTTCGCCAGATAGTCGTTCATCCCCGCGCTGAGCAATTTCTCTCGCTGCCCTTCCAGAGCATGGGCCGTCACGGCGATCACCGGCGTTTGCTGTTGATGAGGGAGCTGATGGATCAATTCGCAGGCGCGGATGCCGTCCATTTCCGGCATTTGAATATCCATCAGAATCAGATCCTGCTGCATTTCTCTGGCTCGTTCAACGGCGTTCTGGCCGCTGTCGCAGAGGATGACATGCTGGACTAAATCTTCAAGCAGAGCGCCGATGAGCTTAAGATTCGCCGGATTGTCATCGACGGCCATTACCGTCATGGGCAGCTTTGTACTACCGGAGCGCGGCAGCAGGAGCGTCGGCTGGGTCTGGCATGTGGCCGTCAGCGCCGGAAGCAAGCGCGTTGAGGTCAGGGGCTTAAGCAGACAGGCTGCGATACCGTCGTGTTTAAGCGTTTCGGCGCTCACCTGGGCGTGGCACGGTAGCGCCAGCAGCAGATGATCGGCAAGCTTACGGGCTCTGGCCAGCTTATCGCGATGCTGGTTCAGATCGCGTATCGACACCGGAATGCCCGCCAGCAGGATATCGTAATGGGCATCCGGTAGGGCAGTCATCGTCGGACTGTAGACCACCTCCAGCGGCGTTGTCGCCAGCAGCTCCATGGTGCACTGCGCCGCCGCTGCGTTAGCCTCAATGTAGGCCAGCTTTTTACCCGCCAGACATTGGGTCGGTACGCTGTCGGGTACCGCGTTAGGGTTGAGATCGAGGCTGATATGGAACCAGAACGTCGAGCCGCGATTAGGCTGGCTATGGAAGGAAATATCGCCACCCATCTCTTTTACCAGCCGCTGGGTGATAACCAGACCCAGCCCGGTTCCGCCGTGGCGACGGGAAATACTGGCGTCTGCCTGGCGGAAAGCCTGAAACAGACGCGACTGGTCGCGCTCGGGAATACCGATGCCGGTATCGTGGATCTGAACTTCGATTTGCACTCTTGAATTGCTTATAGCCCGCTGTTCCACCAGCACGTCAATGTTGCCATGTTCGGTGAACTTAATGGCGTTGCCCATCAGGTTAGTAATAATTTGCTGCAGGCGCAGCGGGTCGCCAATCACGTTATCCGGCACATCGTTTTTGATGTTCAGGGTCAGCTCCAGCCCCTTATCGTGCGCCGAATGCGCCAACAGCGTGACCACCTCGTCGAGCGAATTTCGCAGCAGGAACGGAATGCTCTCCAGAATGAGCTTCCCGGCTTCGAGCTTAGAGAAGTCCAGAACATCATTAATGATGGCCAGCAGATTGTTCGCTGAACGCTCAATGGTGGTCAGATGATCGCGCTGGGTGGTATTTAAATCGGTTTTCAGCGTCAGGCGGGTAAAGCCAATGACGCCGTTAAGCGGAGTGCGCAGCTCGTGGGACATATTGGCGAGGAATTCGGATTTGATTCGCGCCGCTTCCTGCGCGCGTTTTTTCGCCAGGTCCAGCTCAACGTTCTGGATTTCCATCTGTTCAAGCGTTTCACGCAGGTCGGAGGTGGCCTGATCGACGTTATGCTGCATCTCTTCATGATACGCCGCCAGCGACATCGCCATGGAGTTGATCCCGTTTTTCAGCATATCCAGTTCGCCGAGCATAAAACCTTCCACGCGGCTATCAAGCTGGCCCCGGCGGATGCGGTCAACGGTATTCACCATGTTGCGAATCGGCCCGGTCACGTCGCGCATCAGTCGCCAGCCGAAGATCAGCGCGATGCCGATGCAGAACAGCATCATCACGCTGGAGATGAAGATCTCTTTGTACTGCTGCAGCCGCACCGATTTGAGATCCAGCTCCAGCGCCACGTAGCCCAGCATATTGTCCGGCATCTTGGCATCGCTTCCCGGTGATTCATCCGGTGAATAGCTTTCTGAAATAATTGGGGTGCGCAAAATCATCAAATCGCCGTGACGAATCACGCTTAAACGGCGGGGAAAAGGCGCCCCTTTTGGTAGCTGAAGTTCGCCGGGATCGAGCTGAAAGTTGGAGGTGACAAACAGCCTGTTGTGCGAGTCATAGATGGAAATGGCGCGCACAATATCGGAATGGCGGCGATGCAGCACGCTGATCAGCTGCCCGATTGACTCGCGGTTTTGCAAATTCATGCCATATTCACTGGAGACCGCCAGCGGTTCGATGATACTGGCTCCGGCATCTTCCAGCTGGCGCTGTAGGTCGTTATAGCGGTGTGCGACGAAGAATATACTGAGCAGCAGACCGATCAAAACGGTTGGCGCCAGAATAAGAATCATCATGCGGGCACGAAGGCTGTAGTTGGTCATGCGGTTCCATTATGGGAGAATATATACATCATCCTTACAGGCTGCTGAGGCATTGGTTACGCTGGCTCACCCTGAAAGAACTCGTGTATAGAGTCAGTATATTTAATTGAGACAAATCTCTACGATGGCGCAATTCTACTCTGCAAAACGGCGTGTGACGACGCGCCAGATCATAACCGTTACAGTAAATGACCTTGATCCCTTTGGGCAGGGCGTTGCGCGTCACCAGGGTAAGGCGCTGTTTGTTAGCGGTTTATTACCGCAGGAGCAGGCCGAAGTGGTCCTGGTAGAGGATAAAAAACAGTATGCCCGCGCGCAGGTTAAACGCCGTCTTAGCGACAGCCCGCAGCGGCAGGCGCCGCGCTGTCCGCATTTTGGTATCTGCGGCGGATGTCAGCAGCAGCACGCCAGCGTTGAGCTGCAGCAGCAGAGCAAACGCGCCGCCCTCGCGCGGTTAATGAAGCGCGAGGTTGATGACATTATAGCCGCTTCGCCGTGGGGCTATCGCCGCCGGGCGCGTCTGAGCTTGAATTATCAGCCAAAGACCCAACAATTACAGATAGGCTTCCGGAAGGCCAACTCCAGTGAAATTGTTGATGTGGTGCAGTGCCCTGTTTTGGTGCCCACTCTTGGTGCGCTACTGCCCGCGGTACGAGAATGTCTCAGCGGATTGCAATCGCTGCGTCAGCTTGGCCACGTGGAGCTGGTGCAGGCTGACAACGGCCCGCTGATGGTTTTACGCCATACCGCGGCCCTTCCGGCTGCAGATAAAGAAAAGCTGGAACGTTTTTCGCAATCTCACGGTCTTTCACTGTATCTCGCCCCGCAAAGCGAGATACTGGAACAGATTCGCGGGGAAGCGCCCTGGTATACGTCCGACGGTCTACGCTTAGTGTTCAGTCCGCGCGACTTTATTCAGGTCAACGACGGCGTAAACCAGCTCATGGTGCGTACGGCACTGGAATGGCTGGATATCCAGCCTCAGGATCGCGTGCTGGATCTCTTTTGCGGCATGGGCAACTTTACCCTGCCGCTGGCAAAGCGCGCGGCGCAGGTCGTGGGGGTTGAAGGTGTTCCGGCGCTGGTGGCGAAGGGGCAAGAAAACGCGGCGCTGAACGCGTTGCATAATGTGACGTTCTTTCATGAAAATCTTGAAGAGGACGTCACCCGCCAGGCGTGGGCGAAGCACGGTTTTGATAAAGTTCTGCTCGACCCGGCGCGCGCCGGTGCGGCGGGCGTTATGTTACATATAATTAAATTAGCGCCGCGTCGGGTGGTGTATGTTTCTTGTAATCCGGCGACTCTGGCGCGCGATAGCGACGTTTTATTGCAGGCGGGATATACCATTCAACGCCTGGCGATGCTGGATATGTTCCCGCATACCGGTCATCTGGAATCAATGGTGTTGTTTGAGCACAAGAATCATTCAAATCGCAGTGCAGCGGCATCCACAGGCGCAGGCGACTGAGATAAAAGACGAACGCCAACGTTGATGCGGTTTGAAGGATGAAGTGTAAAAGTTGAGGCTTGCCGACTTCGGCAGGCGGTCCCTTAAGGAGAGGACAATGGTTGCGGTAAGAAGTGCACATTTAAATAAAGCTGGTGAATTTGACCCGAAGAAATGGATCGCGAGTCTGGGAATTTCCAGCCAGCAGTCGTGTGAACGCTTAGCCGAAACCTGGGATTATTGTCGAGAGAAAACGCAGGGACACCCGCAGGCCGATCTCCTGCTATGGCGCGGCGTGGAGATGGTAGAAATTCTCTCCATGCTCAGTATGGACATCGATACGCTGCGAGCGGCGATGCTATTCCCGCTGGCGGATGGCAACGTCGTCAGCGAAGAAATCATGCAGGAGAGCGTCGGGAAATCCGTCGTCACCCTGATCCACGGCGTGCGGGATATGGCCGCGATACGTCAGCTTAAAGCCACCCATACGGATTCGGTCTCCTCTGAACAGGTGGACAACATTCGCCGCATGCTGCTGGCGATGGTTGATGACTTCCGCTGCGTGGTGATTAAAATCGCCGAGCGTATTGCCCATCTGCGTGAAGTGAAAGATGCGCCGGAAGATGAGCGCGTGCTGGCGGCGAAAGAGTGCACCAATATTTACGCGCCGCTGGCCAACCGTCTGGGGATCGGCCAGCTTAAGTGGGAGCTTGAAGATTACTGCTTCCGCTATCTGCACCCGGCGGAATATAAACGCATCGCTAAGCTGTTGCACGAGCGGCGCATCGATCGTGAACATTACATTGACGAGTTCGTCAGCCACTTACGCACGGAAATGAAAACCGAGGGCGTCAAGGCTGAGGTTTACGGTCGTCCTAAGCATATCTATAGCATCTGGCGCAAAATGCAGAAAAAACATCTCGCTTTCGACGAGCTGTTTGACGTGCGGGCGGTGCGGATTGTCGCCGAGCGCCTGCAGGACTGCTATGCCGCGCTGGGGATAGTGCATACTCACTACCGCCATCTGCCGGATGAGTTTGATGATTACGTCGCCAACCCTAAGCCCAATGGCTACCAGTCCATTCATACCGTCGTGCTTGGTCCCGGCGGCAAGACGATCGAAATTCAGATCCGTACCCGCCAGATGCATGAAGATGCCGAGCTGGGCGTAGCTGCGCACTGGAAGTACAAAGAGGGCGCCAGCGCAGGGGCCAGCGGCGGACGCGGCTATGAAGATCGCATTGCATGGCTGCGTAAACTGATCGCCTGGCAGGAAGAGATGGCCGATTCCGGCGAGATGCTGGATGAAGTGCGTAGCCAGGTCTTTGACGACCGGGTTTATGTCTTTACGCCGAAGGGTGACGTAGTGGATTTACCTTCGGGTTCGACTCCGCTCGATTTTGCCTACCATATTCACAGCGATGTCGGTCACCGCTGCATCGGGGCGAAAATCAGCGGACGTATTGTGCCGTTCACCTATCAGCTGCAGATGGGCGACCAGATTGAAATCATCACTCAAAAACAGCCTAACCCAAGCCGTGACTGGCTGAATCCGAACCTTGGCTACGTCACTACCAGCCGCGGGCGTTCCAAAATTCATGCCTGGTTCCGCAAGCAGGATCGCGACAAGAATATTCTTGCCGGACGGCAGATCCTCGATGATGAGCTGGAGCATCTGGGCATCAGCCTGAAGGATGCGGAAAAGTATCTGCTGCCGCGCTACAACTTTAATGAGCAGGACGAACTGCTGGCGGCGATTGGCGGTGGCGATATTCGCCTCAACCAGATGGTTAATTTCCTGCAGGCGCAGTTTAATAAGCCCAGCGCGGCGGAGCAGGATGCGGCGGCACTTAAGCAGCTGCAGCAGAAAACCTATACTCCGCAGAATCGCAGCAAAGACAATGGTCGCGTGGTGGTGGAAGGCGTCGGCAATCTGATGCACCACATTGCGCGCTGCTGCCAGCCGATCCCCGGCGACGAGATTGTGGGCTTTATCACCCAGGGCCGAGGGATCTCGGTGCACCGGGCGGATTGCGATCAGCTCGCGGAGCTACAGTCTCATGCTCCGGAGCGCATCGTTGACGCAGTGTGGGGAGAGAGCTACTCGGCGGGCTACTCGCTGGTGGTGCGGGTCCAGGCCAACGATCGTAGCGGCCTGCTGCGCGATATCACTACTATTCTCGCCAATGAGAAGGTCAACGTGCTGGGCGTTGCCAGCCGCAGCGATACGAAGCAGCAGATGGCAACCATCGATATGACCATTGAGATCTACAACCTGCAGGTTCTGGGCCGGGTACTTGGCAAGCTGAATCAGGTTCCGGACGTCATCGACGCCCGTCGCCTGCACGGCGGGTAAAAGGAAAACGGTAAAAACGCAGCTCAGCTAACAGCTGCGTTTTTACCCTGATAGCCATGGAGCTCCCCGACGGGCGCTGGCTTACTGGATAGGCTTCAATGGATTTGAGCTTAAGTTTCTTTATTCTTTATCTCCTCTCATCCCTCACGCTGATCGCTGTGCAAATCTGGCTGTTTTTTATCGTTTATTCGCCAGACGGATCCTTGAGTTCACACCTGATATGCCGCGCTGCAAATGCCCTTGCCATGTTTGTGCAGCTTTGCGTGACGGTGAAAGGGGAGTTTCCTTTTAACATGCTTTCGTCGCAAATCCGCTATATTGACGACCCGGTGCGCATGCTGGCGTTGGTATTTATCGTGCTGCACGGCATAGTTTATGTTTTTGTAATACGCGGCGGCTTGCCAAAACCGAAACGCGAATGGCGTGACTGAAATGATGAAAAGTGCAGGATCAATAACTATGAAGGCAAATAATGAGATGGAACGGCTGCTCGGCATTATGCAGCGGCTACGCGATCCGGAAAACGGCTGTCCGTGGGACAAAGAGCAGACGTTTGCCACCATCGCTCCCTATACGCTTGAAGAAACCTATGAAGTGCTCGACGCCATCTCCCGCGAAGATTTTGACGATTTGCGCGGCGAGTTGGGCGATCTGCTGTTCCAGGTTGTCTTCTACGCTCAAATGGCGCAGGAAGAGGGGCGCTTTGATTTCAGCGATATCTGCGCCGCTATCAGCGACAAGCTTGAGCGCCGCCACCCGCATATTTTCGGCGATGCCTCCGCCGGTAGCAGCAGCGAAGCGCTGGCCCGCTGGGAGCAGATCAAAAGCGCTGAGCGAGCGGAAAAGTCCCAGCACTCCGCGCTGGACGATATTCCGCATAGCCTTCCGGCGTTGATGCGCGCGCATAAAATCCAAAAACGCTGCTCGGCGGTGGGTTTTGACTGGACCTCTCTCGGACCGGTGCTGGATAAAGTTCATGAAGAAATAGATGAAGTGATGCATGAAGCGCAGCAGGCCGTGGTGGATGAAGCTAAACTGGAGGAGGAAGTTGGCGACCTGCTGTTTGCAACGGTCAATTTATCCCGCCATTTAGGCGTCAAAGCCGAGGTTGCGTTGCAAAAAGCCAATCTCAAATTTGAACGTCGCTTCCGTGAAGTTGAGCGGATTGTCGCCGCGCGCGGCCTGGAAATGACCGGCGTCGACCTCGATACTATGGAGCAGGTGTGGCAGGAAGTAAAACGCCAGGAAACTGATCTCTAAAGAGTTTTCGTGATCAAGCGCTATTTGTGTGATTTTTTAAATAACAAGCGCTTGATTTACGTCAAAAACATTTCGCCAAAAGCGGCTATTTTCTCACTCCCCGCGTTTGTGTGGGCCTGATGAAAAGGAGGGATAATGAAAGTTTGTGGCGTCAGTCATGATCGGGTATACTGCTTTCCCGTCCTGGTTATTCCATCGTCTTTTAAACCTAACTTCTCAGGTTCAGCATGACAACGAACTATATTTTTGTGACCGGCGGGGTCGTATCCTCTCTGGGTAAAGGCATTGCCGCAGCTTCCCTCGCAGCCATTCTTGAAGCCCGTGGGCTTAACGTGACCATGATGAAACTGGATCCATACATCAACGTCGATCCGGGTACCATGAGCCCAATCCAACACGGGGAAGTGTTCGTTACCGAAGACGGCGCTGAAACCGATCTGGACTTAGGTCACTACGAGCGCTTCATTCGCACCAAGATGACTCGTCGCAACAACTTCACCACCGGCCGTATCTACTCTGATGTCCTGCGCAAAGAGCGTCGTGGCGACTATCTGGGCGCGACCGTGCAGGTGATCCCGCACATCACCAACGCGATTAAAGAGCGCGTGCTGGCGGGCGGCGAAGGTCATGATGTGGTGCTGGTTGAAATCGGCGGTACCGTAGGCGATATCGAGTCGCTGCCGTTCCTTGAAGCGATTCGGCAGCTGGCGGTGGATATCGGTCGTGAAAACGCCCTGTTTATGCATTTGACCCTGGTGCCGTACATGGCCGCCGCGGGCGAAGTCAAAACCAAACCGACCCAGCACTCCGTAAAAGAGCTGCTCTCCATCGGTATTCAGCCAGACATTCTGGTTTGCCGCTCCGATCGCGCCATTCCGGCGAACGAACGCGCCAAAATTGCTTTGTTCTGCAATGTGCCAGAAAAAGCCGTTATTTCGATGAAAGACGTCGATTCCATTTATAAAATTCCGGGCCTGTTGAAATCTCAGGGGCTGGACGATTATATTTGTAAACGATTCAGCTTAAACTGTCCGGAAGCGAACCTGGCCGAATGGGAACAGGTTATCTACGAAGAAGCGAACCCGGCAGGCGAAGTCACTATCGGTATGGTCGGCAAGTACATTGAACTGCCGGATGCCTATAAATCAGTGATTGAAGCGCTGAAACACGGCGGTCTGAAAAATCGCGTTACCGTCAATATCAAGCTGATTGATTCGCAGGATGTGGAAACGCGCGGCGTCGAAATTCTGAAGAATTTAGACGCTATCCTGATTCCTGGCGGCTTCGGCTATCGCGGCGTCGAAGGTAAGATCGCTACCGCGCGCTATGCGCGTGAAAACAACATTCCATATCTGGGTATTTGCCTGGGTATGCAGGTTGCGCTGATTGAGTTTGCGCGCAACGTAGCGGGGATGGAAAACGCCAACTCAACGGAATTTGTGCCAGACTGTAAGTACCCGGTCGTGGCCCTGATTACCGAATGGCGTGATGAAGACGGTAATGTCGAAGTTCGCTCTGATAAGAGCGATCTCGGCGGCACGATGCGCCTCGGCGCACAGCAGTGCCAGCTGGCTGAAGATAGCCTGGTGCGCCAGCTGTATGGCGAACCAACCATTACTGAGCGCCATCGTCACCGCTACGAAGTCAACAACATGCTGTTGAAGCCGATTGAAAATGCGGGCCTGCGCATTGCGGGCCGTTCCGGGGATGATCAGTTGGTCGAGATCATCGAGGTGCCTAACCATCCGTGGTTCGTCGCCTGTCAGTTCCATCCGGAGTTTACTTCGACGCCGCGTGATGGTCACCCGCTGTTTGCCGGCTTTGTGAAAGCCGCTGGCGAGTACCAGAAGCGTCAGGCGAAGTAAAAGAGTTAGAACGGCAATGCACCCATCCGGGTGCATTGTTTGTCTGGAGTTTTAGTTTAACTTGTACTGAGGAAAACCTAATGTCCAAAATCGTTAAAGTCATCGGTCGTGAAATCATCGACTCCCGTGGTAACCCGACTGTTGAAGCCGAAGTACACCTGGAAGGTGGTTTCGTCGGTATGGCAGCTGCTCCGTCAGGTGCTTCTACTGGCTCCCGCGAAGCGCTGGAACTGCGCGATGGCGACAAGTCCCGTTTCATGGGTAAAGGCGTACTGAAAGCTGTTGCTGCGGTAAACGGCCCGATCGCTCAGGCAATCCTGGGCAAAGATGCCAAAGATCAGGCTGGCATCGACAAAATCATGATCGACCTGGACGGTACTGAAAACAAATCTAACTTCGGTGCGAACGCTATCCTGGCCGTCTCTCTGGCTAACGCCAAAGCTGCCGCTGCTTCTAAAGGTCAGCCGCTGTACGAGCACATCGCTGAGCTGAACGGCACTCCGGGAAAATACTCCATGCCGGTTCCGATGATGAACATCATCAACGGCGGCGAGCACGCTGACAACAACGTCGACATCCAGGAATTTATGATTCAGCCGGTAGGCGCTAAATCCCTGAAAGAAGCCGTACGTATGGGTTCTGAAGTGTTCCACAACCTGGCTAAAGTTCTGAAAGCTAAAGGCATGAACACTGCTGTTGGTGACGAAGGTGGCTACGCGCCGAACCTGGGTTCCAACGCTGAAGCGCTGGCTGTTATCGCTGAAGCCGTTAAAGCCGCTGGCTACGAGCTGGGCAAAGACATCACTCTGGCGATGGACTGCGCGGCTTCTGAATTCTACAAAGACGGTAAATACGTTCTGGCCGGCGAAGGCAACAAAGCGTTCACTTCCGAAGAGTTCACTCACTTCCTGGAAGAGCTGACCAAACAGTACCCGATCGTTTCTATCGAAGACGGTCTGGACGAATCTGATTGGGACGGTTTCGCATACCAGACTAAAGTACTGGGCGACAAAATCCAGCTGGTTGGTGACGATCTGTTCGTAACCAACACCAAGATCCTGAAAGAAGGTATCGAGAAAGGCATCGTTAACTCCATCCTGATCAAATTCAACCAGATCGGTTCTCTGACCGAAACTCTGGCTGCGATCAAAATGGCGAAAGACGCTGGCTACACTGCCGTTATCTCTCACCGTTCTGGCGAAACTGAAGACGCTACCATTGCTGACCTGGCTGTTGGTACCGCTGCAGGCCAGATCAAAACTGGTTCTATGAGCCGTTCTGACCGCGTTGCTAAATACAACCAGCTGATTCGTATCGAAGAAGCGCTGGGTGAAAAAGCGCCGTACAACGGTCGTAAAGAGATCAAAGGTCAGGCATAAGCCTGTCTTAATCTGATATGAAAAAGCCAGCCTACGGGCTGGCTTTTTTTATCTCTACAAAAGTGGCTACTTAAAATCTACCGCCATTTGCTGCGGGATAGAAAGCCCGCGCGTGGTCTGTACGCAGCGGTCAATGTAATCGGTAAAGCGCGGCGGTTTTGGCATACCCATGCTGAGCAGCTTGTCGTTGCTGAATCGTACGTTGAGCGTGGCGAAGGCGCCGTAAAGGCGCATGGCTTTTAGCATCAGCCGTTCGTTGCAGGGGCCAAAAATAGCCTTCAGCTCACGACGCATTTTGACCAGCGTTTCATAGCTGACCTGCGCGTATTTATCGCCGACCGGCGCCTGTTCGAGGGCGGAGGCCATTGCGTTATCGATATCCGCAAACCTTACGCTGTTTTCTTCCCCCGCAGAAATATGCACCACTTCTCCGCGCGCCAGCGGGCTGACAAGCAGCATCAGCAGCGCATCGGCACAGTAATCGACGGGGATCACATCAATGCGGTCTTCCATCGAACACATAAATTTTTGCAGGATCAGCCCCATGCTGAATACCCAGAAAATACTGCTGGAGGGCTGACAGCCGTGATGAGTGTGGCCAACAACAATAGAGGGACGGGCGATCGCCAGCGGTAGGGTTGAGCATTCCTGCCGCATGAGACGCTCAATCATTGATTTAGAGTGCGTGTACTCGACCAGATGCGCAGCGCGTTCACGAAACGCTGTGCTTTCCGCTACCAGAGAATCGGGATCTGGCGAGCAGGACATCGCGGTGCCGACGTGCAGAAAGCGCTCAAGGCGGCTGACCTGAGCCATCCGCCGGGCAAACTGCAGCGTACCTTCGACGTTGACCTTCCAGATAAGCGGGTTGTTACCAAATGAGGCGACGGCAGCGCAGTTGAGCACGTGGGTAACCTGATTCAGGCGCGGGTCGTCGAGAAAGGGCTGCGGATTGGCCAGATCCCCCAGCAGAATGTTGCCTGGCGTCAGGGCCGTTAGTCTCTCTTCGCTAATATTGAATTTTCGCAGATTTTCCTTTACCCGCTCTACGGCAGCTACACTATTATCTGCACGAACTAACAGTAATAGATTAGGCGCATTCTTTTTATTCAGAATGCTTTCTAACACTGCTCCACCGAGAAATCCGGTCGCGCCAGTAATTAATAATGTATTCATGAATGCAGTCTCATTATGGTTGGTGGACTGGATTCTAGGCGCAAAAAATTAAACGGATATTAAATGGGTGAAGATCATAACGTACGGTTTATTAAGGTTATTTTAAGGTTGTTTTACGTCGTGGATCGAATTTGACCCTTCGCTATGGCAATAAATTCATTATTTCGTGTATCCATTTGTACATCATTGAAATTTATTATTTTTAAATTTGTTATTTTTATTTTTGGTTTTCAGGGTGATACATGTTTTGTTACACCAAAAATTTCAGCTATGCTGCTTAATAGTAGCCTTATTATTATCAGGCTAGTTAAATCAGCCGCCTCTGGATAGGGATATCGACCAACTGACGGACCTTTATCAATAAGGATTGGGCTTAGCCACCACGCGGCGCAGCGCAGGACAAGATCTGCGCGAGTAAATCTGCGATAATGCGCGCTCTTAACCCAATACAGAGATGATTATGCAGTACCCGATTAACGAGATGTTCCAGACCTTGCAAGGCGAAGGTTACTTCACCGGCGTTCCCGCCATTTTTATTCGTTTACAGGGATGCCCGGTTGGTTGCGCCTGGTGCGATACCAAACATACCTGGGATAAACTTGCCGATCGAGAAGTCTCTCTGTTCAGCATTCTGGCAAAAACCAAAGAGAGCGATAAATGGGGCCCGGCAAGTAGCGAAGATCTGCTGGCCATCATCGGGCGTCAGGGCTGGACTGCTCGTCACGTGGTGATTACCGGCGGCGAACCCTGTATTCATGATTTAACGCCGCTGACCTCGCTGCTGGAGCAAAACGGCTTTAGCTGCCAGATTGAAACCAGCGGCACCCACGAAGTTCGCTGTACGCCTCATACCTGGGTGACGGTATCGCCGAAGGTGAATATGCGCGGCGGCTATGATGTCCTTTCTCAGGCGCTGCAGCGAGCTGATGAAATAAAACATCCTGTTGGACGCGTGCGCGATATCGAAGCGCTCGATGAACTGCTGGAGACGCTGGCTGACGACAAGCCGCGCATCATCGCGCTGCAGCCAATTAGCCAGAAAGAGGACGCGACGCGCCTGTGCATCGAAACCTGCATCGCGCGCAACTGGCGTTTATCTATGCAGACGCATAAGTATCTGAACATCGCCTGATCCCTCCTTTTTTGCCGGGCTGGCTGATAGCTGTCCGGCAAGCACTTTATTCATATATGAATTCATCAAGCCCCCTCGCTTCAGCGTACTAGTTAAGATTCTCGCTCATACCTGCGGTGGTATAATCGATTCGTACATCAGCCGCCCCGGCGCGCTGTCGATATGTTGACTTAAGGATCGAGTTAAACATGCAGCCAATTGAGCCATCCCATGCTTTTTCTATGGAGTTCTTCTCCCTCAAAGGGAAAACCGCCATTGTCACCGGGGGGAATAGCGGACTGGGGCAGGCTCTTGCCCTTGCTCTGGCCACGGCGGGAGCCAATCTGTTTATTCCCGGACGACGCGTCGATAATGCGCAAACCCGTGAACGAATTGAGCAGCAGGGCGCTGAAGTGGAGTTCATGCTGGCGAATATTACCGACAACGGCATGCCGCAGCGCATTATCGCCGCCTGCTGCCAGCGTTTCGGCACGGTCGATATCCTGGTGAACAATGCCGGTATTTGCCGTTTGAATAAGGTCCTGCGCTTTGGCCGCGCCGACTGGGACCCGATGATTGAGACCAACCTGACGGCGGCTTTCGAGCTCAGCCATGAGGCGGCGAAAATAATGGTTCCCCGCCGCTGTGGCAAAATTATCAATATCTGTTCGGTGTTTTCTTATTTAGGCGGCAGCTGGTCGCCGGCTTATGCAGCAACCAAACATGCCCTCGCGGGGTTAACCAAAGCCTATTGTGAAGAGCTCGGTCCATATAACATTCAGGTTAACGGTATTGCCCCCGGCTATTATGAGACCGACATGACGGCGATCGTCCGCAACACGCCTAAGGAAAACAGGCGCGTCCTGGCGCATATTCCGGCCGGCCGTTGGGGTGAGGCGCAGGATCTGATGGGCGCAGTCGTCTTCCTGGCCAGCCGGGCCTCGGATTACGTGAATGGCCATATCCTGGCGGTAGATGGCGGTTATCTGGTGCGCTAGCCGCGAACTAGCCCAGGCGAGGCGAGAAACGGCGAGAGGCGAAAAGGCCATCGCGCCGCTAACAGGCGACCTACGCGATGGCGAAAGGGATCACTCGCCGCGATAGACGCAGCCCGCCGTGCAGGTTTCTTTGATCATCACCGCGCTGAGTAACGGAACCAAAGGCTTCATCTGCTCCCAGATCCATTTTGCCAGGACTTCGCTGGTAGGATTGGAAAGTCCCGGAATATCGTTCAGATAGTAGTGATCCAGGCGATCGTAGGTGGGTTTGAATGCGGCTTTCAGCTCGGCGAAATCCATGATCCACCCGGTATGGGGATCGACTTCACCGGTAATCTCCAGGCGCACCATAAAAGAGTGACCGTGCAGGCGTCCGCACTTATGGCCTTCCGGTACGTGCGGCAGGCGGTGAGCGGCTTCGAAAGTGAAATCTTTAAACAGCGTGGTGGACATCTTTTATTCTCAATATGGCAAAAAAACCGCCGTAGGGTACCGGAAAGTACATTTTTTATCATTAACTAAAACGGTCCTGAACACAAAATGGACATATCCATGCGGTTTATGGGAATTATATCTTTATATTACAGCAGCTTATTTAATCGATTTTGTTGTTAATAACTATAACTAAAACAGGTTAGTCCATTTGGTTATTTGTTATTTCCATCCCTTCTTTAATTGTTACTATCTGCGCCGTTAACCTTCTATTCTCTTCTGTTTTATCACGCTGACAGGGCGTGAATCACAGCTTTGCTTACTGGAACATAACGACGCATGACGACACAGGCCCCACCTTCCAATTTGCTACCGCTGAGTCCGGAGCAAATGGCGCGCCTTCAGGCGGCCACGACTGACTTCACGCCTACCCAGCTAGCCTGGGTTTCCGGCTATTTTTGGGGGATGCTGAATCAGCAGCCCGGCGCGGCGGTTGTTGCGCCAGCCCAGGCGGCTGAAGTGCCGTCCATCACGCTGATTTCGGCCTCGCAAACCGGCAATGCCCGCCGCATCGCTGAAGCGCTGCGTGACGATCTACAGGCGGCGCAGCTGAATGTGAAGCTGATTAACGCAGGCGACTATAAATTTAAACAAATTGCCACCGAAAAACTGCTGGTCGTCGTGACGTCAACACAAGGCGAAGGTGAGCCGCCGGAAGAAGCCGTCGCACTGCATAAGTTCCTGTTCTCGAAGAAAGCGCCCAAGCTGACCGATACGGCATTTGCCGTGTTTGGCCTCGGCGATACCTCCTATGAATTCTTCTGCCAGTCCGGCAAGGATTTTGATAACAAGCTGGCCGAGCTGGGCGGTGAACGCCTGCTGGATCGGGTTGACGCTGATGTGGAGTATCAGACCGCCGCTGCCGAATGGCGCGCCCGCGTAGTTGAGGTGCTGAAAGCGCGCGCGCCTGCTGCTTCTCCGTCTCAGTTGGTTACCAGCGGGGCGGTGAATGAAATCCACACCAGCCCGTATACCAAAGAGGCGCCGCTGACTGCGACGCTGGCGGTGAATCAGAAAATCACCGGCCGTGATTCAGAAAAGGATGTGCGCCATATTGAAATCGACCTCGGCGACTCCGGCCTGCGCTATCAGCCGGGCGATGCGCTGGGCGTCTGGTATCAGAACGATCCGGCGCTGGTGAAGGAGCTGGTGGAGCTGCTCTGGCTAACAGGTACGGAACCGGTCACGGTCGACGGCAAAACGCTACCGCTTGCTGAAGCGCTGGAATGGCATTTTGAGCTGACGGTCAACACCGCCAATATCGTGGAAAACTACGCCACCTTAACCCGCAGCGAGTCTTTACTGCCGCTGGTGGGCGATAAGGCACAGCTTCAGCACTACGCCGCAACCACGCCGATCGTCGACATGGTGCGTTTCTCGCCGGCGCAGCTGGATGCCCAGGCGCTGGTTGACCTGCTGCGCCCGTTGACGCCGCGGCTCTACTCGATCGCCTCTTCGCAGGCGGAAGTGGAAAGCGAAGTCCACGTCACCGTTGGCGTAGTGCGTTATGATATTGAAGGTCGCGCTCGTGCCGGCGGCGCTTCCAGTTTCCTGGCCGACCGCGTCGAAGAAGACGGCGAAGTTCGCGTTTTTATCGAGCATAACGATAACTTCCGTTTGCCTGCGAACCCGGAAACGCCGGTGATCATGATTGGTCCCGGTACCGGCATCGCGCCTTTCCGCGCGTTTATGCAGCAGCGCGCGGCGGAAGGCGCAGAGGGTAAGAACTGGCTGTTCTTCGGCAACCCGCACTTTACTGAAGATTTCCTCTATCAGGTGGAGTGGCAGAGCTACGTCAAAGAAGGCGTGCTGAGCCGCATCGACCTGGCCTGGTCCCGCGATCAACAACAAAAAGTCTACGTTCAGGACAAACTGCGCGAGCAGGGAGCCGAACTGTGGCGCTGGATTAACGACGGTGCCCATATTTATGTCTGCGGCGATGCCAATCGTATGGCAAAAGACGTTGAGCAGACGTTACTGGAAGTGATTGCCGAATACGGCGCGATGGACGCCGAAGCGGCGGACGAATTTTTAAGTGAGCTGCGCGTAGAGCGCCGTTATCAGCGAGATGTCTACTAATGAGCGAAAAACATCCAGGCCCGCTGGTGGTCGAAGGTAAACTGACTGACGCCGAGCGCATGAAGCTCGAAAGCAACTACCTGCGCGGCACCATTGCGGAAGATTTGAATGACGGCCTGACCGGCGGTTTTAAAGGCGATAACTTTCTGCTGATCCGTTTTCACGGTATGTATCAGCAGGATGACCGCGATATCCGCGCCGAACGTGCGGCGCAGAAGCTGGAGCCGCGTCACGCGATGCTGCTGCGCTGCCGCCTGCCGGGCGGGGTGATCACCACCAAACAGTGGCAGGCGATCGATAAATTCGCCGCCGATAACACCATCTACGGCAGTATCCGTCTGACCAACCGTCAGACCTTCCAGTTTCACGGCATTCTGAAGAAGAACGTCAAGCCGGTGCACCAGATGCTGCATTCGGTCGGACTGGATGCGTTGGCCACCGCTAATGACATGAACCGTAACGTGCTCTGTACGTCCAACCCGAACGAGTCTCAGCTGCACGCCGAAGCTTATGAATGGGCGAAGAAGATCTCCGAGCACCTGCTGCCGCGCACTCGCGCCTATGCCGAGATCTGGCTGGATCAAAAGAAAGTCGCCACCACCGATGAAGAACCGATCCTCGGCCAGACCTATCTGCCGCGTAAGTTTAAAACGACCGTGGTGATCCCGCCGCAGAACGATATCGATCTGCACGCGAACGATATGAACTTCGTGGCTATTGCTGAAAACGGCAAGCTGGTGGGCTTTAATCTGCTGGTGGGCGGCGGTTTATCGATTGAGCACGGCAATAAGAAAACCTACGCTCGTACGGCGAGCGAGTTTGGCTATCTGCCGCTGGAGCATACCCTGGCGGTAGCGGAAGCGGTGGTGACGACCCAGCGCGACTGGGGCAACCGTACCGACCGTAAAAATGCGAAAACCAAATACACCCTGGAGCGCGTTGGCGTTGAGACCTTTAAAGCAGAAGTGGAGCGTCGGGCGGGCATCAAGTTTGAACCGATTCGTCCATACGAGTTCACCGGCCGCGGCGATCGTATCGGCTGGGTGAAAGGTATCGACAATAACTGGCATCTGACGCTGTTTATTGAAAACGGACGTATCCTTGATTATCCGGGCCGCCCGCTGAAAACGGGTCTGCTGAAGATCGCGAAGATCCATAAGGGCGAATTCCGTATTACGGCAAATCAGAATCTGATTATTGCCAGCGTACCGGAAGATCAGAAGGCGAAGATCGAGAAGCTGGCCCGCGAGCACGGCCTGATGAACGCCGTTACGCCGCAGCGCGAAAATTCGATGGCTTGCGTCTCATTCCCGACCTGCCCGCTGGCGATGGCGGAAGCCGAGCGCTTCCTCCCGTCATTCATCGATAAAGTCGAGGCGGTGATGAGCAAACATGGCGTTGGCGACGAGCATATCGTTACCCGTGTCACCGGTTGCCCGAACGGCTGCGGTCGCGCGATGCTGGCGGAAGTGGGCCTGGTGGGTAAAGCGCCGGGCCGCTACAACCTGCACCTTGGCGGCAACCGTAGCGGGACGCGGATTCCGCGCATGTACCGGGAAAACATTACCGAGTCGGAAATTCTCGATTCAATCGACGAACTGGTAGGGCGCTGGGCGAAAGAGCGCGAAGCGGGTGAAGGCTTCGGCGACTTTACGGTGCGTGCGGGCATTATTCGTCCGGTGCTCGATCCAGCCCGGGATTTCTGGGAATAACACCCGCTGCCCGGTGGCGTTTCGCTTACCGGGCCTGCGGTCTTGTCGACCGGGTAAACGCAGGGCCCCGGCAAAAACAGGCAAATGAGGTTCTTATGTCCGTACTCGATTTAAACGCGCTGAACGCATTACCGAAGGTCGATCGCGTTTTACAGCTAGCGGAAACCAATAGTCAGCTGGAAAAGCTGAGCGCGGAAGCGCGCGTTGCGTGGGCGCTGGAAAATCTGCCGGGGGAATACGTGCTCTCTTCGAGCTTTGGTATTCAGGCGGCGGTGAGCCTGCATCTGGTCAATCAGGTGCGCCCGGATATCCCGGTTATTCTGACCGATACCGGCTATCTGTTCCCCGAAACCTACCAGTTTATCGATGAGTTAACGGACAAACTCAACCTGAACCTGAAGGTCTATCGGGCGAAGGAGAGCTCCGCCTGGCAGGAAGCGCGCTACGGTAAACTGTGGGAGCAGGGCGTTGAGGGCATTGAAAAATATAATGACATCAACAAGGTTGAGCCGATGAACCGGGCACTGCAAGAGCTGAACGCGCAAACCTGGTTTGCGGGCCTGCGCCGCGAGCAATCCGGCAGTCGCGCCCACTTACCGGTGCTGGCGATCCAGCGTGGCGTGTTTAAGGTGCTGCCGATCATCGACTGGGATAACCGCACGGTTTACCAGTATCTGCAAAAGCACGGCCTGAAATATCATCCGCTTTGGGATCAGGGCTATTTGTCGGTAGGAGATACCCACACCACGCGCAAATGGGAGCCGGGGATGGCGGAGGAAGAAACGCGCTTCTTTGGCCTGAAAAGAGAGTGCGGGTTGCACGAAGGTTAATATGAGTCCCGGCGCTGCCCTGCGTATTCCCATAAAAGCGGGGTAAAATAGCAGAGCTCTGTTTAGCGGTGGCCAGGGCATGATGGCCATCACGCTCCTGGCTTCTGCCATCCCGAAAAATCAACAGTAAGATGGTGCTGCGATCGCTTAATCGGCTGAGCAGCACCGTATTTTAGGCATAACCGTAGCTCCTTCAACACAACCGGGTGCTGAAACTGGCATGGGAAGGCCGAAAGATAAGCTGCCGGGATTCGACTCAATTTTCTGCGGCCCGTGTTCAACACAAGCCTGGGCTTTCCTGGGTTTTGCTGCAACTAAGAATCTCATTTTATGAATTCATTATTGATTCATATATTCTTATTGTTAGTTGTGTAGCCGGCATGGATGAACAACGTAAGTGATTCATGTTTTATTACGAGCTTATCTAATAATTATCCGCTACGCGCTAATTTCTTGTTTCTTCCCGGCTTGACACAGACTACGAATTATATTTATATTTTTTCCTTCAGGGCGAATACAGAACGAATAAATTTCACATTTTCTTGCACCATATGAATACCGTAATGTTTTTCTGAACGCCTTGCTTATGCCTCTCTGTATTTATGTCTGCTGGGGATATTTATCTTAAATAAAGCGCAAGGTAGCGTCATGTTCTTTGAAAAGGAAATAGTTACAAAAGACAATTATTATATCTCCCTTGAAGGGTTAATTGAACGCTGTTACGCCAAAAGTGCCGGTAAACGATGTATATATCTCGAAGATGAACATTTCATTCAGCAATCTGGTACGGACGAGTTTGCATTCGACACACTATCTGATGCAGTTTCTTTCAGAACAAACCTTATCAGTAAATATCAAAGAATTTTCAAACTTTTTTGCGGCATTCTGGTAGATGAACCGGGAACTGCCTGTTCTCAAGAAAGCAGCACTTTCCCTCAACCGAGAAGACATCAGAAAAGCAAACGACAGAACAATTTTCTGCGTAAATTGAAGGGATTAAGAAGGAATGTTCTCTCATCATACGCGATAAATTAATGATTATTTACGAGTGAACCAGGAAAAATTGGGCCGTCGAAAACATAAACGAGAAACTTAAGAATAGCGCGGAAAGGTTACTGATTATTAAAAATGGAACGCAGTGCGATATCGACTACCCAGGCAGATCGTATGGCTGCCTCACAGGAAATGGATATAAATATGATTTACCTGAACCATCACGCTACAACTATCACCGCTTCTGCAGTTCGCTCTACCGTCACTGCGTTTTGGTTCCAGACGCATTTCCAGCGGCATACAATGCCTGCGCGCGTTTTATTGATTTACCATCTGCATCCGGTTTTTCCGAGCTATTTGCTCTCTGGTTATTGCGTAAAACGTTTGCTGCGCATGTTATTTTCGGCGGCGGGGTGGATACTGTCAGGGATGAGCTTTCCGGGCATATCTAAAGATTTTTTCGAATCGTACTAACAAAACCCACCGGATCGGTTACGTGGATTGTCGTGGCGTGCTTTCATTGGCCAGAGAAGGGTACGCAGCCCTGCCAGAGGGACAGTAAATGCCCTTTCTCACCTGCAGGTTGGCCAGCAAGCGCAATTATGACTGGCGCTTCTGCAATGGCAGAAGGATCTTTTCTGGCGGATGTAAGCCGTGGAGACGGTAAAGGATACACACGGGATAGGTATGACATGAAACGGAGTTCGTACTATGCAGGAAATAGTTAAAGCAGTGCCGCTGTTATGTTTTTTACTGCTGGGCTGTGATCCGGCAGAAAAAGAAGCACCGCGCGGCAGCGGGAAGAGCAGCTACGTGGCGGCTAATCTGTTGGGCTATAACCATATGGCAGGCACGAATATCAACTGGTTCTCCGTCAACGGCTATCGGGGGCACGCCGGGGGGTTTACCTGCTGCATATCGCTGCCGGAAAAATGGCGGCCCAATATGCAGGTGGCAGTGGAGTGGGAGGTTAACCCTAACCCGTTTCCGAAGGATCTCCCCCACTTCGATGATCCAAACTATAAACATTATATGGAAAAATATAAGGCTACCTTTCGTCAGTATAAAGCGGTGGCCACTATTCCCGAATATGAAGATTCCTGCGGCCTGCAGGTGCATTTCTTGCCCTGTCAGCAGATTAAAGTAACGGCCACCTGCCACGGGCCGACTCATCCTGACCACCCGATTAAAGAACCTTTCGATCTGCCGGAGCCTGCCCAGTGCCCGCCAGAAACACCATGATTTTATTGTTGTGAGCGGTGCATTATTAACCGCAGCAGAGGCTGCGCCTTCAGTGTGACATGAAACGGAGTTCATACTATGCAGGGAATAGTTAAAGCAGTGCCGCTGTTATGTTTTTTACTGCTGGGCTGTGATCCGGCAGAAAAAGAAGCACCGCGCGGCAGCGGGAAGACCAGCTACGTAGCGGCTAATCTGCTGGGCTATAACCATATGGCAGGCACGAATATCAACTGGTTCTCCGTCAACGGCTACCGGGGACACGCCGGGGGGGTTACCTGCTGCATATCGCTGCCGGAAAAATGGCGGCCCAATATGCAGGTGGCAGTGGAGTGGGAGGTGGATCCTGACCCGTTTCCGAAGGATATCCCCAGATTCAGCGACCCTAAGTATGATGAATATATAGAAAAACACAGGGCTAACTATCGCCATTATAAAGCGGTGGCCACTATTCCCGAATATGAAGATTCCTGCGGCCTGCAGGTGCATTTCTTGCCCTGTCAGCAGATTAAAGTAACGGCCACCTGCCACGGGCCGACTCATCCTGACCACCCGATTAAAGAACCTTTCGATCTGCCGGAGCCTGGCCAGTGCCCGCCAGAAACGCCATGATTTTATTGTTGTGAGCTGGGCGTTATCAACCGCAGCAGAGGCTGCGCCTTCAGTGTGACATGAAACGGAGTTCATACTATGCAGGGAATAGTTAAAGCAGTGCCGCTGTTATGTTTTTTACTGCTGGGCTGTGATCCGGCAGAAAAAGAAGCACCGCGCGGCAGCGGGAAGAGCAGCTACGTAGCGGCTAATCTGCTGGGCTATAACCATATGGCAGGCACGAATATCAACTGGTTCTCCGTCAACGGCTACCGGGGACACGCCGGGGGGTTTACCTGCTGTATATCGCTGCCGGAAAAATGGCGGCCCAATATGCAGGTGGTAGTGGAGTGGGAGGTGGATCCTGTCCCGTTTCCCAAAAATATGCCCCCAATGGGAACAAAAGAATTTCGTGATTATGCGAAAGATCATGAAGCAAATTATCGCCACTATAAAGCGGTGGCCACTATTCCCGAATATGAAGATTCCTGCGGCCTGCAGGTGCATTTCTTGCCCTGTCAGCAGATTAAAGTAACGGCCACCTGCCACGGGCCGACCCATCCTGATCACCCGATAAAAGATCCCTACCGTCAGTCGGAGCCTGCCCAATGTCCCCAATAACCGAATCTTTTAAGAAACATTTTGGCAATCATCAGCTTACCACTACGGGCGATCCGTGCTGGGTTCCTCCCGCTTTTCCGAAAGAGGGCCGGTTGCTTTTAAGCCAGCGGCAGGTCAACGCCAATATAATCAAAATCGACAGGGAGGAGGCATTATTTCGCCAGGAGTCCCGCCGGCAAAAAAGCAGCCCCTGCTGTAAGAGCCTGCATATCAGCCTGTTTTTTGACGGTACCAATAATAATGCGCTAAAAGATACCGCCTGCATGCCGCCGCACCCGTCGAACGTGGCAAAACTATACCGTGCCTGCGCGCCTGATGATCTCATGGCAAATGAGCGTGGATTTTACGCCTTCTATATTCCCGGCGTTGGTACGCCTTTTCCGCAGATTGGTACCTATGACTATTATTCGTCGGGACTGCAGTTTGCTGTCGGCGGCGAGGACCGTATCAACTGGGGGATGGTGCAGCTTTGTAATGCCCTGAACCATACCGTGACAAAAAATTTCCTCGGCAACGGCATAATGAAAAGGGCGGTTCAGGCGATGAACAGCTCCAGCACTTCGGCGGCTGTGGAACTGGGGTTATTCGCTGGCAGCGCGGCGATGTCTTACAACCGTGAAAAAGTAAACCAGGCCTATCTGGACTCGCGGAAGACAATGCCTGGTCAGATGCGGATGCGGCTGCGTATGTTTGAACAACTCTTAAGGCTGGTGCAGGAAAAATTCGTGCGCGCGCAGTGCAAGACGGCAGCGATAAAGCTGTTTGTGTACGGTTTTTCCCGCGGCGCGGCAGAAGCCCGCGCTTTTGTCAGCTGGCTGGATGAAGCGCTGGCCGAAGGACTACTCGGTTTCCCGGCAGGAACGCTGCTCGGCGTGAAGGTTTCGGTGGAATTTTTAGGCCTCTTTGATACCGTGCCGGCAGTGGGAATTGCCAATGTGGTTCCGGGCTTTACCGGTCACAACGGCTGGGCGGAGCAGACGCAGCCGCTGACGCAGTCAGGGTTAATCAAGCGCTGCTATCATCTGGTGGCTGCTCACGAGCAGCGTCAGGCATTTTCGCTGGACTCCATCCGTACCGCCGCTGGCAGCTATTTATCCCAGACTCAGGAAGTGGTCTACCCCGGTATGCACTCCGACGTTGGCGGGGGATACCCCTGTGGGGATCAGGGCAAGGGCCGGGGCGGTGCGGGCGATCTGTTATCGCAAATTACTCTGCATGATATGTATGCTGCCGCGATGGATGCCGGGGCGCCGCTGTCGTTTCATCCTGATGTTTTTGCCCTGTTGCACCCGGATTTCAGGCAAATGTATATCTTTCGGGAAATGAGTTTTGCTTCAGTTGGGGAATTTGATTTTTATCCCGGACTGGTAGACACCTTTAACAACTGGCGATCGACCCTCTCCCTTGACAATCAGCAGGAGGATCCGCTGTCTGACGATGCTATCTACGCGCCGTTTCGTTTTGAGTCAGTCTGTCTGGAAGAGATGCTGGAAGCGGAAATGATCTGGATGACCGGCTGGCGTATCGCACGTTTTGCTTCACCCAGGACATCGCCAATAAATCTCACGTCGCAGCCCTTCTTCCAGCATGCGGCCCAGCACCCGGAGATTACCGCCCAGCCGTATGCGGCAGGGTTCAGCCAACAGGCGCAGCGCGCCCTTGCCCGTGAGTGGTCGCTTTTGCAATGCAAAGCTGAGGCGATAGCGCAGGCGCGTAATAAAGAGGCGTCCAGACACAGGGGCGATGAAAATTGGTTCCCTGGCCCGGAGCTTGTTGGGCAACCGTTGTTCGATGCCAACAACGCCCGCGGTCAGCTTTGGGAAGCCGCCACCGAGTTTGCGGCGGACTACATGCGTAAAGCTCGCCCCCAGGCGCTGTTTAAACCGGCGATGAAGCAGAAAGCGCAGGGGGCGATCGATTCGGCCACCTGCACTATTGCCGCAAGTGCCGAAACCGGCTTTTCATGGGAGATAAGCACGACGGCGGCAAATCTACAGATACTGGATCCACTGCTCGCCCAGGCGGCCTACTTTTATACCCATCAGAATGAAGCCTATGAATATCTGCGATTTAAGCAGGCGGGCGAGTACAGATTCCGTCAGCATATTGAGCCGTGCCTGTTGAAACGAGAGCAGAACGATAAAATCAGCGGGCTGATCACTCTGTATGATAACTATATCCATGATTCCCGGGCCTGGTTTATGCACTCGGAAAGCGGCGTCAGAGAGCCTTTTGGCAGCTACTTTTTATCCAGAATGATCTATTTTGGCGATAAGTGGAGCAAGGCCGTCCAGCTGCGCTTTGATGGGCAAACGATGTCAGGTATTAGCGAGGCGCTGCAGGATAAGGCCATTTTTGCTCATGTGCCAACCTACGGTGTAAAGGTCTTTAACCGTGATACCGGGCAAGAAATTCCCGTTGACGAAAGCAGTCTGCCAGCGCCCACGCATGAGTTTATCGCGCAGCTTAAACCCCTGGTTAAACAGCGCCAGCAGGCAACGGAAACGGCCAGGCGCGAGCGCATCGCAAATGCGCTCAACGCCTTATGGGACTCCGAAATACTCCATTCACCTCAGGTGTAATTTGACAGAGGTGAGAGGTCAGTGGTGGCGTATTTGTTATCTGAACAGGTTCGGGGCAGCGTTTTTTCAGCTCCCCAGATATAGACCTGGCTGTCGGCGATGGAGCGCATGCTGACAGCCAGTAGCAGGAACAACGGTATTAAAGCATCATGGCGACAGTCCTTGTTGCCGCATTTTATCGTTAGTCTATTTTGAGGCGGGTTTCTTCTCCGCCTTCGCCAGCTCTTTCACCAGCGGCAGCATAACCCTCATCACATCGCGGCTGCGCTGAGCAATACGGCCCGGCAGGGCTTTATCAATATACTGCTGGTTATCCAGCTGAACGTTGTGCCAGCTGGTACCGTCCGGGAACGAACGAGATTTGGCGCGCTGCTGGTAGCCATCTTTGCGTCCCAGAGACCAGTTGGTGGCTTCGACGGTTAATACCGGGATCCCGGCTTCGTCAAATACGCTGGCATCATTACAGCAGCCGGTCCCTTTTGGATAGTCAGGATTCAGGCCAGGATTGCTGGCGGCGCTAATACCTTTACTACGAGCGATAGCCAGCGCCCGGTCGCGGGTGAGCTTGCGCACCGAGGATGGCGTGCTGCGGCCGCTATTAAAATAGAGCTTATCGCCCACCACCAGATTATCGAGGTTAATGACCAATAGGGTATTTTTCTTCTCCGCGTCGCTCATACGCTTAAGCATATTCTGCGCACCCAGACGACCCTCTTCTTCACCGCTGGTGGCGACGAAGCGAATACCATAACGCGTAGGGATATTCTTTAACTGCTCAGCAAGTTCCAGCATGACCCCCAGACCGAGGGCGTTATCATCGATGCCCTGCAGCGTCAGGCCGCCGAGGTTATTTTCTATGTCGGCATCGGTCTGCGGCGCGTAGGTATCTAGATGGGCCATGATGATGATTTGCTGGCGATCTTTCCCCTCATGCGCGGCGATAACCGTGCTGCCGGTGACGTTTTGCCAGTTTTTGCGATTATCGTTGTTGGTGTAAATGTATCGGGTATTAAAACTGCGAATATCGCTCTCGTAGCCCATTTGCGTGAACTGCTGACGCAAATAATCAGCCGACAGCATCTCGGCGGGCGAACCGGTCATTCTTCCGGGAAAAAAGGTAGCGATGTGACGAGCCTGAGCATTGGTGGTGTCGCCCAGAGCGCTTATTGCCGGGGCGGCGGTGAAGACAAAACCTGCGCTCAACGCCAGGGGAAGCAGGCGACGGCACAATGCGGAAAACATAGGGGGGGTCCTTTAGCACTTAAAACAATTTCACCCGCGTAGTATGAAACTGTGATCGGGGTTAAACAATTTCAATCGCTCTTAAATGGTGGAAAAACCGCGTGTTAAGCACTTTTTGATATTAGCTTTTCCAGGCCGTTATTCTTTTGAGTCACAACTCATTCCATTTCGTAATTTCATTTGCTCTAAACCGCACCCTATAGTCGCTCTATTGCTGATTGTAAGAGAGTTGTTGCGCAGTGGAATACTTGCCGATATTTGCCGAAGTGAAAGAGAGACCCGTACTGGTGATCGGCGGCGGCGAGATTGCCGCGCGCAAGATTACCTTTCTGCTGCGTGCTGAAGCGAAGGTACAGATTGTCGCCGACGCGCTAATTCCGGAACTTGCCGGCAAGGTTGAGCGTCAGGAAATTCAGTGGCGGGCCACCGAATTTGAAGAGCAGCAGCTTGATAACGTATTCCTGGTGATTGCCGCTACCGAAGATGACGCGCTGAACCTGCGCGTTTATGCCGCGGCCAACGCGCGCTACCGGCTGGTCAACGTGGTTGATAATCAGGCGCTGTGCTCGTTTGTTTTCCCGTCAATCGTCGATCGTTCTCCGCTGCTGGTGGCTATCTCTTCCAGCGGCAAAGCGCCGGTGCTGTCGCGAATTTTGCGCGAAAAAATCGAAGCGCTGCTGCCCACCAACCTGGGGCGGCTGGCCGAAACGGCGAGCTACTGGCGTCATCATATTAAAACCCATCTGAAAACCACTGCCGAACGCCGTCGTTTTTGGGAACGCGTGTTTACCGGCCGCTTTGCCAGCCTGATGCTGGCGGGCAATAAAGCCGAAGCGGAAAAGGCGCTGGAAGATGAGCTCCGACAGCCGGAAAAGCGGCTCGGTGAAATTATCCTCGTCGGCGCGGGGCCTGGCGATGCCGGACTGCTGACCCTGCGCGGCCTGCAGGCTATCCAGCAGGCGGATGTGGTGTTTTACGACAATCTGGTCACGCCGGAAGTCCGCGAGCTGGTGCGTCGCGACGCGGAGACAATCTGCGTGGGTAAAAGCGCCGCCGGCGTCTCCGTACCGCAGCAGGACATTAACCGCATGCTGGTAGAGGCGGCGAAAGCGGGCAATACGGTGATTCGCCTGAAAGGCGGCGACCCGTTTATTTTCGGGCGCGGCGGCGAAGAGCTGCAGGCTGCAGCTGAAGCCGGTATTCCGTTTCAGGTTGTCCCGGGCGTGACGGCAGCGGCTGGCGCCACGGCTTATGCCGGGATCCCGCTGACCCACCGCGATTACGCGCAAAGCGCAACTTTTATTACCGGGCACTTCGGTGCGGAAAACTCCCCGCTCAACTGGACTCGGCTGGCGCAAAGCGGCCAGACCCTGGCGATTTATATGGGCAGCCTGAAAGCGGCGGAAATCAGCGCTCAGCTGATCGCTAACGGTCGCGCGGGCGACACCCCGGTGGCGGTGATCTCGCGGGGTACTCGCGCCGATCAGCAAACCCGGACCGGCACATTACAACAACTCGAAAACCTGGCGAAAGATGCCCCGATGCCCGCGCTGCTGGTAGTGGGCGAAGTGGTGCGATTACATCATCAGCTTGCCTGGTTTCAACACACCTCATCCTCAGATGCCTTTAAGGCTTCTGTAGTAAATCTGGCTTAAGGAACGGTTATGGACCAAAAACGACTTACTCACCTGCGGCAACTGGAGGCGGAAAGCATCCATATTATTCGTGAGGTGGCCGCCGAATTCTCTAACCCGGTGATGATGTACTCCATCGGTAAAGACTCCAGCGTAATGCTGCATCTGGCGCGTAAAGCGTTTTATCCAGGAACTCTGCCGTTCCCGCTGCTGCACGTTGATACCGGCTGGAAATTCCGCGAAATGTACGAGTTCCGCGACCGTACCGCTAAAGCCTACGGCTGCGAACTGCTGGTGCATAAAAATCCGGAAGGGGTGGCGATGGGGATTAACCCGTTCGTTCACGGCAGCGCCAAACATACCGATATCATGAAAACCGAAGGCCTTAAGCAGGCGCTGAACAAATACGGCTTCGATGCCGCGTTCGGCGGCGCGCGTCGCGATGAAGAGAAATCTCGCGCCAAGGAGCGTATTTACTCCTTCCGCGACCGCTTCCATCGCTGGGACCCAAAAAACCAGCGCCCGGAACTGTGGCACAACTATAACGGCCAGATTAACAAAGGTGAAAGCATCCGCGTGTTCCCGCTCTCCAACTGGACCGAGCTGGATATCTGGCAGTACATCTATCTGGAAAATATTGAAATTGTTCCGCTGTACCTGGCGGCAGAGCGTCCGGTGCTGGAGCGCGACGGGATGCTGATGATGATCGATGACGATCGCATTAATCTGCAGCCCGGCGAGATGATCAAAAAACAGATGGTGCGCTTCCGTACCCTTGGCTGCTGGCCGCTGACCGGCGCGGTGGAGTCCAATGCGCAAACGCTGCCGGAGATCATCGAAGAGATGCTGGTGTCGACCACCAGCGAACGACAGGGGCGCGTGATTGACCGCGACCAGGCAGGCTCCATGGAGCTGAAGAAACGTCAGGGTTATTTCTAAGGAGCCGCCATGAACACTACGATTGCACAACAAATTGCTGATGAAGGCGGCGTAGAAGCCTATCTGCACGCCCAGCAGCACAAAAGCCTGCTGCGCTTTCTGACCTGCGGCAGCGTTGATGACGGTAAAAGCACGCTGATTGGTCGATTGCTGCACGATACCCGACAGATTTACGAAGATCAGCTCTCATCTCTGCATAATGACAGCAAACGTCACGGTACGCAGGGCGAAAAATTGGATCTGGCGCTGCTGGTGGATGGCCTGCAGGCCGAGCGCGAGCAGGGCATCACCATCGACGTCGCCTATCGCTATTTCTCTACCGAGAAGCGCAAGTTTATTATCGCCGATACGCCGGGGCACGAGCAGTACACCCGTAATATGGCGACCGGTGCATCAACCTGCGAACTGGCGATCCTGCTGATCGACGCCCGCAAAGGCGTGCTCGATCAAACCCGTCGTCACAGCTTTATTTCGACACTGCTGGGGATCAAACACCTGGTGGTGGCGGTGAACAAAATGGATCTCGTCGAGTTTAGCGAAGAGACTTTCAACACCATCCGCGAAGCGTATCTGACCTTTGCGGAGCAGCTGCCTGGCGATCTCGACATTCGCTTTGTTCCGCTTTCTGCCCTGGAAGGGGACAACGTCGCCAGCCAGAGTGAGAAAATGCCGTGGTACAGCGGTCCGACGCTGCTGGAAGTGCTGGAAACCGTTGAGATTCAGCGCGTGGTGGAAAGCCAGCCGCTGCGCTTCCCGGTACAGTACGTAAACCGCCCGAACCTCGACTTCCGCGGATTTTCCGGGACGGTGGCCTCCGGTAGCGTGAGGGTAGGGCAGCGTCTTAAGGTGCTCCCGTCCGGAGTGGAATCCACCGTTGCGCGCATCGTCACCTTCGACGGCGATCTGCCAGAAGCGGCGGCCGGGGAAGCGATCACCCTCGTGCTGAAGGATGAAATTGATATCAGCCGTGGCGATCTGCTGGTCGATGCGGCAGTTTCTCTGCCCGCAGTACAAAGCGCCAGCATTGATGTTGTATGGATGGCGGAGCAGGCGCTGACCCCGGGCCAAAGCTACGACATTAAAATCGCCGGTAAGAAAACTCGCGCCCGCGTTGATAGCGTTCGCTACCAGGTGGATATCAACAACCTGACCCAGCGCGAAGTGGAAACGCTGCCCCTGAACGGCATCGGGCTGATCGATCTCACTTTTGACGAGCCGCTGGTGCTGGATAAATACCAGGATAACCCGGTTACCGGGGGCCTGATCTTTATCGACCGTTTGACCAACGTCACCGTTGGCGCAGGTATGGTTCATGAACCCCATGAACGGGTTCAGGCGAGCGCTTCACAGTACAGCGCGTTTGAGCTTGAGCTGAACCAGCTTATTCGCAAGCACTTCCCGCACTGGGACGCTCGCGACCTGCTGGGAGGCAAGTAATGGCCCGACATGACGAAAACGTCGTCTGGCATGACCATAAGGTAACACGTAAAGATCGAGAAGCGCTGCATGGGCATAAAGGCGCAGTGGTCTGGTTTACGGGACTTTCCGGTTCGGGAAAATCAACCATTGCCGGCGCGCTGGAAGAGGAGCTGCATCGGCTCGGCGTGAGCACCTGGTTACTGGATGGCGATAATGTGCGTCACGGCCTGTGCAGCGATCTTGGCTTCAGCGACGACGACCGCAAAGAAAACATTCGCCGCGTGGGGGAAGTGGCGAAGCTGATGGTCGATGCCGGGCTGGTTGTATTGACGGCGTTTATATCTCCGCATCGCGCAGAGCGACAAATGGTGCGCGAACGTATAGGGGAAGGGCGCTTTATCGAAGTGTTTGTCGATACGCCGTTAGCGATCTGCGAAGCGCGGGATCCGAAGGGCCTGTACAAGAAGGCGCGGGCCGGGGAATTGCGCAACTTTACCGGGATCGATTCAGTGTATGAATCCCCGGAGAGGGCAGAAATTCACCTCGACGGTGAACAATTGGTAACAAATTTGGTGCACCAACTATTAGACCTGCTACGACAGAGCGATATTATCAGATCCTGAAACGGCGGCGGCATCAGCGAATGATGCCGGTCGCCAGGTCAACAGGATTCGATATGCGCAATACCCAGAACCTCAGTATTATTCGTTCAGAACCGCCGCCGGCCGCCAGCGACGAGACCACGTGGTCTCTGTCGGGTGCGGCCGTGGGCTTTATTTCATGGCTGCTGGCGCTGGGTATTCCCTTCCTGATCTATGGCAGTAACACGCTATTTTTTCTCCTCTACACCTGGCCGTTCTTCCTGGCGCTGATGCCGGTTGCCGTTGTGGTTGGCATCGCGCTGCATTCGCTGCTGGACGGCAAACTTCAGTACAGCGTCTGCGCGACGATTCTGACCGTCGGGCTGATGTTCGGTCTGCTGTTCCTCTGGCTACTGGGGTAGTCTTTTCACGAATGAATCTGGCCTGGGTATCAACGGTAAAAATGTGGTACAGTCCCCGCGTTACGCGGCGTCGTCCGCGCGCCAGAGTAGAGAACTCGGGCGAGTTATGGGATGATGATGCCGTTTTTCAGGGGGCAGGATGGGTAAACTAACGCTGCTGTTATTGGCTTTGCTGGTCTGGCTACAGTACTCGCTGTGGTTCGGCAAAAATGGTCTGCATGACTATAGCCGGGTTAATGACGATGTCTCCGCGCAGCAGGCAACTAACGCTAAATTAAAAGCACGCAACGATCAGCTGTTCGCCGAAATTGACGATCTCAACGGCGGCCAGGAAGCTATCGAAGAGCGCGCGCGCAATGAACTCAGTATGACCCGCCCGGGCGAAACGTTTTATCGTCTGGTGCCGGATGCGTCGAAACGCAACCAGGCCGCGGGGCAACAGCAGAATAATCGATAAACAGGCCCAGGATTACAACATGGCAGCCACTTTTCCGGGCGTTTGCGCCGTGGTGCCGGCAGCCGGTTTTGGCCGCCGCATGCAAACGGAATGCCCGAAACAATATCTCTCTATCGGTAACAAAACGATTCTCGAACACGCGGTCGCCGCGCTGTTGGCAAACTCGCGTATACAGCGGGTGGTGATTGCCGTCAGCCCGGGAGACGAGCGCTTTAGCCAGCTGTCGTTGGCGAATCATCCTCAGATCACCGTTGTTGATGGCGGTACAGAACGTGCGGACTCCGTCCTTGCGGGCCTGAAGGCTCTTAGCGAGGCCGATTGGGTGCTGGTACACGATGCCGCGCGCCCCTGCCTGCACCAGGACGATCTCAGCCGCCTGCTTCAACTCTGTGAGACCAGCCGAACGGGCGGCATTCTGGCCGCTCCGGTTCGCGATACCATGAAACGCGCGGAGCCGGGCAGGGCGGCTATTGCCCATACCGTCGAACGCAACGATTTATGGCATGCGCTGACGCCACAATTTTTTCCTCGCGAACTGCTTGTTGATTGCCTGACGCGGGCGCTTAATGAAGGGGCGAGCATCACCGATGAAGCCTCGGCGCTGGAGTACTGCGGCTTTCATCCTGAGCTGGTCGCCGGACGAGCTGATAATATTAAAGTGACGCGCCCGGAAGACCTGGCGCTGGCCGAATTTTACCTTACCCGTTCCCGACACCAGGAGAAGGCTTAATGCGAATTGGACACGGTTTTGACGTACACGCTTTTGGCGGTGAAGGCCCCATTATCATCGGCGGCGTGCGCGTACCTTATGAAAAAGGGCTGCTGGCGCATTCCGACGGCGACGTCGCGCTGCACGCGCTGACCGATGCGCTGTTGGGCGCGGCGGCACTGGGCGATATCGGCAAGCTGTTCCCGGATACCGACCCGGCCTTTAAGGGGGCCGATAGCCGCGAACTGCTGCGCGAAGCGTGGCGGCGCATCCAGGCAAAAGGCTTTACCCTTGGCAACGTTGACGTCACTATCATCGCCCAGGCGCCGAAAATGCTGCCGCATATTCCCCAGATGCGCATCTTTATTGCTGAAGACCTCGGCTGCCATATGGACGATGTAAACGTCAAAGCCACCACCACTGAAAAGCTGGGCTTTACCGGCCGTGGCGAAGGTATTGCCTGTGAAGCGGTGGCGCTGCTGCGTAAGGCGGAGAAATGATCGCTTTTGACGAACTCACTTATCTGCATGGAAAACCGCTGAGCCAGGGGCTGCTAAAAGCCAATCCGGAAGACTTTGTGGTGGTTGAGGATCTCGGCTTTGCGCCCGATGGCGAAGGCGAACATGTGCTGGTGCGTATTCTGAAAAACGGCTGCAATACCCGTTTTGTCGCTGACGCGTTGGCCAAATTCCTTAAAATTCATGCGCGCGAAGTGAGCTTTGCCGGGCAGAAAGACAAACATGCGGTGACTGAACAGTGGCTGTGCGCCCGAGTGCCGGGCAAAGAGATGCCCGACCTGAGCAAATTCCAGCTTGAAGGCTGTCAGGTACTGGAGTACGCGCGCCATAAGCGCAAGCTGCGCCTCGGGGCGCTGAAGGGGAACCAGTTTACGCTGGTGCTGCGCGAAATCAGCGATCGCGACGATGTCGAAACGCGTTTACAGGCGATTGCTGAGCATGGCGTACCCAACTATTTTGGCGCCCAGCGCTTCGGTATCGGCGGCAGTAACCTGCTGGGGGCGCTGCGCTGGGCCGAGAGCGGCGCGCCGGTGCGCGATCGCAATAAACGCAGTTTTTGGTTGTCGGCGGCCCGCAGCGCATTGTTTAATCAACAGGTTGGTATTAGATTAAAAAAACCGGAATTTAATCAGGTTGTTGATGGCGATGCGCTACAATTAGCGGGGCGCGGAAGCTGGTTCGTTGCGACTTCTGAAGAACTGACGGAGCTCCAGGCGCGGGTAAATAATCGCGAACTGATGATTACCGCTGCGCTTGTAGGCAGCGGCGACTGGGGCAGCCAGCGGGACGCGCTGGCCGCCGAACAGGCGGCCGTCGTTGAAGAGACGCAGCTACAGACGCTGCTGGTGCGTGAAAAAGTAGAGGCCGCCCGCCGGGCGATGCTGCTTTATCCCCAGCAGATGAGCTGGAACTGGTGGGATGACGTTACCGTTGAACTGCGTTTCTGGCTGCCCGCAGGCAGCTTCGCCACCAGCGTAGTAAGGGAGCTTATCAATACAACGGGTGACTATGCGAATATTGCTGAGTAACGATGACGGGATCCACGCGCCGGGCATTCAGATCCTGGCGAAGGCCTTACGGGAATTCGCTGAGGTTCAGATAGTTGCACCCGATCGTAACCGCAGCGGGGCGTCGAATTCCCTGACGCTGGAGTCTTCGCTACGCACTTTCACTTTCGACAACGGCGATATCGCCGTGCAAATGGGCACGCCAACGGACTGTGTCTACCTCGGCGTCAACGCCCTGATGCGGCCGCGTCCGGATATTGTGGTCTCTGGCATTAACGCCGGGCCCAACCTTGGCGACGACGTCATCTATTCCGGCACCGTTGCCGCCGCCATGGAAGGCCGTCATCTGGGCTTTCCGGCGCTGGCCGTTTCGCTAAACGGCTACCAACACTATGAGACCGCCGCTGCGGTCACCAGCTCGATTCTCCGGGCATTAAGCCGCGAACCGCTGCGTACCGGGCGCATTCTCAATATCAATGTGCCGGATCTTCCGCTTGATCAGATAAAAGGTATTCGCGTTACCCGCTGCGGCAGCCGCCATCCTTCCGATCAGGTCATTCCGCAGAAAGATCCGCGCGGCAATACGCTGTACTGGATCGGTCCTCCGGGGGAAAAGTACGACGCCGGTCCGGATACCGACTTTGCCGCGGTGGATGAAGGCTATGTCTCGGTCACGCCGCTCCATGTCGATTTAACCGCCCACAGCGCGCATGAGGTGGTTAGCGGCTGGCTCGATCGCGTTGGGGTTGATACACAATGGTAAGCAAACGTGTTGAAAGTCTTCTCAATCAGCTTCGCACTCAGGGCATTGTCGACGAGCGCGTGCTGGACGCTATCGCGCAGGTGCCGCGAGAAAAGTTTGTTGATGAAGCCTTTGAACATAAGGCGTGGGAAAACACGGCATTGCCGATTGGCCAGGGGCAAACTATTTCGCAGCCCTATATGGTGGCGAGGATGACCGAGCTTCTGACGCTTACGCCGGAGTCAAGGGTGCTGGAAATCGGCACCGGCTCTGGTTATCAGACGGCAATTCTGGCGCACCTCGTGCACCACGTTTGCTCGGTCGAGCGTATTAAGAGCCTGCAGTGGCACGCGCGCCGTCGTCTGAAACAACTTGATTTACATAATGTTTCAACCCGTCACGGTGATGGATGGCAGGGTTGGCAGGCACGCGCGCCGTTTGACGCGATTATCGTGACCGCAGCGCCGCCGGAAATCCCGGCCGCACTGCTGGCGCAATTAGACGATGGCGGCGTGCTGGTGCTGCCGGTAGGCGAAGAGCACCAGTTTTTAAAGCGCATCCGTCGACGCGGCAATGAGTTTGTCATTGACACCGTCGAGGCCGTGCGCTTTGTTCCCCTCGTTAAAGGGGAGCTGGCCTGAACCGGATTATTCCAGGTTTTTTTGCCTGCATTTAGGCATAGGGTGGACGCATTTTTCGTGTCCTGGCCGGGCACCGTCCGGTGAGCAAGATATTGGTAGTTAACATATTCCTGGGGGATAAATGAGCGCGGGAAGCCCAAAATTTACCTTAAGCCGCATTGCGGCTTTGTCACTGGTGTCACTCTGGCTGGCAGGCTGCAGCAGTTCCAACAATCCGCCTGCGCCGGTCAGCACGGCTGGCGGGGCTTCGTCTTCGGGCACCAATTCCGGGATGCTGATCACGCCTCCGACCAATACCGCGCCGCAGGCTCGTCCGGTACAAACTCAGCCGGTACAGACGCAGCCTGTGCAGATCCAGCCGATGGCTCAGGAGCCTGTGCAAACGGTAAACGGCAAAATCGTCTACAACCGTAAGTATGGGGATATTCCGAAAGGTAGCTATACCGGCGGCAGCACCTATACTGTTAAACGCGGCGACACGCTATTCTACATTGCGTGGGTTACCGGGAACGATTTCCGCGACCTGGCGCAGCGCAATAATATCCCGGCACCGTACGCTTTGAACGTCGGTCAGACGTTGCAGGTTGGCAATGCATCCGGCCAGCCGATTACCGGTGATAATCCTGTTGCCCAGGCGAGCGTGAAGGCCAGTAATGGTGGAATGTTGAGCGCAAATTCTGCACAAAAATCCACCGCGGTAGTTGCGTCACAACCAACTATTACGTATTCTGAATCTTCAGGTGAACAGAGTGCTAATAAGATGTTGCCGAACAACAAGCCCGCGACGACGACAACCGTCGCGCCAGTTACGGCTCCAGCTGTCAGCACCACCCAATCGACTGCAAGCAGTACGTCTACCAGTTCGCCGATCTCTTCATGGCGCTGGCCGACTGATGGCAAGGTTATCGAGAACTTTAGTGGGGCCGAAGGTGGCAATAAAGGTATTGATATTGCAGGCAGTAAAGGACAGGCTATTGTCGCGACCGCAGATGGGCGCGTCGTCTATGCCGGTAACGCACTGCGCGGTTACGGTAATCTTATTATCATCAAACATAACGATGATTACCTGAGCGCCTACGCCCATAACGATACGATGCTGGTAAAAGAGCAACAAGATATCAAGGCGGGGCAGAAGATCGCTACCATGGGTAGCACAGGTACTAGTTCGACACGATTGCATTTTGAAATTCGTTACAAGGGGAAATCCGTCAACCCGCTGCAGTATTTACCGCAGCGATAATTTGGCAAAGTACGGATAGCTCAGTATTGCTAAGAAAGGCGCCAGGGCGGCAACGATGTCTTCTTTAACGGGGCATAAAGGTTATCGTCCGGGCGTCCTTCGAGTGATATTTAGCCAAAGTGCTTTGCTCAGGGATCACGGGTAGGAGCCATCTTTATGAGTCAGAATACGCTGAAAGTTCATGATTTAAATGAAGACGCGGAATTTGATGAGAACGGAGTCGAGGTTTTTGACGAGAAAGCCTTAGTTGAAGAGGAACCCAGTGATAGCGATCTGGCTGAGGAAGAGCTTCTTTCGCAGGGAGCAACCCAACGGGTGCTTGATGCGACGCAGCTTTATCTCGGAGAGATTGGTTATTCCCCACTGCTGACTGCCGAAGAAGAGGTTTATTTTGCCCGTCGCGCGCTGCGTGGTGACGTTGCGTCACGCCGCCGGATGATCGAAAGTAACCTGCGTCTGGTTGTCAAGATTGCCCGCCGTTACGGCAATCGTGGTCTGGCTCTGCTGGACCTGATTGAAGAAGGTAACCTGGGGCTGATTCGCGCAGTTGAGAAGTTTGACCCGGAACGTGGGTTCCGTTTTTCAACTTACGCGACCTGGTGGATTCGCCAAACGATTGAGCGGGCAATTATGAACCAAACCCGTACCATTCGTTTACCTATCCACATCGTCAAAGAGCTGAACGTCTATCTGCGTACCGCGCGCGAGTTGTCCCACAAGCTGGACCATGAGCCGAGCGCCGAAGAGATAGCCGAACAGCTGGATAAGCCAGTTGATGACGTAAGCCGCATGCTGCGTCTGAACGAGCGCATTACCTCAGTGGATACTCCGCTGGGTGGCGACTCGGAAAAAGCGCTGCTGGACATCCTGGCCGATGAAAAAGACAACGGCCCGGAAGACACCACGCAGGACGATGATATGAAACAAAGCATCGTCAAATGGCTGTTCGAACTGAACGCCAAGCAGCGTGAAGTGCTGGCTCGTCGCTTTGGCCTGCTGGGCTATGAAGCCGCGACGCTTGAGGATGTTGGCCGTGAAATTGGCCTGACCCGCGAACGCGTGCGTCAGATCCAGGTTGAAGGTCTCCGCCGTCTGCGGGAGATTCTGCAAAGCCAGGGGCTGAACATCGAAGCGCTGTTCCGCGAGTAAGACACCTTTCGTTAAAAAGGCTCAATCGTTTTTCGATTGGGCCTTTTTCTTTTTCAGCGTCTGCTCTCTATATCCGGGCCGTTTCGTGGAGATGCAGCCAGCTTATCTGCCCCTCCTGCTGGCGGAAAAGCGCCGTTGACCAGCGCGCTGTATCCGCTTTGCCGGGTAAAACGTGCGTTTCCCGATATATCACCGCGGCCCCATCGTGCCATTCGGCAAGCATCGCGGCGCTATCAATGACGATTTTTAAGCCGGGGCGGCTGGCGCGTGACCCTTGAAAAAAAGCGCTGACCGCCTGCTGGTCCATGCGTGTCCCGTTAATCGGGATCATGGTAAATTCCGCGCTGAAGCGCTGCATTAACCCTTCGATGCTGCCAGTTCCCTGATTCAGCCAGGCTTCAATGGCCACATGGGCGGCAATGACTTCTTCAATATAGCGACTCATTTGTTCTCCGTTTTACCGTGCAGGCGCATGATTATCGCCCGGTTATCAAATCTAAGGCAGCGCAGCAGCGGCAGCAGCGTAAAAATAGCGGCGGCGATAAACACGCCACGCCAGGCCTGCGGTGCTGGCCAGTAAAGCAAAAATGCGCTCAATAACCCCGCCAGCAGCGCAGCGCCAATCAGGAAACTCAGCTGACGATTGAGGTTCCACAGCGCGCTGGCGTCCGGCATATCGCAGTTAGCCACATTAAGAAACGCGCTGCTTTGGGCCGTACTGCTGCACAGACTGCCGCCTGCGCCCATTAAGACAAATGCCGCGATCAGCGTGCTGCTGGCGGTTGGTGAATTAACGCTGGCCAGCGCGACGATCCCGGCGGCCTGAAGCAGGCAGCCGGCCGCAATCAGAGGGCGGGGGCCAAGACGATTAAAATAGCGACCGGTCGTGACGATCGCCACGAAAGAGGCCAGCGACCAGGGCAGCATCAGGGCGCCGATAGCGGAGGGCGACAACCCCGTTACGCTTTGCAAATAAAACATCCCGACGACGTTAATTCCGATAAACGTCCCCGGCACGCAGAGATACACCAGCATAGAAAAACGCAGCAGCGGGTCACGCAGTAAAGCGAGCGGTAATAAACCTCCCGCTCGCACAACGCTTCTCTCTTCTTTTAGCCACAACGCTGCCAGCGCTAACGTCAGAAGGGCTATCGGCAGGCTGGCAAGGAAGACCCAGCGCCAGCTAAATGATTGCACCAGAAGACCTCCCAGCGCCGGGGAGCACGCCGGCGCCAGCAGCCCGACCAGCATCACCGCGGCAGAGAGCTTTGCCCGCTCGTGAGGCTTAAACTGCTGCCAGGTTAATGCCTGACCTATTGGAATCAACAGTCCACCGCCCATTCCCTGCAGGACGCGCCACAGAACCAGATTTAGCAATGAGTCGGCCATCCCTGTTGCCAGCGCGCCGATGCTAAACAGGCTGAGCGAAAGCAGAAACACCCGTCGGGCGCCAAACCGCTGGCTGAGCCTGGCGCTAAACGGCAGCACCAGGGTGAGTCCTGCAATATAGCCATTGCTGACCCACGCCAGTTCGCCTGGCGACGCGTGCAGCGTCCGGCTCATCGCCGGAAAAGCGACGCTGGCGATAAACATATTGATTAAGTCGAGAAAGAAACCCAGCAGAAAAAGGGTTGCGACCTTGTTGCGATACGTCATTGAATACTCTCCCCATGAAGGCCGCTACTGTAAACCTCAGCATCAGGGCGAATAAACGCGACATTCGGATATATACTGTCTGAAATTTTTTGACAGTGAGCGATATGATGCTGAACCTGCAGCGGATGACCATGTTTGTGGCGGTGGTGGAGAGCGGCAGTTTTACCGCGGCGGCGGCGGCCCTCGGGCAAACCAAGGCCGTGGTCAGTTTTAACGTCAGGCAGCTGGAGAGCGAGCTGGGCGTTACGCTGCTGTTGCGATCGACCCGACGGCTTACGCTGACTGAAGCCGGGTCGCTGTTTTATCAGCGTGGCCTCGCGCTGCTGAAGGCAGCGGAAAATCTGCAGGACGACGTCCGGGGCAGCCATGTGGGATTGAGCGGCGAACTGCGGGTCGCGACCACGGCAGAATATGGTGCCCAGGTGATTGTTCCGGCGCTGGCGGCGTTCAGCCTGCCGCATCCAGCGCTCCGCGTGCGGCACGTTTCTTCTTCTCACCACGCGGATTTAATCTCAGATCGTGTTGATGTGGCGATTCGTCTCGGGACGCTGGCGGATTCACGTTACCGCGCGGCGCTGATCTCGCGCTTTGCTATCGTACCAGTCGCCTCTCCGGCGTGGCTGGCGCAGCATCCGGTGAAGACGCTAGAGGATCTGGCCCATGCCGCGTGGATTATTCATGAACGTTTGACGACGCCGCTGCGCTGGCAGCTCAGCGGGCCGCAGGAACGGTGTATCCCGTTTGAAATTAAAAAGGCGCCAAGGATATCGGCGGATAGCGCCAGCGCGCTGATGGCTTTTGCGTTGGCGGGGAGCGGCGTCGCGCTGCTCCCCGAATGGCTGGCGGCCGCTGCGCTGGCGGATAACGCCCTCGTGCGGATTATGCCAGAATTCCGCTTCCCGTCTCAGGGAGTGTATGCGGTTTATCCGGACGCGCAGCATGTTCCCGCCAGGGTTCGGGCGTTTATTGATTTTCTCCGCGAGCGTTTGGGTTAGCGCTCTTGCGCCATCAGCTTATGGATGAGTTGCGAAAACTGGCGGCGCTCTTCATCACTGAGACGGCCTAAAAACTCTTCATCAACGGCGTTACCCAACGGCATAGAGCTTGCCAGCAGCGCTTCGCCTTCGGCGGTTAAATAGACAAACCGCCGGCGTTTGTCCGCCGGATCGTGTTCGCGACGAACCAACCCCCGGCTTTCCATACGGCTCAGCATTTCCGCCAGCGTCGCTTTGGTGCTGACCGCCGCTTCCGTTAACGTCACCTGTTCGATGCCGGGATGCTCGGCAATTGAACGCATTACCGCATACTGCGGTTTGGTCAGGTCCGGCAGTTCGTGCTGCCAGCGAGCGGTGTGCTGCTGAAAAAGCTGGCGCAACAGGTGGAACGCCTCGTTTCTTAACTCCATGACAACTCCGTAATCAAACCGTCGATTCTATGATAGCCGTTCGCACGGGGATTTAGCATTTTTCCTTTTTTGATTAAAAATGCGGCCGTATACGAACGAACTTGCATGGATAGCCCTACAAGAGTAGCTTTAATAAAAACGTTCGTATACGAACAAAGTATGAGGCGATGATGAAGCTAATTGTTGGGATGACCGGAGCGACAGGCGCTCCGTTGGGGGTTGCGCTACTTAAAGCGCTGCGTGAGATGCCGGAAGTGGAAACGCATCTGGTGATGTCAAAGTGGGCCAAAACGACCATTGAGCTGGAAACGCCTTACAGCGCCCGTGAAGTCGCCGCACTGGCCGATTTCTCCCATAGCCCGGCGGATCAGGCTGCCGTCATCTCATCAGGTTCATTTCGCACCGACGGCATGATTGTTATTCCCTGCAGTATGAAAACGCTGGCGGGTATTCGTGCCGGTTATGCCGAGGGGCTGGTTGGCCGGGCCGCGGACGTGGTGCTGAAAGAGGGGCGTAAGCTGGTACTGGTACCGCGCGAAATGCCGTTAAGCACCATCCATCTGGAAAACATGCTGGCCCTGTCACGCATGGGGGTGGCAATGGTGCCGCCCATGCCCGCTTATTACAACCATCCTAAAACCATTGAGGACGTCACGGACCACGTTGTCACGCGAGTGCTGGATCAGTTCGGTCTGGAGTATCACAAAGCGCGCCGCTGGAGCGGGTTACGGGCGGTAGAGAATGTTTCACAGGAGAATGAATAATGGCTTTTGATGATTTGCGCAGCTTTTTGCAGGCGCTGGACGACCAGGGGCAACTGCTGAAAATTAGCGAAGAGGTTAACGCGGAACCGGATCTGGCCGCCGCGGCGAACGCCACCGGACGCATCGGCGATGGCGCGCCGGCGCTTTGGTTCGATAATATTCGCGGATTTACCGATGCTCGCGTAGCAATGAATACTATCGGTTCCTGGCAGAACCACGCTATCTCGCTGGGCTTGCCGCCGAATACGCCGGTGAAAAAGCAGATCGACGAGTTTATTCGCCGTTGGGATAAGTTTCCGGTAACGCCGGAGCGGCGGGCAAATCCGGCGTGGGCGGAAAATAGCGTCGACGGTGAAGACATTAATCTGTTTGATATTCTGCCCTTGTTCCGTCTTAACGACGGCGACGGTGGTTTTTATCTCGACAAAGCCTGCGTGGTTTCGCGCGATCCCCTCGACCCGGAGAATTTTGGCAAGCAAAACGTCGGCATTTACCGTATGGAGGTGAAGGGTAAACGTAAGCTCGGCCTCCAGCCGGTGCCTATGCATGATATCGCCTTACATCTGCACAAAGCGGAAGAGCGCGGTGAAGATCTGCCGATCGCCATTACCCTGGGCAACGATCCGATTATTACTCTGATGGGCGCTACGCCGTTGAAATACGATCAGTCGGAATATGAGATGGCGGGCGCGCTGCGGGAAAGCCCGTACCCTATCGCCACCGCGCCGCTGACCGGCTTTGACGTGCCGTGGGGCTCAGAGGTCATCCTCGAAGGGGTGATTGAGAGCCGCAAGCGTGAAATTGAAGGTCCGTTCGGTGAATTTACCGGCCACTATTCTGGCGGCCGTAATATGACGGTGGTGCGTATCGATAAGGTTTCATACCGTAGCAAACCGATTTTTGAGTCGCTCTATCTTGGTATGCCGTGGACCGAAATTGACTACCTGATGGGCCCGGCCACCTGCGTGCCGCTGTATCAGCAGCTGAAGGCCGAATTCCCCGAAGTGCAGGCGGTCAACGCAATGTACACCCACGGCCTGCTGGCGATTATCTCCACCAAAAAACGCTACGGCGGCTTTGCCCGCGCGGTTGGCCTGCGCGCGATGACCACCCCGCACGGCCTGGGCTACGTGAAGATGGTGATTATGGTTGATGAAGATGTGGATCCGTTCAACCTGCCGCAGGTGATGTGGGCGCTCTCTTCAAAGGTCAACCCGGCGGGGGACCTGGTGCAGTTACCGAATATGTCGGTACTTGAGCTTGATCCCGGCTCCAGCCCGGCGGGAATTACCGACAAATTAATTATCGACGCCACCACGCCGGTTGCGCCGGATCTCCGCGGCCACTACAGCCAGCCGGTACAGGATCTTCCTGAAACCAAAGCCTGGGCTGAAAAACTGACCGCCATGCTGGCCAACCGTAAATAAGGAGGAAAAGATGATTTGTCCACGTTGCGCCGATGAACATATTGAAGTGCTGGCAAAATCGCCGGTAAAAGATGTCTGGACGGTATTTCAGTGCCAGCACTGTTTCTACACCTGGCGCGATACTGAACCGCTACGCCGCACCAGCCGCGAACATTATCCGGAAGCGTTTCGCATGACGCAGAAGGATATTGATGAATCGCCGATGGTGCCGAGTATTCCGCCGCTGCTGGCGGAAGATAAACGATAAAATAAACGGGCCCGCTCAGTCGGGCCTTTTTTATTTGTTTGGTTAATCAATGCAAAATATTTATTAATTAATCTTTCAAATGTCAAAATGGTTGATAGAGCAGATACGTTTGCGAGCCTTCTTCCAGTTTATAATAAAATCAACGGGTTTGATAAATTACCGATAAGTTTTGCGGCCGGGGAAATATAGAATAGCGGCGGGTGCTTGAGGCTATCTGGCTTTGAGCATTGACAAGGATTCAGATAGACGAAAGCCCCAGGAGATATTTCTATCAACTGAGGCTGACGGATGAACCTGAACAATTCAGATGTTAGTCTCTTCTTTGCAGGGAGGCAAGACATGCTGACAAAATATGCCCTTGTGGCAATCGTCGTACTGTGTATTACGGTACTGGGATTTACGCTGTTGGTGCGCAGCTCGCTGTGCGAACTCAGTATTAAAGAGCGTAGTATGGAGTTTAAAGCTGTTCTCGCTTACGAATCGAAGAAATAGCATCAGCGCGGGGGCAACCCCGCGTATTGGTTGTCAGGATGCATCCTCTCGCACCCAGTTTGCATTTGTTAAAACGGCAGCACCGCAAAGTGCTGCCGTTTTTTCACTTTAAAAGGAACTACACCAGGCTTTTCAGACGATAGAGCCACTCCAGCGCCTGGCGCGGAGTCAGCGAGTCCGGGTCAAGATTCTCCAGCGCTTCAACCGCGGGCGAGGCCTCTTCCGGAGCAGAAAGCAGCGACATCTGGGTACCGTCCACCTGCGTGGCGGCAGCGCTCGGCGCGATGCTCTCCAGTTCGCGCAGCTTCTGCCGCGCGCGTTTAATCACCTCTTTCGGTACACCGGCCAGCGCGGCAACCGCCAGGCCATAGCTCTTACTCGCCGCACCATCCTGCACGCTGTGCATAAAGGCAATGGTATCTCCGTGCTCCAGCGCATCAAGATGGACGTTGGCCACGCCTTCCATTTTCTCCGGCAGCTGGGTTAGCTCGAAGTAGTGGGTGGCAAACAGGGTCAAGGCCTTGATCTTATTCGCCAGATTTTCCGCGCAGGCCCACGCCAGCGACAGGCCATCGTAGGTCGAGGTGCCACGACCGATTTCATCCATCAGCACCAGACTATGCTCGGTGGCGTTATGCAGAATATTGGCGGTTTCGGTCATCTCTACCATAAAGGTTGAGCGGCCGCTGGCCAGGTCATCCGCCGCACCGACACGGGTGAAAATACGATCGATAGGGCCGATTTCGACTTTATCCGCCGGAACGTAGCTGCCGATATACGCCAGCAGGGCGATCAGCGCGGTCTGACGCATATAGGTACTTTTACCGCCCATATTCGGGCCGGTGATAATCAACATTCTCCGCTGCGGAGCGAGGTGCAGCGGGTTAGCGATAAAGGGCTCTTTCAGTACCTGCTCAACCACCGGATGGCGGCCTTCGCTAATACGAATGCCCGGTTTATCGCTGAAGGTCGGGCAGCAGTAGTTGAGGGTCTCGGCGCGCTCGGCAAGGTTCACCAGCACATCGAGCTCCGCCAGCGCGCTGGCGCTCTGCTGCAGGTCGCCAAGATGCGGTAGCAGTAAATCGAAAAGCTCATCGTACAGCTGCTTTTCCAGCGCCAGCGCTTTCCCTTTGGAGGTCAGAACCTTATCTTCATACTCCTTCAGCTCAGGAATAATATAGCGCTCGGCATTCTTAAGGGTCTGGCGACGGACGTAATGGATCGGCGCATGCTGGCTCTGACCGCGGCTAATCTGGATGTAGTAGCCGTGAACGGCGTTGTAGCCGACCTTCAGCGTATCCAGCCCCAGACGCTCGCGCTCGCGAATTTCCAGCTTGTCGAGGTAATCGGTCGCGCCATCGGCCAGACCACGCCACTCATCCAGCTCCGCGTTGTAGCCGGGGGCGATAACGCCGCCGTCGCGAACCAGCACCGGCGGCGCATCGATAATCGCCCGTTCAAGCAGGTCGCGTAGTTCGTTAAACTCGCCCATTTTCTCGCGAAGCCGCTGTACCGGCGCGCAGTCGACGTCTGCCAGCATCGCACGCAGCGCAGGCAGCTGCTGGAATGCGTGACGCATGCGGGCTAAATCTCGTGGACGAGCGGTGCGCAGCGCCAGGCGAGCCAGTATACGTTCAAGGTCGCCAACCTGACGGAGTATCGGCTGCAGTTCAGTGTAATGCTCCTGCAGCGCGCCAATGGTCTGCTGGCGCTCTACCAGTACTGCGGTGTCGCGCGCCGGCATATGCAGCCAGCGCTTAAGCATACGGCTGCCCATCGGAGTGACGGTGCAGTCGAGTACCGAAGCCAGAGTATTATCAAAGCCGCCGGCCAGGTTCTGGGTTATCTCCAGGTTGCGGCGAGTAGCGGCATCCATAATGATGCTGTCCTGCTGGCGTTCCATGGTGATGGAACGGATGTGCGGCAATGACGTACGCTGGGTGTCTTTGACGTATTGCAGCAGGCAGCCGGCGGCACACAGGCCGCGCGGGGCGTTTTCAACGCCGAATCCGACCAGATCGCGCGTACCGAACTGGAGATTGAGCTGCTGGCGCGCGGTGTCGATTTCGAATTCCCACAGCGGACGACGGCGCAAGCCGCGGCGCCCCTCAATCAGCGAGGATTCGGCAAAGTCTTCCGCGTACAGCAGTTCGGCGGGGTTGGTGCGCTGGAGCTCCGCCGCCATTGTCTCGCGGTCAGCGGGTTCGCTCAGGCGAAAACGTCCTGAGCTAATATCGAGGGTGGCGTAGCCAAAACCTTTACTATCCTGCCAGATGGCGGCCAGCAGATTATCCTGACGTTCCTGCAGCAACGCTTCATCGCTGATAGTTCCGGGGGTCACAATGCGAACGACTTTGCGTTCAACCGGCCCTTTAGTGGTCGCCGGATCGCCAATCTGTTCGCAAATGGCCACCGACTCCCCCTGATTAACCAGCTTGGCGAGATAGTTCTCCACCGCATGATGCGGGATCCCGGCCATCGGAATCGGTTCGCCTGCGGAAGCGCCGCGTTTGGTCAGCGAGATATCAAGCAGCTGCGATGCGCGTTTCGCATCGTCATAGAAGAGTTCGTAAAAATCACCCATCCGGTAAAACAGCAGGATCTCCGGATGCTGGGCTTTCAGCTTGAGATACTGCTGCATCATGGGCGTATGGGCGTCAAGATTCTCTAGTGTACTCATCAGTTTTGATGTCCATTTACTTAAGTTTTAATGAGTTAGCGGATTTTATTGTTTTCATGACGTCACGCTGCGGCTCATTGGTTCCCGTGAAATTGTGCTTTTCTTTTCATTGACTCATGAGCCGCATGATAACGGAGTCTTCTGGCCAGGAAAACAAGAAGCGGCAACGGCGTGGTGCGGAAAGATTCTCCGGTTGTGTCTACGTATGACCCGCAGAAAGAGCTGATAACTTCTTTGTTAAAAAATTGTGATCTATGTTAAAATTATTTTACGGTGAATTCATGGCATCTATAATTTATTAATTACCTGGCGTAATTTGTTTTTAGGATATATCTCAGTGTTCTGCGAGTTAAATTTCTGACGCGGGATTGTTCGCGAGGTTAAATCTTTTTTTAATTCCCTGCTAAATGTATTTCTTTTTACCCCAAAAATGATTTGTTAGTATTTTTGCCGACCAGGGGATCTGGATTTAATTAAATTATTAATATTAATTAATAGTCTAATTATTGAAACGGATTTTTCGGTGATGCGGAGGGCTGCAGATTGTTGTGAGAATATACCGCAGCAATTTTATAGCTCCTTACTCTTTAGGATAAAAATTTATAACGCAGGAATTTTCTATGAAACTGAATAAAGTTGCTATGGCTGTGGCATTAACTGCTGCTCTCGGCTCTATGTCTGCTCTGGCTGCTGATACAACCAACGGGGTTATCGAGCTTCAGGGTGAACTGGTGAACACTGCTTGTGGTTTGGCCCCGTCGTCCAGCCCGGTAACCGTTGATTTTGGTCAGGTTCCAGTTTCCCTGCTGCAGGGCGGTGGTCAGGCAACTGAAGCTAAAAGCATCGAACTGCAGTACTGCGACACCACCATCGCTAGCAGCGCCGTTGTTTCCTACACCCCGACTTCGGTTAACCCGAACGATCCTACTCTGGCTGCATTCACTTCTGGTACCGCATCCGGCGCGGGTATCGGCCTGAAAGACAGCGCTAGCCAGACTGTGACCTGGGGCGCGCAGACGACTCCGGTCACTCTGGTTGATGGCACCAACACCATTCCTTTCGTGGCCTTCCTGAAAGCGGAAGCTGCTGCGAGCGGTTCTACCACTACCGTTACCGCGGGTGCATTCCAGTCAACGATCAACTTCACTATCGATTATCAATAATCGATTTTGAATTATCGCTCGCGGGGAGACTTCTCCCCGCGATATTGGAATGGGTGCCAGATAATATGGAATTCTGAGTATGGTTAAGGATACAGAGAAAAAGAGACTGATGGCGTTATTCGTATCGGTATTACTCTTCTCCGGACATGCTTTGAGTACTAATTTTACGCCCGGACAGTTGGCGCTTTCGGGGGAGCTGGTTGCTGCCGCCTGCGATATCGATCCCAACTCGCGGGAACTGTGGGTGGATTTCGGTAATATCTCGGCTCGCGATATTAATATGGACCAGGAAGGTAAGCTGATCCGACCTTTTCTGGTGCGCTTAGTCGGCTGCGCCTCTTTCGGTAGCGAAAATCCATCAACGCCCGGTGCCTATGCCACCATCACCTTTACCGGAAATGCTTCGTCGCAAGACCCGACGGTATTAATTCCGGATGGCGAGGGAAAAGGCTTTGGGATACAGATTCGCGATCGCCACGGGGAGATTTTAACTTTTGGAGAACCCTCTTCCGGGTATCTTCTGAGTGATGAGAATAATACGCTGAAATTTACCGCTTCGTTGGTTCCGGTTCAGCAACATATTAAGGCTGGAGATTTTTACGCCGTCACTCGTTTCTTTATGGATTACAACTAGAAATAAGCCAGCTATTGCTGTTGTAGCTTGTTTGTCGCGCACGATATTTTACTGAATGATTCGGGATGAATAGTCATGTCAGCAGAACTAAAAATAAAAATAATCCTCTCTCAGATCCTTTTTTTCTGCTGTGCTTCTGTGGCTTGCGCCTCTACTGATGTGGAATTCAACACCGACGTCTTGGATGCCGCCGACCGCGACAATATCGATTTAACGCGTTTCGCCACCGACAACTATGTGCCACCGGGCGAGTACTTATTAGACATTAAAATAAATGGTCAGGCTGTAGGGCAGCAAAAGGTTCGCTATCTGGCTTCCAAAGACGAGAAGCATACTCAGGCCTGCATTAACGGCGAAATTCTTGCAAGATTGGCATTAAAAGAAGAAGCCCAGCAGAAGGTCGCGCAGCCGTTTGCCGATTGTTATGACCTCCTCAGCCTTCCGGGCGCCACGCTCAGTAACTACGCCGGGGTGCTGGATATCACCATTCCGCAAGCGTGGATGAAATATAACGATCCAAACTGGACGCCGCCTGAGCGCTGGGACCAGGGGATCGGCGGATTTTTGCTCGACTATAGCCTCACCGGCCAATATACCCGCCAGCTTGATATGCACAAGGATTACAGCACCCTGAGCGGATATGGCCAGACAGGCTTCAACCTCGGCGGCTGGCGCGTACGCGGCGAATATCAGACCAGCTACTACAGCGCGACGCATCAATTTGATTTCGATATGAATCAGTTCTATGCCTATCGTCCGCTGCCGATGATGGCGGCAAAACTGACGGCAGGGGAGATCTATCTTGATTCGCAGGTTTTCGACACCGTTCGTTTTACCGGGCTGAATCTCGCCAGCGATGAGCGTCAACTGCCGCCAAACCTGCAGGGCTACGCGCCGGAAATCCGCGGTCTGGCAAAGACCAACGCTAAGGTGACGGTGAAGCAGAGCGGACGCATCATTTATGAAACGACGGTGCCAGCCGGGCCGTTTAATATTCAGGATTTACGGAGCTCGGTGCGCGGTACGCTGGATGTTCAGGTGGAAGAGCAGGACGGCTCCATCTCCACATTCCAGGTTAACACTGCCAATATTCCTTATCTTACGCGTCCAGGCTACGTGCGCTACAACGTCGCTATCGGTGCGCCGTCCCGCTATAGCCATAAAATTCAGGGGCCAGGTTTCGCTTCCGGTGATTTCTCCTGGGGGATCACCAATGCCTGGTCGCTCTACGGCGGGTTGCAGAGCGCAGGGGCCGAATATACCGCGGTTTCCGCCGGTATCGGTCGCGATCTCAGCGTCTTCGGCGCGCTCTCGCTGGATGCCACGGAATCTTACAGTCAGCAGTCGAACCAAAAGCGACTGAAAGGAACCTCGTTTAAGCTGAGCTATGCGAAAACCTTCGACGAATATAACAGTTCAATTACCTTCGCCGGATATCGCTTCTCGCAGGAGGACTTCCGTTCTTTCTCGCAGTATCTCAACGAGCGTTATGAGGGGTACGACAGTCTTGGCCGTGAAAAAGAAGTTTATACCATCACCGGTAATAAAACTTTCTGGGCCGATGAGCCAGGTAAGGCGACAACCGTCTTTCTGACCTATACCCACCAGAATTACTGGAACAGAAGCAGCCAGGATCGCTACGGCATCTCGTTAGGACGCTCGTTTAACGTCGGTAATATTCGCGGGATCACCACCAATATTTCGGCCTATCGTTCTGATTATGAAGGTCGGAAGGACGACTCTATTGCTCTCTCACTTTCTATTCCGGTTGGCGATAGTAAATGGAGCGGCCTGGACGTGCAGACCAATAACGGTAAAACCAGCCCGATGCTCTCGTATACCGATAGCAGCGACTATAACAACCTGTGGCGGCTGCGTGCGGGAGCGAGCCAGAGCGGTTATGCCAACGTCGACGGCTATTATCAGCGCCGCTCGCAGTATGCCGAAATCAACAGTAACGCCAGCTATCAGCAGGATAACTATCTCTCCCTGAGCAGCACGCTGCGCGGCGGATTCACCGCCACACGGCACGGCGCGGCGCTCCACAACAGCGGTGCGACGCTCAATACGGCCCGCGTTATGGTGAATACCAACGGTATCGGCGACGTTCCGCTTAATGACGGTAAATCAAGAACCAATAATTTCGGCATCGCCGTTATTCCGGACATCGTGAGCTACAACAGCTTTGACACCCGAGTCGACGTGGATGCGATGTCGGAATCCATCGAACCAGCAAAAGCTATCAGCACCGCCACGCTGACCGAAGGCGCCATTGGCTATCAGACCTTTGGCATGGCGAAGGGCGAAAAAATGATGGGCATTATTCGGCTGGCTGATGGCACCTATCCGCCGTTCGGCGCTGAGGTGATTAACGACGATGGCGTAAGCGTATCCATGATTATGGAGGGCGGGCAGGGATGGCTGGCAGGGGTTAATCCTCAGGAGCTGCTAAGCGTCGTTTGGGGCGGGAAGAAGCAGTGTCAGATCGCTATCCCGCCCACCATAGAGCGTCGTGCGACAGCCGCGCTATTGCCGTGTAAATGACAGTGACAGTAATAAAAGGTCAAAAATGAGCATAACAAGCAACAAACTCTGCTGGATGGGCGCTCTGATGCTGGCGGCGGTAAGCGGTACCGCGCAGGCAGGCGTTTCGTTGGACCGCACTCGGCTGATTATCACCGGTAAAGACAGCTCGGCGAGCGCCAATTTAACCAACACCAGTCCGGATATTCCGTTTCTGGCGCAATCCTGGGTCGAGGACAGCAAGGGCAATAAGATTACCTCTCCGCTGGTGGTGCTACCGCCTTTACAGCGTATCAACGGCGGGCAAAAAGGGGTGGCGCGGGTCACCAAAACGGATGGGATTAACCAATTACCACAGGATCGCGAAAGCCTGTTTTATTTAAGCGTACGCGAAATTCCGCCCAAGCCGGATAAAGCTAATGTCCTGCAGTTAGCCATGCAGTCGCGGATTAAATTATTTTTCCGCCCGACCGCCATTATTCCCAAAAGCAAAAGCGAGATATGGCAGGACCAGGTCGTCTTCCAAAAGAGCGGAAATAAGATGACCGCGCAAAATCCGACGCCCTATTACATCACCATCATTGGCTTATCCCGCGTGAAGGGTGAAAAAATCACCAAATTCCCGGGGATCATGGTTGCGCCGAAGTCCAGCCTGGAATTCAGCGTCACCGATGGCGGCGTGCGAGAGTTTGCCATGATGTATGTGAATGACTATGGCGGTCATCCCGAACTGAAATATCGCTGTGAAGGAAATACCTGTAAAGCTCTGCCGCCATCGCAGCAAGGGTAATTAAAGAGGAACCTGATGATGAAAACGCGTTTATCGCTTTTAGCACTGTTTGTATTCGGTATCAGTATGCCCGCGTTGGCCGAGGCTGATATTCCGCTACAGCCGCAGCACTATAACCGGGATCATCAGGGGGAAGATGGCGGTAACGTCATATTCAACGGCTCCGTCTATGCCTCACCTTGCGTGCTGGCGCCGCAGAGCCGTCTGCAGATAATTGAGATGGGTGAAATTAGCGCCCGTCGTTTTCATCAGGCAGGCGACCGCAGCCAGCCGGTGCTGGTTCGCGTCGAGCTCAGGGATTGTCTGAAGGGCGCATCGCAGGCGCGGGACAGCATCGCATCAAGAACGACGGGCAATAGCAAGCACCTCTACACCACCGGCGAGCAGGCGGTACAGCTGACCTTTATCGGCGAGTCCGATGAGCACAATCGCCAGCTGCTGCGCCTGACCGGCAGTATTTCTGGCGCCGGTATTCGCCTGCTGGATATCAAAGAGCGGGCGCTGGATATTAACCAAACGCAGCCGCCGTTTATTGTGAAAACCGGCGACAGCAGCCTGACGTTTATTGCCGTGCTGGAGTCGACCGCGCGTAACGTGACTGCGGGTAATTTTAGCGGACTGCTGCGTTTAAAAATGGAGTATCTCTGATGGCGAAGCGGGTTATCGGGCGGAAATCTTGCGTCACTATTTTACTCTGCGGCGGTTTATATTCCCTGAACGTCGGTGCGGCGGTTGAAGGGGAAATTACCCCGGTCGGCGGGCCTAAAATGTATAATATTGACGTGGCCAATCAGGATATTACCAATAATAGCCCCGGAGCAACCATTCCTTATGTCTTTTCCCTGGGTGGACAATATTCTGGGGTTGCCAGCTGTACGATTCCGATGGAAAATCAGGCTATATATTACTCGGCTACCGCATCAATACTGCAGCAGGGAAGTACACCAGGGTATTTAAAACTCAATGATTATATGGATGTAAAAATAGAGATTTATATCCGCGGTGAACGGATGGATTATTTTGCCGTTCCTTTTAATAATGAAACGAACGGAGCGTATCAGAACAAATGCGTTCCGCCAACCACCCAGTTTAATAACTTTGAGTCCGGCGCCCAGGGGCGGGTAACGTTTATGATTACCAAGCCGATTGTCAACGGCGTGAACCTGCTGGGTACAGAAATCGCAAAGCTTTATGGGCGTCTGGGGAATTACAGCGCAGGGATGGGCACTACGCCGATGTCGATTATCTCAATTAATTCCGGGGTGATTACCGTCCCGGATAAATGTGTTGTCAATTCGGGCTCACCGATCACCGTTGATTTCAATACTATCCCCAGCGCGGGTTCCCTGCTTAATGGCAACAACTACAGCCAGTCTGTGCCAATCCAGGTGAAATGCGAAGGGGGAAGCTTTGCAACCGGTAATCTGAATATTCGCCTGGGGATCCAGCAGGCCAATACCGCCAGCTTTAATAGCGATTATTTAGGCACGACTGGCGCCGTCGATCGCTCAAATCTTGGCATTATCCTCAAGGATTCGGGCGGCAATTTAGTTGCGGCGAATAGGTTTTATGACGTCCCGGGTTTTACCAATAACCAGGGAACCTGGAATCTGACGGCCGCGCCGATTGCGAATGCAGGAACCAACGTTCTCGAAGGGGATTTCCAGGCATCGGCCACCGTGGTCGCTGAGTTTCAGTAAGGGGACAGCATGCGTCAATTTATCGCATCAATGGTACTCATAGGTTCGCTATCGGCGGCCACCCCGGCACAGGCTATCGGGGAGCTGATCGGCGGCGATTTAAACTTCAAGGGAACCGTCGTTGCCCATGGTTGCAGTATCGTTCCCTCGTCAAAAAATATCGCCGTAGATTTTGGCGAAATTTCCACCCGTACGCTCTATGCGGAGAGAAAATCCCAACCTAAAGCTTTTGTGATTGAGCTTAAGGATTGCAGTACTGATGTGTTTAATTCCGTTACCGTAACATTTAGCGGCACGGAAAATGCCAACATGAGCGACCGCCTGGCGATAACGCCGATAGCGCCTAACTCTGCCAGCGGCATTGGCATTGGTTTTGAAGAGAATGATGGTACGGCGATTTCACTAAATACGCCGACGACCGCGGTTGCCATTTCCAGTGCCTCCATGCAGTTAAATTTTAAAGCTTTTGTGGAAGGGGAACCGGATGCCTTGAGTAACAAAACTTTGCAAACCGGGGCCTTCCAGGCAACTGCGAATTACACCATAAATTACCAGTAGATTAGATCAAGGATGATTAACTATGAGCCGTCATTTCTTTCTCTACGATAAAAACATCTTTTTCGCGGAAGGCGTGCGTTCGGTGGTGGCCGATCTGGCCGCGCATGAAGACGACTGCGCTTTCTCAAGGCTTGACCAATTCTCACAACTGATCAATACCCTGCGTCAGCCAAAGCAAAAAGATGAACTGCGCTGGATCCTCTGCGATGTCGACAGTTTGCCGGATGAGCGTTTTAATGCGCTCTACACCATTAAAGAGTATTACTGCCGGGAAAATCAGCAGCTGGTAATTTTATTGGGAGAAAATAATATCTCTCTGTTTTTTGCGTTGCATTCTTTGCTGCCGGAAGCGAGCTGGCTATTAAAGAATGAATCGCTGGATAATTTTTTTAAATTTATCGAAAGCGCTGATGCCATGGTGGCGAAGAAAATTTTCTTCAGTCGATCCTTAATTAATTATACTCGACAGAAATGGCTAGCCAGGGATTTTAACAACAGCATCTCCAGCGATGACTGGTGGTTAATGGAAGAAATATTCAAAGGGAAAACGCTGTCACAAATTTCCTCTGAGCAAAAAATTGATGTTCGTCGATTGAGCCGCTGTAAACGCGGGCTGATGAAAAAATTAAACGTAAAAAATAACGTGGAACTGTTTAATATTTTCAAATGCATCGTGGCTACCCCCTGCGTTTAATAACGTACCAGCGATGACATCGCAAGAATTACTGGCAGGTATTTAAGCCAGTAGGTAAGTGTAAGAAAATACATTTCAATATAAATAGTTAAGGATCTAACAAATGAAAAAATTAAGCATGATTGAAGCATCAACAATCATTGGCGGGACCTGCAAGGAAACTTGCACCAGCTCTTACGAGACGGTGGTTGTTGGCGGTATCTCTACCTGTAAACAAGTGACTACCTGTACGGATAAGCACGGTAACTCAACCGTGACCTCCAAAGATGCGCCTGACGGTATGTGTGTTGTACCGAATAGCATCCGTCAGTAATTTCTGATGCGGTACATGGAGGGGGAACCCTCCATGTATTTCTCTGCCGTATTCGCGAGCCTGGTATCAAATGAAGATAAAACCTATTACCGCTGTTGGCTATACATTTCTGGTGGCGTTAATTTCGTCGCTAATTACCGTGCTGTGCTATCACATTTTTGTTTTTAATACGTTTTCGCTGGATAGCAGTCAGCCTTCGGCTCTGCGGGAAATTGACAGCGCCACCGTTGCCAGTAGCCCAATCAAGAATGAGAAAAGCATCATTGAAGTGATGTCCTACGGCTGTCACTACTGCGCGTCGAACGAAGAAGAGATTGAAAAATTCGCCGCCACGTTACCGGCGGATAGCGCCTTTGACGTTATCCATATTACGGCCGAAAGAAACGGCCTGGCCATTTATGCGCCGGTTTTCGCCACGCTGGAGGTGATGGGCCTTGAGCGCCAGATGCGCGATCGGGCTTTTAACGCCGTGCTGACCCGCGGTATTAATTTAGCGGATGATGACGCGCTTAATGGCTGGCTGAAAAAAAATGATATCGATGTCGAGAAATACCATCAGATACGACAAAGTCAGGCCGTTGCCGAGCGCCTGAAATATATGGCGAAAATTACCGAACTCTACGACATTAACGCGACGCCGTTGTTTATTGTTAATAAAAAATACGTGGTTGCGAAGGATCGCCAGTTCCCTGAATTTGCCGACTATATGCGCCAGCTGTTAACGCAGGACAAGGAGTAAGCGTGACGCGTTTTCTCATCGTCTGGAGCGTTTTCAGCGTAAGAAAATGGTTCGCGCAGCTGAGCTGGCGCTACCGGCCTTTTACCGGCTATGGCCAAAAGGCGGTGCGCAGGATCATGCGTTTCACCCCCATGCCGCTGCTGTTGATAGCGGTTCGCGCGCTATGTCGGCTACGGTTATTGGGCCGACACTACCGCGGCCGTACCGCCGTGGCGACGCAAAACTACCGCTGCCTGACGGGCGCCGACGGGCGAATCGATGCCGCATGGATAGCCATGCGCCGTCAGTTGCTGGAAATGGGCGCGACCTGGGGACAGCACCCGGCTACGCTGGCCCAGATGCAGGCGTGCACGCGAGAGCTTGATGCCGTTGTCGCGCCTCTGGTGGCGCAAAATACGCCGGTCGTCCTCGCGCCGCTGCACTGCGTTTCCGATATTTTAGCGGCGATGGTCGGGGCCGGCGTGACGCCGGGAAAAGCCAGCGTGGTGGTCTCCTCCAGCGCGGAAAGCTACACCGTCGCCAGCCGAAAAATGGGCGGCGTCGCGCTCTCTTACTGCTCAATCCACCAGGATAATACGTCGCTGGCCAGCGAGCTTATGGCGTTAATGACCAATGTATCGGAAGGGCGGGAAAATATGATTATTTTCCCCGACATTCCTGCCGATTACACCGTGCAGACCCATGAAGCGCAGTCCGGGAAAATAAGCTGCCGACTCTTTGGCCGCCCGGCGAAATTACATAGCGGGGTACAGCGATTTTCTCGCATCGTATCGGCGCAGGTGGTTTTTTATCACCTCTATTATCAGCAGGGGATAAAAATAAAGATCTATTCTCCGCTGAGACCAAAAGAGGTCGCGGCAAAGCTACCGACGATGATTGAAAACACCCTGCGTGACTATCCGCAGGACTGGCTTTTGTGGCACAGCCATTCGCTCTATTTTATTAATCACTGATGCATCATCATGAAAAAGATTATCCCTGATATGGTTTTTCAGGAAGAGACCAATGAATGCGGCCTCTCCTGTATTGCGATGCTGGCGCAGACCCAGAATATTCCGTGCTCTCTCCCGGCATTGCGGGAAATTTTCCCCGCATCCGATCATGGGACATCGTTGAGCGATCTATCCGTTATCCTGCAACAGGTCGGCATTGCCACCGCGCCGGTGTTGTTTGACCACGATGAACTCCATGCGCTGCCGTTCCCTTCCATTCTGCACTATGGCGCCAGCCACTATGTCCTGCTGGCCTGGCGCAAAGGGGATTACGTTTGCGTGATGAATCCGGCGATTGGCCAGCAGTGGCTGCCTTTCTCGGCATTAAAAAAAGAGATTAGCGGCTATGCGCTGATCCTCGAAGAATCTCCCGGCGCGATCGCCAGTCCGGATCCGGTTATTGCCGGGGCGCAGCAGGAGATGCCGCGCGCGATGAGCCTGAAGGAGACCGCGGCGGTACCGGGTATCTATAAACTGATGCTATTAACCTTCCTGGTATCGCTAACGCTGTTTTTAATGCCGACGATGGTCAGTCGGGCGATAAATCAGGCTTTCTCAGACGTTCAGAATACGCAGTTTCCTTATTTATGGTTCATCCTCGCTTTTGTCATATCCACGCTGTTAGCGCTGGGGGTGAGGGTGATTAGCGAGCGCTTTATCCGCCGCTTTGTCCTCCTCAAGAGCGATATCGGTTTTTCCCGCTTGCTGAATAATCCGCTGCGTTTTTTTGAAAAACGCGCGCCGGGGGATGTTTTCAGCCGCTTTATTGCCTGGCAGGGAGGGATGCTGCAAAAAATCGAGCTGGATAACGGGCTCCGCTCGGACTGGATAATCTGCGTTATCGCTATCGGCATTATGTTCTGGATCTCACCGGTGCTGGCGCTCATTTCCGCTGCGGGCATTGTCGTGATGGGGCTGATCAGCGTCTGGGCGATATTCCGCGACCGCTGGTATACGCAGCAGCTGCAGTTGAAAAGCGCGACGCTGAATGACTTTTTCATGGAAACCCTTCAGGGGGTGTTAACCATTAAAACTGCCGGACTGGAAACGCAGCGCAAAGCGCAGTTTGCCCGTTTGTCACACGACCTTTTCACCTGCCTTCAGCGGCAGAAAGTTTACCAGCAGGTAAAAGAAGGTCTGTATCAGCTCACCGGCAGCCTCGAGATGGTGGTCTTTATGCTGGTGGTGCTGCCGCTGGTGAGCGCAAAGCTTATCTCGCTGGGCGACTTTTTTGCCTATAGCTTTTTACGGCAGATTTTTACCTCTTACGTCACGCGGATATTCTATGCCGTGATCCGTAAATCGCAGCTGCACGTGATTGATACCCGCGCGCAGGGCCTGTTTACCCGTGAGGAACCTGCAACTCCTCAGTTATCTCCGCTGCGTGGGGAGGCGGTTCCACAGCTGGCGTTTGAGGCAGTGAGTTTTCATTACGCTCCGCAAAGCCCGGTGCTGAATGCCGTTGATCTCCGGCTGGAACCCGGCGATCGGGTGGCGATTGTCGGCGATTCCGGCGCCGGAAAAAGTACCCTGCTACGGCTGATGGCCGGGCTTTTTACCGCACAGCATGGGCGCATTCTGCTGGACGGTGAAGAGGCGACCGCCCGCCAGCTGGCCTCGCAGGTATGGCTGCAGAGCCAGGAAGATATTTTGTTTAACGCCTCGGTGCTGCAAAACATCACCCTGTTTGACCCGTGGTACAGCGACAGCGATCGCGGGCGAGTGGAGGCGCTGGTCGATAAAATGGCGCTGGGGCCGGTCGTTCAGGCGCTGCCGGGAGGCATGGAGGCGCTGATCCGCGAGAGCCATTCGGCGCTCTCTTTAGGCCAGCGTCAGCGGCTGATGCTGGCGCGGGCGCTCTACAGCGCCCGGCCTATTTTGCTCTGCGATGAACCGACCGCCAATCTTGATGACGAAACCGCGGAAACGGTGATCGCCGCGCTGTGCCAGCACTGTCGTGAACAGGGCAAAACGCTGATCGTGGTAACCCACAGTGCGCCCATTCTGCATCACTTCACGCGGGTATATCGTCTGGATGAAGGCGAGCTGCGCGATCTCGCACAGGGAGCACCGGGCCAATGAGGCGACAATTTTTACGCCGCCGTAAAGCGTGGCTACTTGCGCTGGTCGCGATCCTGGCCATTATCGCCGCCGTTTTTTATCAGCGCTCGCTTCCGGCCCAAGCCGAGTCGCTCTACACCGTTGCGCTCGATCGCGGGGATATCGAAAAAGTAGTGCTGGCGAGCGGGACTATTAAACCTGCCGTCCAGGTGAGCGTCGGCGCGCAGGTCAGCGGCCAGCTACGTAAGCTGTACGTGCGCCAGGGCGAGCGGGTACGTAAGGGGCAGCTGTTAGCCGAAATTGACCCGACGCTGCAGCTTTCCGATTTACGCAACGCCACCGCGCAGCTGGCCAGCGCCAGGGCGCAAAAGCTGGCTTCCGAGGCCACGCTGGTACAGTACCGCAAAGCGCTGGCGCGCGAGCAGGCGATGCAGCGCGATGGTTCGGGAGTGAGTAGCGATCTTGAGCAGGCGCAGGCGCAGTATAGCGCGCAGGTCCAGCAGATTGCGGTTAACGAAGCGCAGATCGTACAGGCGGAAATGAGCGTGCAGACCGCCAACGCCAACCTCGGCTACACCCGCATCCTTGCTCCTGTGGATGGTGAAGTGCTGGGCATCGTCACCCGTGAGGGGCAAACCATCGTCTCCTCACAAATCGCGCCGACGATTCTGGTGCTTGCCGACCTCGATAAAATGCAGGTGCAAACGCGCATTTCCGAAGCCGATATTCAGAAAATCCATCCCGGTCAGCCGCTGTGGTTTTACGTCATCGCCGATCCGCAGACGCGCTATGAAGGGGAGCTGGGCTACGTCCAGCCCGCGCCGCAGGAGGCGCTGGAGGAACAAAACGGCGGAGCTTCTGCCGGTAATCAGCAGAGCAGCGCCATTTACTATAACGGTACCTTCGAAGTCGATAACCACCAGCGCTTGCTGAAAACCTCAATGACCGCCCAGGTGTTTATCCGTATCGCGCAGGTAAAAGACGCGCTGCGCGTGCCGGTCGCCGCGCTGGGGCGTTCGCTCGGTGATGAGCGTTACATTGTGATGGTGCAAACGGCGAACGGTAGCGAGGAGCGCACCGTCCGTATCGGGATTAACGATCGTCAGTACGCGCAGGTGCTGGAAGGATTACGGCCCGATGAGCGGGTGGTGATCCCGCAGGACGCGGGGTCTGTGTGATGGCTGAGCCGCTGATCGTGCTGAACAATGTCACGCGTCATTTTACCGCCGGGACGCAGATTATTCCGGTACTAAAATCCGTCTCTCTGACCATTATGCCCGGCGAAATGGTGGCGATTATGGGCGCTTCCGGCTCGGGTAAATCGACGTTGATGAACATTATTGGTTGCCTGGATAAGCCCAGCAGCGGCGAGGTTTATATCTACGGGATCCCCACTCACCGGGCGGATAGCGCGGCGCTGGCCGAGCTGCGCAGCCGCTGGCTGGGGTTTATTTTTCAGCGCTACCACCTGATGCCTTATCTGACGGCGGAAGAGAATATCGCCATCCCCGCGCTCTATACCGCGATGCCCGCCGCTGAACGCCAGGCGCGCATTGCGCTACTGGCTGAAAAGCTGGGCATTGATGCGCGGTTACAGCACAAACCCGCTCAGCTTTCCGGCGGCCAGCAGCAGCGGGTCAGCGTCTGCCGGGCGTTAATCAACGGCGCGCAGATTATTCTCGCCGATGAGCCCACCGGGGCGTTGGATAGCGTCAGCGGTCGGGCGCTGATGGATGTTCTGCACCAGCTGAACGCCGACGGGCACACGGTCATCATCGTGACTCACGATCGCGAGGTGGCGCGGCAGGCGCAGCGGATCGTCGAGATCAGCGACGGACAGGTGGTTGCCGACAGTACCCACGGCGTTCGTGATAATCGCGGCATTCAGCGCCTTCCCGCAGTACAGGATAATGGTCGGGCCTCGCTGTCGCGCAGTATCGGAGAGTCGGTGCGGATGGCCTGGCGTTCCTTACTGGGACATCGGATGCGCGCCTTTCTGTCGATGCTGGGGATAATCATCGGCATTTCGTCCGTGGTCTCCTCCATGGCGGTGGGGGAAGGCGCCCGGCAGAGCATCATGAACGAGATTGGTAAGCTCGGAAATACCACGCTTGAAATCCGCCCGGGTACCGGCTGGGGCAGCAAGCGTCCGGATATGGAGCGGGCGCTGTCGCTGGATGATATCGCCAGCCTCGGCAGGCAGCCCTGGGTTCTGGGGGTATCGCCGATTGTTTCCAGCATGACCACCGCGGTACGTCAGGGCTTTGATTCTTCGATAATTCTTTCCGGCGTTTCCGCAGACTACTTTTCGCTGCAGGGGATTCGTTTTATTCAGGGCAACGGTTTTACCCGCCGCGATGTCGAGGATCGCGAACCGGTGCTGGTACTGGATGAAACCAGCAGGGAGACGCTGTTTCCCGGCAATGAAGATCCGCTGGGTAAAATTGTGCAGATTGCCGGCGCGCCGTGGCGGGTAATCGGCATTGCCAGCAAGCCCGGGCCAAAGGTGGTCAGCGGGTTTATGTCGGCGTGGATCCCCTATAGTTCGCTATTGCAGCGGATTTCCGGCGATAAGCCGCTGGAGGCGCTGACGCTGCGCTTCCAGGAAACGCTGTCGCCGCAGGAAGCAGCGCGGCGCGCGGAAAGGCACCTTATCCGCGAGCACGGCAAAAAAGATTTCTTTGTCCAGACCGATGAGCAGCTCGCCAAAGCGCTGCAAAAAACCTCCGACTCCATGTCGCTGCTGATCACCGCTATTGCCGCCATCTCGCTGCTGGTCGGCGGCGTGGGGGTGATGAATATCATGCTGGTTTCCGTTACCGAACGCACTCATGAGATTGGCATTCGGCTATCGGTCGGCGCCCGCCCTACCGATATCATGCATCAGTTCTTAATTGAGGCGGTGATGATCTGCGCGCTCGGCGGCTTAACGGGAGTGCTGGGCTCATGGGCCGCCGGTAACCTGTTTGCCCTGTTGACGCAGGAGTTTTCCATGGTCTTTACCTGGCTGCCGGTGGCGATGGCCTGCGGCTTTTCCGCCCTGATAGGCCTGACGTTCGGCTATTTCCCGGCGCGTCGTGCGGCGCGGCTAAACCCGACGGAGGCGCTGGCCCGCGAATGAGATCGCTGACTTTATTATCGTTAATTGTATTGCTGACGGGCTGTGGAAATTTGACCCGCAGCGATTATCAGCGGCCGCTGCTGTCGGTGCCGGAGAACTGGCAGCGAACGGAAGGGCAAAGCGCCGAGCTTGCGTCGGAGAAAGCGGGTCGCTGGTGGGACCGTTTCGGCGATGAACGTCTGTCGCGGGTGATGGGGCAGGTTCTGGAAAGCAATAACGATCTGGCCGCTGCCGCCTTAACCCTTCGGCAGGCGCGCATTTCCGCCGGGCTGGCCCGAACCAATATCTCTCCCGACGCGACGCTTAACGGCGCCGGCAGTAACTCAAAGCCGCTCAATAGCGGAGGTTCGCAGGAGAGCTATAGCGCCTCGTTATCCCTGAGCTATGAGCTGGATCTGTGGGGCAAGCTGGCGCGGGTTCGTGAACAGAGCGAGTGGGAGGCGATTGCCAGCGAACAGGACTATCGGGCGACGATCCTGTCGACGATTGATACTACCGCGCAGCTCTACTGGAATATCGCGCTGCTGAATCAGCAAATGGCTTATCAGGCCGCCAGCCTGGATATCGCCAGGCAGACGCTGGCGCAGATTGAGTCCTGGCAGCGGGCGGGGAAAGTAGGGCTGCTTGACGTTCTGCAGTCCCGGCAGACGGTCATCAGTCGCCAGAATCAGTTGCTAAGCCTGAAACAGCAGCGGGCGATCTCCCGCAACGCGCTGGCGCTGCTGCTCAACAGGCCCCCCGCGCAGCATAGCGATGAAGCACCGGCGCTTGACGTCCATCAGCGTGTCGCCATTGCCAGCGCCACGCCGCTGGCCGCGCTCGCCAGCCGGCCCGATCTGCAGGCGGCGGAGTCGCGGCTGCGCGCGGCGCTGGCGGGTTCCGATGCGGCACGGCTGAGCTTTTATCCCACGCTCTCGCTGCAGGGGACGCTGAGCGCCGGCAGCCAGATCTTTCACCAGTGGTTTAACGACCCGCTGCGTACCGTCGGAAGCAGCGTCGGCGCGCCCTTTATCCAGTGGAACACGGTACAGCTTACCGTGGAGCAGGCCAGCGTAAAGGTGCAGCAGGAGGCGGTGAACTTCCGCCGTACGGCCTACACCGCGCTGTCGGAGGTGGACGATGCGATGGAGAAGCGGCTTAACGCCGACGAGCAGCGCGAGCGCCTGCTGCAATCGCTGCAGCTGGGCCAGCGGCGCCTGACGCTCACCGAAAGCCGCTATCGGGCGGGCGCGGTGGACTACCAGACCCTGCTGAACGCACAGGACGCGCTGCTCGACGTACAGAACAGCCTGGCGCAGAACCAGTACGACTATCTTTATGCCACTTTGCAGCTTTGGCTGGCGCAGGGAGGCAATAACCCGCAACAGAGGATTTCCCAGAATGAGTCACAGTAAACCCCCTTATCGCGTGGTGATAACCGGCTATGGCGCGGTGACTCCCCTTGGCGATAGCGCTGCCGAAAGCTGGCAGGCGATCATGGATTATCGACGCGGTTACCGCTATGTGGATCTCTCCGCTAACGGCATCCACACCCATTTTATCGGTCAGGTAGAGAATGAACCCAGCCTCAAGGGGGTTCCCGCCGCTATTCGTCGGCGTCTGCCGCGTCACGCTCGCCTGGCGCTGGCCGCCGCGCGGGAGGCGGTGGCGATGGCCTTTGCTGGCAAACCACCCACCGATGCTTATGACCCGCTGAGGTGTGGCGCCATTATCGGCTCCGGCTGGGCAGGGCTGGATGAAAGCTATCTGGCGGTACCGGAGTTTGAGAAAACGGGCGTCTCTTCGCCCTTCAGCTGCTTCTTTTCGATGCCGAACGTGACCACCGCGGCCTGTAGTCAGCTGTGGAATCTGCGCGGTTATCAAAATACTCCGGTCGCCGCCTGCGCCACCGGCACTATCGCCATTGGCGAGGCCTATGATGCGATTCGCTTTGGCCGGGCCAGCATGATGCTCGCCGGGGCCGGGGAGTCGTTAAACAGCGTTTGCGCTATCTGGAATATCGATGTGCTTGGCGCGTTGAGCCGGGAAGCGTCATCGCCGGAGCGGGCCAGCTGCCCGTTCAGCCTGCAGCGCAGCGGGTTTGTCCTTTCTGAAGGCGGCGCGGTGCTGTGCCTGGAAGAGCGCGAAAGCGCCCTGGCGAGGGGCGCGACAATTCTCGCGGAGGTCACCGGTTATGCCAATTTCTCCGACGCGGTGGATTTTACCTCACCGGCCGAAGACTGCGTGGCCCGTGAACAGACTATCCGCTGGGCGCTGCGCGACGCGGGCCTGCAGCCTGCCGATCTCGATTATATCAACGCTCACGGCACCTCCACGCCGCTCAACGATATGAATGAAACGCAGTCGCTGAAAAAAGCGCTCGGCGACGAGGCGTACCGGATCCCGGTTTCCAGTACCAAAGCCTACTCCGGACATCTGATCGCCGCCGCGGGGAGCTTCGAGACCATTGTCTGCCTGCAGGCGATGGCGGCGGGGATCATGCCGGCGACGGCGCATCTGACGCAGCCCGATCCGCAGTGCGATCTCGACTATATCGCCGAAGGGCATCGTCAGGGAGAGATCCGTCGGGCGCTGAATCTGAGCTTTGGTTTCGGCGGCGCGAACGCCGCGCTGGTACTGGAGAAACACGCGTGACGCTGCTGCGCTACACCCTTGCCGATGCGCAGCAGTGGGCGGCGTTTTCCGGCGATGAAAACCCCATTCACTTCGACTACGCGGCAGCGCGCGCGATGGGGGCGGGGCAGCTGAGCGTCCACGGAATGCGCGCGCTGCTGGACGTGAAGCGCGATGTCCAGTCGCGGCTGTGCCGCCCGGAGGGATACGTAAAATGCCAGGTCCGCCTGCGCAGGCCGCTATGGTGCGATACCGACTGGCTGTTAACGCCCGGGACGGCGAAACAGCGGATTCTCTCCGCCGCATCGGTTAGCCATCCGCAGAATGGCGAAATCTGTTTGTCATGCCAGATGAGCCTGGCGGCTGAGCCGGAATCGCTTGAGGGTAAGCAGCCCAGCAAACTGGCGTCCACGACGCTGCTCGCGCTGCAATCCCATTTTAACCGCGCCTGGCCCGACCTGGCGCAGTGGCAGTTCCTTGATGCGCTGCTGTTCCGTCAGCTGATTTGCGATGAGGCGCTGCTGCGCCAGGAGAATATTGCCGCCCTGCTCGGACCGGGGGAAACCTCGCTGCAGCAAATTTTTTCCCGCTACCCGGTGCTGCAAACCCATCAGGAAGTGGTTTTTGATGCTCATCTGGCAGGCAAAGGGACGCCGGTCCAACCCGACTCGCTGTCGCTCTGGCTGTTGCCTTCATTGGTGGTCGGCCAGGCTGAGCAGGGCGCGCTGGTGCGTATTGCAGCGGCGGCGCAGCTGGATGATCAGGTCATAACGAATGTGGTTACGCTAAAAGTTGGACCAATTACTAATTGATAATTAAGGATAATTTATGATTCCCTATGATGAAGTTCTGCAAAAAGTGTGTGAAATGATTTGTGACGCCAAGGACCTGGAGCCGGATGAGGTGGATGAGAATACGCCGCTGGTTCGCTTAAAGTTAGATAGTCTGGACTACGTCGAGCTGATGGTGCTGGCAAAACGTGAATTCAATATTACCCTGGAAGCGGACTGGTTTATTCAAAATCCGGGGATCACGCTGGGTGAACTGTGTCAGCACATCAGCAAAGAGTCAGGCAGCTGATATGGCGCAAAAATGGGTGCTGATTACCGGCGGCAGCCGGGGGATAGGCCGGGCGCTGGTCGCCGGCCTGGCGCAAAACGGTAACGTGGTGTTTACCGGGCGCAATGAAGCGGCGATTAACGCCACTCTGGCGGAGTGTGAAAATTCATCGTATCAGGTGCAAGGATACGCCTGCGACGGCAACGACGAGTTGCGGGTTGAAGAACTTGCTCAGGCGCTGCTGGCCGAGCGGGGCGCACCGGAGGCAATTATTCACAATGCCGGAATGGCTCGCGATGGCCTGCATATTCACCAGAACGCCGCGCTATGGCGCGAGGTGCTGGACACCAACGTTATCTCAATGATGAACTGGAACCGGGTGCTGCTGCCGGCGATGTTGATGCAGCGGCGCGGCTCCATCGTGATGATGTCGTCGGTCAGCGCCTTCAAGGGTAACGTCGGGCAGACGGCGTATGCGGCGAGTAAAGCGGCGATGAGCGGCATTGCGCGTTCGCTGGCGCTGGAGATCGGGCGCTTCGGCATTCGGGTAAACTGCCTGGCGCCGGGCCTGATCCGCACGGAGATGCTGGAAGAGATACCCGCGCAAAAATTGAAAGAGATGCGCCAGTCGATACCTCTGCGCAGATTGGGCGAAACGGATGATGTACTGAAGGCCGTGGCGTTTTTAATCGGCGAGGGGAGTGAATATATGACCGGACAAACTCTGATTCTGGACGGCGGATTAAGCGCCTGAGGACGTTCAGGCGGGGTGGCTCTTTACGCGGAGCTGGTGAGTTGCTCAACGCGATTCACCAGCTCTTTTATTTCTCCCGCAGTTGCGCGATAGATCTGAATAATTTGTGAAGCGTGCTGCGCGATAGGCGACAGCATAAACGAGGGAATTTCATTTCCCGGGTTATTTTTAATTAACTGGGCCAGCGATTTTTCTTCTCCCTTCGGCCCGCTCAGGGCATGGACCAGCAGTCGACTAACCGTAATGAGCAGGGCTTCCGTTTGTAGCGATTCAGCGTGCCATTTAGAGGACGCATTACGATTTTGCATGGCTATCCATTCAGTAATATCATCAATTCCTTCAATACTATAGAGAGAGGCTTCTGCTCTGCCTGGCGAAGCGGATCTCGCTGGCGGCGGGCTATGATCCAGGCAGGAGATATTATGCAGCAATCCGCCAATCTCAACTTTTAGCGTTTGCGTCGCGCTCATTTCCATGGTGGTCGCCAGATAGCCGGCAATATGGCCGACGGCCGCAGAGTGCCACGGCGTCTGCTGGCTGAACTGATCGACAATAAAAGAGACCAGTTCAGCAATATCGCGGAGGTTATGTAAAGAGATGGTATCGTTATGCACGCCAGGAATCGCTTTGATGTAATCGCGATAGTCGGTGGAGGCCATGACTGACCAGAAATGTTCATCGGCGGAAAGCGTTCTGAACGCCTGGACGTACTCTTGTTTATAGAGAATATTCGCCCCGGCGGTGACGATGTCGACCAGCTTTTTGCTTAAAAATGCGATATGACCGGTACGGTGCTGGCAATAAAGTACATCCAGCCGGTCGGCGAAGAACAGCAGGTGACTCTCTTCGGGGACCAGTTCTCCTTCAATATAATGCCCAAGACCGTTGCGCCAGTGGGTGTGATGGTAGCGAACAATCCTGTTAAGAGGACGAAACAACGGGATGCGGCTAAGCAATTCGCTGCCGATAAGCGCGTGGTTGTTATGCTCGTTATCGATGTAATTTAGCGGCTCAAGACGTGATTTTTCATTTAACCCACCGACATCGTGAATTAGCGCCGCCAGAATGGTTTTACGCCGCTGGGCCGGAGAGAACTCCACTAAATTAGCCAGATGTGATGCGATAAACGCCGTTCTGACATGGTGCAGGTTCAGCCGGGGGTTAATCATATCAATGATATTGGCGATGCTGGCTAATGTCGGAAGTAAATGTATCGTCATGATATCGTTTTAATTAAAATTAATGAGATGAATCTCAATCAATGATGGTTTTCTGACGGCGACAACCATATTGTGGAAACTTTTGGGTGCCTAACAAAATAGTATCATCATTGACGTGATTTATATAGATGATTTTATCATTAGTTCGGCTTCCAAAGAGATTTTTTTGCGCAATATCTTCTGGCGTATTATCAGCGTGGTGGCGAATGACTTGCGAGTCTTTTATATAAAAAAGATGGCTGGGAACGATGTTTCTTTTTAATGTGATGGCGATAGTGCGTGAGACGATATATTTATCGCCATTGCTGGTGAGTAAACCCTCCAGATTGATTAAAAGATGGTTTTTGAAAAGTTCTGCGGATAGCAATCCTTGGGAGCGAAGAATGTTCTCATTTATATTCTCCGTCAAATCGTAGCGTGATTCACAGGAAAATGAGTCCTCAGAACTGAAGTTTAGGTACAGGGTTGAAAATAGTATCAGCGCGAACGAACAGGCGGAAAATATCAAGGCATATTTACGCATTTTTTATTTCCTTATAGTAATAACTATGGCATTGCTGGTCTTTAATGTCGCACTCAAGCATGAAGATATCCATGTAAATACCTAATCCCTGCTCCTGATTCATTTGTCGGTTAAAGAAGTAGATTTTCTTTGGCGTGGAACAGTCCAGCCCCGAGGTAAAGAGCTTTTTATTCCTGAGTATTTCTGTCACCGGGATAGCTTCGGAACCATAAATAGTGCATTTATCTTGGGTGAACATGAGCTTAGCTGTTTGTTTTTTATAGATAAAAAAATAAGAGAGCAGCATCGCGACTGCTGCGAACGCGATCAGTAACATCGCCGCTTTGCAATGTTGTTGCAGCAAGTTACGCTCAGGCAGCTGTGGAGAAAGGGTTGGCAGTGTGATAGAGGAAGAGTAATCATTGTCGGTAGTGATAATGACATCCTCAGAAATTTTAAAGCCAATTCGCGGTACCGTAATAATCACATTCTTTTCAATACCCAGATCCGCAAGGCTGCGACGCAGCGTTGAGATGTACTGATTAAGATTACTATTAGATGGCCTCGCACCATATTTTTCAAACACCGTCTGGAAAATATCAACCCGCGAAATAATATCCCCCCGGTATTGCAACAGACTAGTAAGAAGGCGAGTCGAAGTGGCGGAGAGTTCAATACAATCGCCGGTCAAGAGATTGACCAGAGAGGCCTCCTCAGTATCAAATGTAATAAATCCCTCTATATCGAACCGCATTTTTATCTCCACACGGAATTAAAAATTCACTCTTTATATCAGGTTTTTTATCATAAAAAAAAGTGAATTTCAGATAAATGTACTGTTTAAGTTGAAATTTAAAGTTAATGTTGCCGTTTTTATGGGGTCATCCCATACTCCCAAGCACTGAATGACAGAAGGAGCTGACTCATGAAGATTGCAATTTCACCCAGTACGCCAGATTCACATCATGGTTCGCTAACCGCAGTTGAGAGTTTAAGAACATTGATGACCACAATGGGCATCAATAAATTCTCCGGGGTGAACGTACCAGAGCAGGAGTATATTCTTTATGTATTGAAAGAACATGAGCCTGAGGGGTTACTTACTCGTGAGTTAGCGGACAGGTGCGAAATGTCAATATATAAGGTCAGACATTTACTACTGCCGTTAGAGAAGTATGGTCAGGTGATCAGAATAAAGGTTAACAAACATCATAAGTGGTATTTTTATAATAAACATATTGACTAAAGGTCATACTAACAAGAGGCTGTGATGTTTGCAATAAATATAGAAATCTTAGGCGTTTTTTGTTTTTTTTAAGGTTTTTTGAGAATCGATATCTCGCAAATAATAGAGAAAGTTCTTAATGCTGATATCTTTTTCTTACTCGTAACAAGTCATTTCGCTATTCAGAGGGTGATAAATTTTTATCAGCGATGATAGATAATTCTTAGAGGGTCATTTGAGCGAAGGACGATGATCGCAGGAGGGCTTTTTTTGTTGATGAAATGACACGCTTGTTTCTGATATGTTAAATTGGCGGCCGGGTTGTCAGATGAGCATAACGACGGAGCGCAATGAGCTAAGGATGCCGGTAGCAAAGGTAGAAAAATGAAAATCCCGATCCTGGCTCTTCTTTATGTACTTCGGTTGAGTGGCGCCCTCATTCCTGGTTTGGCGCTTGCTGATAAAATATCTTTTTTCCCGGGAAGGGATGTTGATCATAGAAAACAAAATAATGTGATCCAGTTCAATAATATTTATCTGAGAATAGTGGTTGGTTGCTGCTTATATTGAGGAGCGAGGCTTATCACTAGATTAAGCGCGGGGAGTCGCTGATGTCCAATATACTGGACTCACTTTGTTGTATATGACCGATACGTGAATTAACTGCGCCAACGTGCAGAGCAATTAGGGTGTTATTTGATATGAAATAATAAAATGGCTGCGTCAGTCACGTTACTGTAGGGCTAAATATTATGGTTATCAAACACTCGAATTGAGGGAGCACAAATGGCTTACAGAATGATTTTAAACGAAACCTCTTATTTTGGCCCAGGTTCGATTCGTTGTATCGTAGATGAAGTTAAAAAACGCGGCTTCAAAAAAGCGCTGGTGGTCACGGATAAGGATCTGATTCGTTTTGATGTAGCAACCAGGGTGTTCGCTATCCTCGACGGCGCCGGATTGCCCTACAGCGTCTTTGATGAAGTGGTCCCGAATCCCACGATTGAGGTTGTGCAGCAGGGCGTAGAGGCGTTTAAACAGTCAGGCGCCGACTACCTGATCGCGATCGGCGGCGGCTCGCCGCAGGATACCTGTAAGGCAATAGGCATTATCATTAATAACCCCGAATTTGCCGACGTTCGCAGTCTCGAAGGCGGGGCGGATACGAAAAACGCCGCCGTACCGATGATTGCCATCCCAACGACCGCCGGTACCGCGGCGGAAGTCACCATCAACTACGTAATAACTGACGTACAGAATCGCCGCAAGTTTGTTTGCTACGACCCGCATGATATCCCGGTGGTAGCGATCATCGACGCCGAAATGATGAGCAGCATGCCTGCCAGCCTGAAGGCGGCCACCGGCGTTGATGCCCTGACCCACGCCATTGAAGGCTATATCACTAAAGGCGCATGGGAATTAACCGACATGCTGCATCTGAAGGCCATCGAGGTGATTGGCCGCTCGCTGCGCGCTTCCGTACAGGGCGACGCGCAGGGCGCGGAAGGGATGGCGCTGGGGCAATATATTGCCGGGATGGGTTTCTCCAACGTCGGTCTGGGGCTGGTTCATGGTATGGCTCATCCGCTGGGCGCTTTTTACGGCACGCCGCACGGTGTGGCTAATGCGGTGCTGCTGCCGCATATTATGGCTTATAACGCCGAATTTACCGGCGAGAAGTATCGCGACATCGCGGTTGCGCTTGGTAACAAGTCGGCGGCAACCCTGCCGATTGCCGAAGCGCGTGCCGCGGCAATTGAGGCGGTGGCGCAGCTGAATCGCGACGTCAATATTCCGGCGCGCCTGCGCGACGTGGGAATGAAAGAAGAAGATATTGATGCTCTGGCCGCCGCGGCCCTGGCGGACGTGTGTACCGGCGGCAACCCGCGCGATACCAATCTGGAAGAGATTAAAGCGCTCTATCGGCAGATCTTCTAATTTGCCAATCACAACGAAGCCGGTAAAGGTATCGGCTTCGTTGTTTATCAAGGAACGTTTTCACAGGACGGGCAGAGCGTTAGCCTACGCCCGGCACAATCATTTCCTCAGCTCACGGCGCCAGATACACCTGCGGAACGGCCGCATCGGGATGTTTGCCCGTGCTGACCTCCGCGCCGTACCAGCGGCTGATAATCGGCTGCTGGATTACCTCCTGCGGCGTGCCCTGAGCCACCAGTTTCCCCTGATGCAGCAGCAGAATCCGATCGGCCCATAGCGCTGCGAGGTTCAGATCGTGCAGTACCACGCAGACGTGCAGGCGGCGGCTGCGGGTCAGGCGTTTGAGCAGGCGCAGCAGGTGCTGCTGGTAATAGAGATCCAGCGCCGAAGTGGGTTCATCAAGGAACAGCCAGCCCTCGGGGGCGCCGTCGCGCCAAAGCTGCGCCAGGCAGCGGGCCAGCTGCACCCGCTGCTGCTCGCCGCCGGAGAGGGTAGGGTAGCGTCTTCCGGCCAGATGATCGCACCCGGTCTCTTTCATTACCTGGCAGATCATCTCCTGGTTTATCGCGCCGCCCCACGGCGAGCGCCCCATAGCGATAATCGTTTCTATCGGCCAGTCTGCGTGCAACTGGGTGCGTTGCAGCATCACCGCCCGGCGGCGCGAAAGCGTTTCTGCCGACCAGCTCTCCAGCGGTCGGCCTTCCACCACCCGTTCGCCCTCGTCGGGCGTTAAATAACCGGTCAACAGGCGCAGCAGGGTCGATTTACCGGCGCCGTTGGGGCCAATCAATGCCGTCATCTCGCCGCCGCAAAGCTGGAGCGAAACATCATGAATAATCAGCCGGTTACCCAGACGCAGCGAAAGCGAACGCGCGCTATAGCGGTTATCCATGAGCCCCTTTCTCCCGACGAAAAATCAGCCACAGAAACCACGGCGCGCCGAGTACGCTGGTCAACAGCCCGACCGGCATCTCGGCGGGAGCGGCAACGGTGCGCGCCAGCGTGTCGGCCAGCAGCAGCAACATGGCGCCGCACAGTAGCGAACCGGGGACCAGGCCGCGGTGGTCCGGCCCCAGCCACATCCGCATCAAATGCGGCACCACCAGTCCGATAAAACCGATAATGCCGCTGATGGCCACCGCCGACGCCACCAGCAATGCGCTGCACAGCAGCAGCAGCCGCTGCAGGGCGCGAACGTTGACGCCGAGATAGTGCGCCTCTTCATCGCCCAGCTGCAGCAGGTTGAGCCGCGAAGCCATCGCCCACACCACCAGCGAGGCCGGGATCATCAGCGTGGCGGCCACCAGCAGCGTCGACCATTCCGCTTGCCCGAGGCTGCCCATCCCCCAGAGGGAAAGCTGGCGCAGCTGGGTATCATTGCTGATCCACGAAAGTACCCCGACCAGCGCGCCGCACAGGGCATTAATGGCGATGCCGACCAGCAGCAGGCGCGAAAGCGAGGCGTCGCCCGCCCGGCTGAGAATAAAAATTACCACCATCACCGCCATGCTGCCGATAAACGCCGCCAGCATCGGGGCGTACAGCGCCACGAGCGCCGGCACCGACAGGGGCAGTACCAGCCAGCAGGCGACCGCCAGCGCCGCGCCGCTACTAATGCCTAGCAGCCCGGGGTCGGCGAGAGGGTTGCGAAACAGCCCCTGCATCACGCAGCCGGAAAGCGCCAGCGCGGCGCCGACCAGCAGCGCCAGCAGCACTCGCGGCAAACGAATGGTCAGCCAGATACTCCTCAGGATTTCATCGCCGGAGGGCAACAGGCTGGCTAATGGCAGGCGCATTGCGCCCAGGGTCGTGGCGAGCAGCGTCAGGACAATCAGCAGCAGCGTCATTAACCACAGATGACGGGCAGGGTGGGTGCGCATCAGGGCAGATGCTCCGCTTTTTGCCGTAACGCGAGCACCGCCTGCGGGGTACGCGGGCCAAAGCCGAGCAGGGCCATATCATCTATCACCAGCACCTGCTTATTGCGCCCCGCTGGCGTCTGCGCCAGTCCCGGCAGTTTCCAGAGCCCGGCTTCGCCGCCCATGCCTTTCAGCCCATCGGCGGAGATCACCACCAGGTCCGGTTTACTGGCGATAACGCCCTCCTGCGACATGCTGCGATAATGGTCGAAGCTTTGCATGGCATTCTCTAACCCGGCCGCCCTGATTGCCCCATCCGCTGCGGTTTGTTTCCCGGCCACCATGGTATTCATGCCGCCGTGGCTGAGGATAAACAGCACCCGCTTGTTTACAGGCTGGGAAGGAATTTGCGCGATCTGCTGAAGAAGCTTGTGGCGCAGAGCTTTTCCTTCGCTCTGCTTACCGAGGGCGTCGGCAATCACGTCAATTTTTGCTTCGATTGCCGGAAGGTCGTAGCCGCCCGGCACGTTGACGACCTTAACCTTATTCTCTGCCACCTTTTTCAGCACCAGCGAGGGCTGCGCCTGGGCGCTGGCCAGCACCAGCGTCGGGCGCAGGGAGAGGATCCCCTCGGCATTCAGCTGGCGGATATAACCCACATCCGGCAGGCTCTGCGCGGCGGCAGGCCAGGTGCTGGTGCTGTCTTTCGCCACCAGCAGCCGCTGGGCGTTGAGGGCGTAAACCACCTCCGTGACGTCGCCGCCGAGTGACACAATGCGCTCGGCGGCGGCGCTGGCCAACAGCGGGAGCGCCGCAAGCAATATCAGCCAGCGCTTCATGCGATGAGTCCTTCGGTAGTCAAACGATCGACCTGCGCACGCCACTGCGTCTGCTCCGGATGGCCTTCGCTGCGTTGACCGAACAGCTGTGCGATCTGCGTGCCGTCTTTGGCGAACAGCTCGACGCTGGTGACGTGGCCGTCAGAGGTCGGTTTGCGGGTCACCCAGATTTCATCCACGCTCTCCTCGCGCAGATGCAGGGTAAAAGCGGTGTTGAAGATATTCAGCCAGCCGCGCATCGGAGCGACTTTTTCCAGCGCGCCGGTGAAGATCTGCACGCAGCCGCGGTTGCCGACAAAAATCATGATCTCGTTGCCGTCCTGGCGGATGGTTTCCAGCAGGCCCGGCAGCGTCTGGTTGTCAATGCGGCAGGCGAGGTCGTCGCTGACCAGGCGGAAAGCCTGCTGGCGCGACAGGTTATATTTTCTCAGCAGGCCGAAGAACTGGTGGACGTCGGTCATGGCGCGCCATTCGTTTTCCAGCGCCTCGCCGTCGGCGGAGTCGGCAAATTTCAGCGGATCGGCCGGGCGAATCGCCAGCGGGGCAGGCGATTGCTGCGTCTGCGCGACAATCAGCGCATCCCAGGCCGCCATGTCGGTATTTTCAGTGGTGTAAACCTTGAGCAGCGCGTCGCCGTGCGGATCAAAGAACTGGATGCTCTGGCGGCCGTTGTCGTTCAGGCGAAAAGCGCTGGCCCACTGGCTCAGAAACAGGCGCAGGTCGAGGGCGCGCGGATTTAGCACCAGTCCGGCGTGGCCGCTTAAATGCTGATGGGTAAATTCGCCGACCTGTTCATGCACCGCGTATTCGTTGCGACAGATGCATTTGGTTTCCCCCACGGCTTCCAGTGCCGTCAGGATGGCGCGGGCGTCGTTCTGCAGACGTACGGCGTCGTAGCCCAGGCGGGCTTCGGTTAGCTCCGCTTCGCTAATCCCCATTTCGGCGGCGATATCGCGGGCGTATTTCGCGGAAGATTGCGCTTTCGTGGTCAGGTAGCGTTGCCACAGCGGGGCATGTTGCGGTTGGGTGTTTTGCATAATTCACATCCTTCTCTACGATGAGTTTCCCCGGCGCGCGGCCGGGGAGCAGGTTTCTTATTATTGGCCGGTCAGAAATCGACGTTCACGCCCAACTGCCAGGTACGGCCAGGCATCACCGCCAGCGCTCTGTCGTTGGCGTCCTGATTCGTCGCCGTTTCGATATTGCGGCTGCTCAGATAATCCCAGTATTTACGATCGGTAATGTTGTAAACGCCGCCGTTCAGGCGCACGTTCTTCGCGACCTGCCAGTACGCGGTCCAGTCCAGCATGCCGTAGCCCGGAACGCGCATATATTCGTTGGTCGAATCGGTAATGGCGGAACCGGTGTTGGTATAGCTTTCACGGTTGGTGGCGGTGGCGCGCTTGCCCTTAACAAAGGTGGCGGTCAGCGCGGTGCCGTACACTTTTGCCGGATCGTCCCACGCCACGCCGACGATAGCCTTCATTGGCGCGACGCTATCGAGGTCAACGTACTTGTCGCCGCTGTAGCTGGATTTCGATTGCCCCTCGCTATAACCGTAAGCGAGAGTGGCGCTCAGGCCGTTAACCTCTTCAAACCAGGTGCCAAAGTTGAATTTAGCGCTGATTTCGCCGCCGTAGATATAGGCTTTATCGCGGTTTTCCGCCTGGTAAATGGTGTAGATGTTCGACGGAACGCTGGCGAACTGCAGCGGGTTATTGGCGCGGGTGTAGCGGGTATAGGCGATAAAGTTCTTATAGGTGTTGTAGAACAGCGCGGTGCGCATGGTGATGCCTTCCGTCACTTCGCCTTTCATCCCCCACTCAACGTTATCGCTGGTTTCGGTTTTCAAATCGGTGTTGCCGATCAGCGCATACTGGGCGCGTCCGGCGTAGCTGGAGCCGAGGTTCCAGGAACCGTACAGCTGGCTGGCGTTAGGGAACTGCGCGCCGCGCTGATACTGCAGATAAGTCATCAGGCGCGGAGTGATATCGTACTGCAAGACCAGCGACGGCAGCGCCTGAGTATCAGCGTTCTTACCGTACAGATTTGACACGTCGGAACCGGTCAGTACGCTGCTGTTGTTGGCCAAATCGGAGACGTTTTCCGGTTTGGTCGACTGATGCATCACACGAATGCCCGGGATCACCGCGAAGTTATGGCCGTCGAGATCGAAGTTAATTTTGTCCTGCAGGAAGCCGGCGACGATATAGCCGCGGCTATCGGCGTCCGGCTGCATAATCTGGCTATAAGCGCTCGGGGTTGGCGACTGGGTTAACGGCCGCTGGGTTTTCGTCGTGCTGGCGTTAAAACCGGCGCTCAGATCGTGGCGGCCTATCGATTTCGCCAGCGCGCTCTGAATACCCCAGGTGTCGGTGTCATAGTCGGAGCTCACCGTTTGCATCGCGCGGGTGATGCTGTCGGGCATATAGGTCCAGTCGTGGGCCTCGGTATGCTGGTAGTAGACTTTAGTCGATACGCTGTCGATATAATCATTCATCGGCGTCCAGTCATCTTTCAGGCTCAGGCCCCAGCGACGGGTCTGACTGGTCTGGTTTGACGTGCCGATAACGCTGTTGCCGCTGGAGTCCCAGGCGTCGTAATGGGTGTGGTTCGTTTTATGGTAATAATCGAAGGTGCTGGTGAACTTATGCTCGTCATTCGGCTGCCAGATCCCGGAGGCCATAAAGGCGTCCGAGTGCCAGTTTGCCGGATAGGAATCAACGGTCCCGCTGTTATTTTCCGTCTCCTGACCGTCGCGACGGCTGTAGACGAAGATCCCGCGCAGGGTCTCGTCGCCGCCGGCAACGGTGACGCCGTTGTGCCAGCTGCGATCGGATGAGTCGTAGCCGCTGCGGTAGCCGAAGGCGCTGGTTTTGCCCGGATGCAGATAGTCATCCGCAGATTTCGGACGGAAAGAGACGTTGCCGCCGATGGCGCTGTTGGCGGTTTCTGTTGATGTCGCCCCGGACTGAATATCAATGCTGCCGTACATATAGGGGTCAATATAGTCGCGACCCATACCGAAGGTATTGAGGCCCGCGCGGCTGGCGTAGCTGCGTCCGGTGGCGTTCGGCTGGGCGATGCCGTCGACGTCGATCCCGACGCGGTTGCTCTCCATGCCGCGAATATTGTAGCCGGTATAGCCGCCGCGATCGAAGCCGCTTTTGCCGTTTCCGGAACCGCCGCTGGCGCCGGTGGCGCTAATCAGCGGCTCGTAGCGCATGATCGAGCCAAAGTCGTTGGCCCCTTTATCCTGCAGCTCCTGAGCGCTGATCGAATGTTCGCTGCCCGCTTTTAGCAACGGCGCCGGCGCGGTAACGGTCATCCGTTCCGAGCTTTCATCAGTCGATGCGCTGCTGGTGGTTTTCGCGGTGGTATCAGCCGCACCGGCGGAAGTCTGATAAATTGCTGTAAGCAAAGAAGTCACCAGCAGGCTTTTCTTGAACCATGCTGTTGATTGAGTGGAGTTATACATAGTAGCCACGCCTTAATCATTATTAGTATTGGCTCACGCGTTACTTCCAGAGTGCAGGTGTGTCCCGTTATTCCGTTACTGGACGTTTTTTCTCCATGCTTGTTGATTGCGAATGGTAATGATAGGTATTATCGTTTGCAACAAAATAATCATGTATTCTTCAATTAATCTGCAAGTTGTTTACAATTTGCCCTTTTACTGACAGCGAGAAGCCGATGAGCCACAAAGCCGCGATTACCATCACCTACTGTTCGCAGTGCAACTGGATGCTGCGCGCCAGCTGGATGGCCCAGGAGCTGCTGCACAGCTTTAGCACCGACATCGCTTCGGTCACGCTGGTGCCGGGGACCGGCGGGATCTTCGTGGTCGCCGTTGATGATGTGCAAATCTGGGAGCGCAAGCAGGACGGAGGTTTCCCCGATGCGGCGGAGCTCAAGCGCCGGGTACGCGATGTATGCTTCCCGGAAAAACCGCTGGGGCACCTGGACAAGCCGGCATAATCCTCAGGGAGTATGGGGCTGCATCGCCCTCTCTGAATGTGTATTATGAATACATCTTTTTCGGGAGGAACAGGCGATGGCGGGCAAACGTATTGCGCGGGAAAAAAAGACCATTAGCAGCATGATCGCGCTCTACCAGCGCCGCTGCCCGGAGGCCCGTGACGATACCGAACACTATCAGGCGCTCAACGCCTATGCCGACAAGCGGCTGGATAGGTGCGTATTTGGCGAAGAAAAGCCGGCCTGCAAGCAGTGCCCGGTGCACTGCTATCAGCCCGCGAAACGCGAAGAGATGAAGCAGATTATGCGCTGGGCGGGGCCGAGGATGCTCTGGCGGCATCCGATCCTGACGATTCGCCACCTGATCGATGATAAACGCCCGGTGCCGGAGTTACCGGAAAAGTATCGACCCAAAAAGCCGCAATAAACTCCCCGGCTTGCGCTGCGCTTAGCCGGGCTACAATTCGTGCGGTCTGTAGCCCGGATAAGGCGTCAGCCGCGATCCGGGGCCTCGCTGGCCTAAAAAATGGCGAATTTTCCCCGGAGGCGATGCTGCGCATCTGTCCGGGCTACGTCCTACGGGAGAGGTAGGCCGGGTAAGGCGTCAGCCGCGACCCGGGGCCTCGCCGGAACGGGCTGTGGTCTGACTATCGCGAACCGACGTCCAGACAAACGCGATAACGAACAGGACGGTAAACAGCACCACAATGGTCGGCGCCGGGGCGCTGTCGAGATAAAACGACAGCCACACGCCGCCCAGCGAACAGCTTAACGCTATCGCCACCGCCAGCAGCAGGGCGCTGACAAAACGTCGCGTCAGCAGCAGAGCGATCGCCCCCGGCGCTATCAGCAGCGAAATCGACAAAATGATCCCCACCGCTTTCAGCGTCGCCACGATGGTCAGCGCAATCATGCACAGTAGCCCATAATGCAGCAGCCCGCAGTGCAATCCGCTGGCCTTCGCTTGCTGCGGGTCAAAGGCGTGCAGCAGAAAGTCACGCCACTTAAACCCGATAATTAGTGCTATTCCCAGTGCGATCAGCGACGTTTGCGCAATATCGCCGGCGGAAATTCCCAGCATATCGCCAAACAGAATATGATCGAGATGCACCTCCGACTGAATCGACACGTACAGCACCAGGCCCGCGCCAAACATCCCGGAAAACACGATGCCCATGATCGTATCGCGTTTAATGCGGCTGTTATCGTCGAGATAGCCGGTGGCGATGGCGCAGAATAACCCGGCGATAAACGCGCCGATGGCGAAGGGGATACCGAGGATATACGCTACCACTACCCCCGGAAAAATCGCGTGGCTCATGGCATCGCCCATCAGCGCCCAGCCTTTGAGCACCAAAAAGACCGACAGCAGCGCGCAGGGAACGGCAACGATCGTCGACACCAGCATGGCGTTGACCATAAAGGAGAACTGAAAAGGTTCAAGCAGCGCGCTCAGCATGAGGCCTCCCTGGCGCGGCGACGGCTGGCGAGCAGGCCGTGCTTCGGCGCGAAAACAAAAGCGGCTAAAAACAGCAGCGTCTGGGCGACGACGATAATCCCGCCGGTCGCCCCGTCCAGATAGTAGCTCAGCCAGGCGCCGAAAAAGCTGGTCAGGCTGCCAATCGCAACGGCAATCGCCAGCAAGCGCGGGAAGCGATCGGTCAACAGCCAGGCGGTGGCACCGGGCGTCACTACCAGACAAATCACCAGAAACGCGCCGACGGTTTGCAGCGCCGCCACGGTACAGGCCGCCAGCAGGGTAAAGAACAGCAGCTTTAACCCGCTGGTGTTGAGGCCAATCGAACGAGCGTGGCTTTCATCGAAAAAGGTCACCATCAGGTCTTTCCACTTCAGCAGCAGAATCGCCATCGAAATAAAGCCAATCGCCGCCAGCTGAATAATATCCTCCGGGGCAATTGCCAGAATATTGCCGAGAATAATGGTCTGGATATTCACCGAGGTCGGATTCAGCGACACCATAAACAGGCCAATACCGAAAAAAGAGGAGAAGATCAGGCCGATAATCGCGTCTTCCTTCAGCTTCGAGCGCTGGTTAAGAAACAGCATGCTGCCCGCGGCCAGCCCGCCGGAAAGAAACGCCCCCAGCGCAAAGGGCAGACCGAGCATATAAGCGCCCGCCACGCCGGGGACAATGGAGTGGGAGAGGGCGTCGCCAATCAGCGACCAGCCTTTGAGCATCAAGTAGCAAGAGAGAAATGCGCACACCCCGCCTACCAGGGCCGAAACCCACATCGCATTCAGCATATAGTGATAACTAAACGGCTCCAGCAGCCAGCTCATCTTTCGCCCCCCGCCGCCCGGCGGCTGATAAATGGCCGCTCATCGTCGGTAATAATCCGCTCTTCCGCGCCGCTCAGCACCACGTGGCGCAGCACGCCGCTAAACGCCAGCTCGAGGTTTTCAGCGGTAAAGGTGCTTTCCGTCGGGCCGCTGGCCAGCACGGTGCCTTTGACCATCACCGTGTAGTCGCAGAATTCGCTTACCGAACCGAGGTTGTGAGTGGAAACCAGCATGGTGCAGCCTTCGTCGCGCAATTCCCGCAGCAGCTCGATGATGCGCGCTTCGGTCTGCACGTCGACGCCGGTGAAGGGTTCGTCCAGCAGGATGACTTTTCCCTGCTGAGCGATAGCGCGGGCCAGAAAGACGCGTTTTTTCTGGCCGCCGGAGAGTTCGCCGATCTGACGATGGCGGTACTCGCTCATGCCGACCCGCGCCAGGGCGGCGTCGACAATCTCATGGTCACGCGGTTTGGCCCGCCGTAGCCAGCCCATATGGCCGTAGCGCCCCATCATTACCACATCCTCCACCAGTACCGGGAAGGACCAGTCCACCTCTTCCGCCTGCGGAACGTAGGCGACGAGATTCTGCCGCAGAGCGCGATTAACCGGCTGACCGAGAATCGCAATATCGCCCTTTCCGACGCGCACAAAGCCCATCAGCGCTTTAAACAGCGTCGATTTTCCCGAGCCGTTCACGCCGACCAGCGCGGCGATAGAGCTGCGCGGGACGCAGAACGAGGCATCGCGCAGCGCGGTGTGGCCGTTGCGGTAGGTGACGCTGACGTTGTTGACCGCGAGGCCCGGCTGCTCATGGCTCATGCCTGTTTCCTTAGTCCGTCGTTGATGCCCTGGACGATGGTTTGGGTCGTAACGCGCAGCAGGTCGAGGTAGGTCGGCACCGGGCCATCGGCGGTACTCAGGGAGTCGACGTACAGGACGCCGCCATAGTGGGCGTCGGCTTCCCGGGCCACCTGACGCGCCGGTTTATCGGAAATGGTGCTTTCGCTAAAAATGGTCGGGATCCGCTCTTTCTTCATGGTGTCGATGGTTTTGCGCACCTGCTGCGGGGTACCCTGCTGGTCGGCGTTGATCGGCCACAGATAGCGCTCCTGCAGGCCGTTATCGCGGGCCAGGTAAGAAAACGCGCCCTCGCTGGTCACCAGCCAGCGCTTATCCTGCGGCAGCTTCGCCAGTTCCGCCTTCAGCGGCGCCATGGTCTGACGGATCTTCTCTTTGTAGGCTTCGGCGTTGTGGCGATAGGCGTTGGCGTTTGCAGGATCGTATTTCACCAGCGCGTCGCGAATATTATCGACATAGATCAGCGCGTTGTCCGCCGACATCCACGCGTGCGGGTTGGGTTTGCCGTTATACGGCCCTTCGCTGATGCCCATCGGCTGAATGCCGTTACTGACCACCACTTCCGGTACCCCGTTCAAGTGCTGATAGAAGCGCGCAAACCACAGTTCAAGATTCAGGCCGTTGGCGAGGATGAGCTGCGCGCCCTGCGCGCGTTTGATATCCCCGGGGGTCGGCTGATATTCATGGATCTCGGCCCCCGGTTTGGTGATGGAGCTGACGTCGGCGGCGTCGCCCGCGACGTTTTGCGCCATGTCGGCGATCACCGTGAAGGTGGTAATCACTTTAAATTTCTCTTTGGCCTGGACGGGGGCGACGGCCAGCAGCGCCAGAGTCGCGGCAAACATCAGATGCTTCAAAGGTGGCAGGTGCAGCATAAGGTCCCTCACAACGTTGCGGTTAATTAATCAGCATTTATAGCCATTGCTATGTTATATAGCATAAGCTATTTATAAATGAAAATAATTCTTATTTAGATATGAGGCGAATGATTAGCGTGGAAACCAGCGGTGCGTGCGGAAAAGGCCCGGCCAAAGGGAGGTCGGGCGCTAAAATCAGGAGAGATCGGCCACCGACTGGCGGGGGATCAGGCGGCCCGCCAGCGTGCGCCCTTCGGGAGAGAAGGCGGGGCGCTCGTCAATCAGGTTGCGGATACGCTGCAGGCAGTTCTCCATCAGCTGCTCCAGCGGCCAGGAGATACAGGTCAGCGGCGGATTCAGCAGCGAGGCGAGGGGAGAATCCTCCAGGCTCAGCAGCGAAACCTCCTGCGGTACGGCGATGTTGAATTCGCGCAGCAGGCGCATCGCTTCGGCGGCGTAGCGGTCGCGTTTCACGATAATCACCGAGTATTTGCTGAAGCTGTTGATCAGCGTCAGCAGCGCCTGTTCAACGTTGTCGTTGGCCGCCAGCATCAGCTGCCGGTTAAAAGGGATGGAGTAGTTTTGCAGGACGTTGCGATAGCCTTCGAGCATCTGGCGGCTGGCGTCATCGCTGTCGCTATCAATAAGCAGAGCGATATTGCGATGGCCTTTGCCGATCACGTAGCGGCAGGCGCTTTCGGTAGCAAAAGCGTAGTCATAGCCCTGATTATTGACCCCGGCAATGCTGAAACGGTCAAAAGAGATCACGTTGCGCGGCGCATCCGCCGGGACGGCGCCGAGTACCACTACCGCCACGCACTGACGCTGTAGATCATCGACGACCGCCGCCTGTTCCGCCGCATCCGTGACGTACTGAACAATCAGGTTCTTATTCAGCCCCTTCAGCGCTAATGAAAGCATCGGCAGCAGGCGCGCGCCGCTGCTTTCATCGTTTGCCGGGATCACCAGCCCCACGTGATTGGATGTTTGACTGGCGAGGTTTTGCGCGGCAAAGCTCGGGCGGTAGTTAAGTTCTTCTACCGCGCGCAGCACCGCTTCCCGGCTCTCTTCGCGCACGCCCCGGGTGCCGGTCAGCACGCGGGATACCGTCGCTCGGGAGACATTCGCTAATCTTGAAACATCATCAATGGTTGGCATGGCTTTTTCTGTCTGAATATTTTCGCCTAGCTTAGCATACCTGCTGAAAAAAGTGTCTACCGGCGGGGGCCTTCAGCAGCGGCCAGAACCGGCAGCCAGGCCGCGCCGCGCACGCCGCTGGCGTCGCCGAAGCGCGCCTTTTTGATCTGCGTTCGGCAGCTGTCGGAAAAGAGATACGGGACGATGGCCGACGGCAGCTGCTCGTAGATTTGCCCGACGTTGGAGAGCCCGCCGCCCAACACAATCACCTGCGGATCGAGGATATTGATTACCGAGGCCAGGCTGCGGGCGAAAGCGTCAATAAAATGCCGCCAGTGGGCCAGCGCCTGCGGTTCGCCGTTTTGCGCGGCGGCGATAATCGCTTCCGCAGGCGCCTGTTCGCCGTAGCGGCGGGCAAAGCCGGTGCCGGAAATAAAGCTTTCGATGCAGTTCTCTTTGCCACAGTAGCAGGGCTGCGCCGGACCGTCGCGCTCGGGGCAATAGCCCGGCAGAGGATTGTGTCCCCACTCGCCAACGATGGCGTTAGGCCCGCTGAGTAGCCGTTGGTTCACCGCGATGCCGCCGCCGCAGCCGGTACCGATAATAACGCCGAATACGGTCGTTGCCCCCGCGCCCGCGCCGTCCACCGCTTCAGAGAGGGTGAAGCAGTCGGCATCGTTCGCCATCCATACCGGTTGACCAAGTTCCCGCATCAGGTCATGACGCAGGTCGTGGCCGTTGAGCACCAGACAGTTACAGTTTTTAATCAGGCCGCTTTGCGGGTCGATAGCCCCCGGCAGGCCGATGCCGATAGTAAACGGCCGTTCGCTCCAGTCGCTGACGGTCGCAATCAGCCCGAGCAGCTGCTGCATAAACGCCTGATAGCTCTCTTTATGCGTCGGACGGCGCTGGCGATAGAAGCATTCGCCCGCCGCGTTGAGCAGGACGGCTTCCATTTTGGTGCCGCCAATGTCTAAACCCAGATGTAGCATAGTTATCCTTAATCGTGGTCGACGGTTTCCCGGGCCGCGACGTTATCCGCGATGCCAGCCGGTTTTCTCCGGGAGGGCGCTACGCGTGCAGTCCGGGTAGCCCGGCTAAGCGCAGCGCGAGCCGGGAAGTCAGCCAGGTGACATGAGCATTTACCGTTTTCCCGGGTTGCGGCGTCAACGCCTTACCCGGGCTACGTCATCCGCGATGCAGGCCGGTTTTCTTCTCTCCCCTGGAGAGGTGAGCCCTACGCGTGCAGCGGCCGCGAGCGGTAAATGGCGATCAGTTCGCCGATCAGCTCTTTCGCCAGAATCGAGGTCATCAGATGATCCTGAGCGTGAACCATCACCAGGGTCATTTTGGTTTTACCCTCGCCTTCGTCGGCTTCAATCAGCTGGGTCTGTACCCGATGCGCTTCGCGGGCAAAATGCGCCGCTTCTTTCATTTTTTCGTCGGCGGCGGCGAAGTCCCCCGCTTTAGCGCAGCTCAGCGCTTCGTAGCACAGGCTGCGCGACTGCCCGGCGTTGATGATAATACCCATCACCTGTTCTTCTAATTCCATGACAAACCTCTGAATAGTATGAATTATGCGGACTGCGGCGCGCCTTCAGCCTGGGCGGCGGCGTTAGCGTGCTCCTGCTCCAGCAGCTGTTTTTCGTAGGCTTTGAGGAACGGCAGATACATCACCATCGCCGTCGCCATACAAATCAGGCACATGATCACCGGGCTAAAGCTCCAGTTTGCCGCCCAGGAGGCGCCGATAGGGGCCGGCGTCGTCCACGGCGTCATCGACACCACGCGGCTGACCAGGTCCAGCTTCAGCGCAAAGTAGGCCAGGGTCGCGTTGACCATCGGCACCAGCACGAACGGCAGGAAGAACAGCGGGTTCATGATGATCGGCGCGCCGAACAGAATCGGTTCGTTGATGTTAAATACGCCCGGCACCACGCCCATCCGGCCAATCGTCCGCAGATGCACGGCCTTGCTGCGCAGCAGCATCAGCGCCAGCGGCAGGGTGGAGCCGACGCCGCCGATCAGCAGATAGTGATCCCAGAAGCCCTGGACATAGATATGTGGAATCGCGGTGCCTGCGGCCATCGCCGCCTGGTTGATCGACAGATTCGCCATCCAGAACGGATTCATAATCCCGGTGACGATCAGCGCCCCGTGAATGCCGGCAAACCACAGCACCTGGCACACCAGTACCGACAGCAGGATCGCCGGTAGGGTATCGGAAGCCGCCACCAGCGGTTTCACCAGCGACATGATCGCTTCCGGAATGATCATGCCCAGTTGCGCTTCGATAAACAGGTTCAGCGGATGCAGCGTCAGCACGATCGCCAGCACCGGGATCAGGATCTCGAACGAGCGCGCCACGCCCGCCGGAACTTCAGGCGGTAGACGGATCGTAATGTTGTGGCGTTTGAGAAAGGCGTACAGCTCGGTAGAGTAAATCGCCACCAGAATTGCGGTAAAGATCCCCTGGCCGGAGAAGTAGGCGGTAGAGATCTGGCCATCTTTCAGCGGCGCGGCCACCAGCAGAAACGACATCAGCGACAGCATCCCGGCGGTCAGCGAGTCCAGGTTATGGTGCTTCGCCAGGCTGGCGGCGATCCCGACGGCGATAAACAGCGTCATCACCCCCATGCTGAAGTTAAACGGCAGCATCAGCGCATCGCGATGATCGAGCGAAAATTGCAGCCAGGCGCGGGCAAAGCCCCACGTCGTATCCGGGGAGAACGGCGGGAAGATAAACACCAGCAAAAACGAGCCAACGATCATAAAGGGCAGGGCGGTAATGAAACCGTCGCGGATGGAGGTGACGTATTTTTGCTGGCCGATCGCCCCCGCCATAGGCGTGATCTTCTGTTCAATCACGGCGATCAGCTTCGCGTACAGAGAGCTCATGATCTTTCCTTAGTTTTTGTTATCGATAAGGGAAAGCGCGAAATCCAGCACGGCGCCACCTTTCTGCATGCCGTAATCCATCATGTTGATGGGTTCCACGCGGATCCCGTATTTATCAGCCTGTTTTTGCAGATCTTTCTGCATGTATTTCACCTGCGGCCCCAGCAGGACCACCTGGTAATGGCCGACCTGTTGATCGAACTCCGCGACGCCAAAGGCGTTGATCTCTACGGGCAACCCGCGCTGCTCGGCCTCGGCGATCATTTTTTTCACCAGCAGGCTGGTGGACATGCCCGCGGAACAGCACAACATTATCTTTTTCATATATCGCTCCTGATGAGTGGGATGCGCCGACTATAGTCACAACGGATATAAAACGGAAAGCGCTTTCCGTTTGTGGATTTATTTATTGTGACCACGATCACCTATGACGGGCTTTTACTTTACACAGGAGTGCGCGATCATCCTGGCGACTACTCTCTTCTGAAAGGCAGGATTATGAACATTCAGTTAATGAATGTTGCCGTCGATATCATCGAGCAGCGGCTGGCGCCGCTGGCCAACGTTCTGACGCGCAATAACCACATTACGGCGATGCGCGACAGCTTTGCGCTGGCGATGCCGTTTGTGATCGTCGGAAGCTTGCTGGTGCCGATTTTGTTTCCGCCCGTTTCCATCGACGGCGCATCGGCTTTTGGCCAGTTCTATTTCCAGCTGCGGCCTATTCTGCTGCCGACTTTTGAACTGACTATCGGGCTGGTGGCGCTGATTGTGGCCTTCGGCGCCAGCGCCAGTCTTGCCAAGCAGTACCGGCTACCGGAGCGGCTCTGCGGGCTGACCGGCTGCCTGGCGTTTTTGCTGTTTATCGGCTTTCGCGACAACGGCGCGACCAATATTTTTCTTGGCGGAATGGGGATTTTTACCGCGCTGATATCGAGTACTTACTCCATTGAAATTGTACGCTTTTTCTATAAGAAAGGCTGGTGCATCCGCCTGCCGGAAGAGGTACCGGTGATGACCCGTAACGGCTTTCAGCTACTGATTCCGCTGCTGGTGGTGATGCTCTCTATTAGCGTCATTAACGCGCTGCTGTTGCAAAGCACCGGGCGCATTTTACCGGAGCTGATTAGCGAAGCGGTACGGCCGCTGGTGGTGGCCTCCGATACCCTAACCGCGGTTTTAATATCGTTATTTATCTGCAACCTGCTTTGGTTTGTCGGTATTCACGGCGCGCTAATTATCACCGGGATTATGAACCCGTTCTGGATGACCTATCTGTTTGAAAACCAACAGGCGCTGGCCGCCGGTTCCGCCACGTTACCGCATATTTACCTGCAGGGATTCTGGGATTTCTACCTGCTAATCGGCGGTATCGGCTCGACGCTGCCGCTGGTTTTTATGGCGATGCGCAGCCGTTCCCGGCAGTTGAAAAGCGTCGGGAAAATTGGCCTGCTTCCCTCGCTGTTTAACATTAATGAGCCGATATTGTTCGGCTTTCCGATTATCATGAACCCGGTTTTTCTGCTGCCGTTTATTTTTGTGCCGCTGATAAATGCCTGTATCGCCTGGTATTTAACCCATTTGGGGATTCTCGACCGGGCGGTGGCGATGCTGCCGTGGTCGATGCCGGCGCCGCTCGGCGCGGCGTGGTCAGCCAACGGTAGCTGGAAAAACTTATGCATGTGCCTGTTCGCTATTTTTAACGCCTGGATGCTCTATCGCCCGTTCTTTAAGGTCTACGAACGCCAGCTTGCCGACGCTGAACGCTAAGCTTTTCGCCTGTCTGCCCCAGCCCGCCCTGCGCGGGCTTTTTTATTTCTGCCAGAATATGTGAACTCCATCACGAATATTTGCCTGCTATCGTTAAATTTGTGAACTCATCCGGCAATTACGGAAAGCGCTTTCCGTTTGTGGATGTACATTTCCTTTTTTGATCCGTAAATTTCCTCCCGTTCTCAGGCAGTGTTAATAAAAAAATAACCAAGGATAAAAAATGATCAGGCTAAATCATTCAATACCTCTGTCTTTACTTGCCCTTGCGGTGATGAGCGACTGCGCCAGCGCCGATCCGAAGTACGATTTTATGCTGCATGGCTATATCCGTTCAGGGATCCTTGCCAACGCCGACGGCAATCGCGCTGACTCCGTTGGCCTGATGCCGGACGGCAAGTGGCGTCTGGGCAACGAAGAAGATACCAAGATCGAACTGATCCCAACGGTGACGTTAACCTCGGACAGCGGCGTGGTGGCAAAAGTCCAGGCCAACATCACCCATCAGTCAAAATGTACCTCTGACTGGAACTGTCAGGACGACGACGGGCATGATGTGCAGTTCCGCGAAGGTTTTGCCGAACTGTCCAACCTCGACTTTGCCCCGGAGATGACCTTCTGGGCCGGTAAGCGCTACAGCAGCTCCAACACCTCCAGCCATCAGTTTGACTGGGAGTACATTCAGTACAACGGCACCGGCGGCGGCTTCGACAATATGGATCTTGGCTTCGCGCGCTTCGATGCCGGGGTTTACGCCTTCTCGCCGACGGACGAAACCAAAGCCTACCCGGTCGACAAAGGCGATCAGGGCTATCCGGATGATTACTCGCTCAACCTGTGGCTGAAAAAGATCGGCGGCACCGGCTTCGATCTTGAGCTGATTGGCCACCACATGAACCGCAACGAGAAGCACCCGACCTCGGCGGAAAAAGGCTACGGCGTGACCGGCGTTTACAACTTTGACGGCTTTTACGGCCTGACCGGCGGCTACTCTCGCGTGGTCTTCCAGTACGGACGCGGCCTGGCGGCGGGAGACTCGCTGGGTAAAAACGGCTGGGGCTGGGCAAACCTCGACGATACCCAATCCTGGCGCGTGGTGCTGGATAACATGGCCTCGCTCGGCGACTGGGAAATCTCCACGTTCGCCTACTATCAGAAAGACAAAAACTACCGCTGGTGGACGGAAGACGCCGAAGGCTGGGGGCGCACCAGCTGGGTGGCGGGGATTCGCCCGTATCAGCAGATCACCAAAAACTTCGCCATGCAGTACGAGCTGGGCTACGAATATCTCGACGATAAAAACTACAAAGGCGTGGACGGCAAGGGCAAAGGCGGCCTGACTAAAGTGACCATCGCGCCGACCCTGACCTTTGATTCCGGCTTCTGGACGCGCCCGCAGTTGCGCTTCTTCGTCACTTACGCGAAGTGGGATAAGGGGGTGTCCGACGCGCTGGACGGCAACTACGACTGGAGCACCAATACCCTTTCCGCCGGTAGCTACTCGCGCAGCGGCGATACCGACACGCTGAACTTCGGCGTGCAGGCCGAAGTCTGGTTCTGAGGAGAGATAACGATGATTAAGCCGGTGAAAAAACTGATGCTCGTCGCGCTGCTTTCGGCGCTGGGAAGCGCAGGCGCGATGGCCGCGGAGCAGTCGCACTTTGAACACTTTATTACCCGCGACGGCGCGACGTTAAAAGATGGCGACAAGGTGTTCCGCTTTGCGGGCATTCATGCGCCGGAGCTGCATCGTATTGAAGACGACGCGCGCGGCACCTGTAAAGCCGACTCGCGCGGCTGGGGGCAATACTTCCGCTGGCCGACGGCGGAGGAACAGGAAAACTGGATTAAAGCGCTGGTGCAAACCGGCGCCAGGGCGCAGCGGGTATACGTGCTCTCGGTGCAGCAGACGTTTGACGAGGCCTGCGGTCGCGAAACCCATATTCTGGCTCCGGAAACCGCCGACGACATGCCGCGTCTGAACGAAAAGGCGATGCGGGTGTACGACAACATGATCGCCGAGGCGGACAAACAGGGTCTGCGCCTGATTCTGCCGTTTATCGATCACTGGTGGTGGTGGGGCGGTCGCGAGCAGCTGGCGGCGTTCTACCACGAAAAGCCGGAGGATTTTTACCGTACCGATAGTAAAACCTTCAAGGCCTATCTGGACGTGATTCGTCAGGTTATCACCCGTACCAACAGCGTGACCGGGCGCCCTTACTATGACGAAAAAGCGATTATGGCCTGGGAGACCGGCAACGAGCTGGAAGACACCAACGCGGCGTTCCTTCAGCAGACCGCCGCATGGATCAAAAAGTGGGCGCCGCATCAGCTGGTGGTGGATGGCACCTATAAGAAAATTAATGCGTTTGCGCTTAACGATCCCCATGTCGATATCGTCAGCAACCACTACTACACCAATGCCGATAACAACCATCCCGATCAGGTGAAAAAAGACCTGACGGCGGCCGCGGGTAAGAAAGTTTATATGGTGGGCGAATTTGGCCTGCTGGATGCGCAGCAGCTTAACGCCATTATGCAGTCGATCGTCCATAGCGAAGTCAACGGCGCGCAGGCGGCGGGCGGTTTAATCTGGGGCTTCCGCGGTCATCGTCACGATGGCGGTTTCTACTGGCATAAAGAGTCCACCGGCCACTACAGCTACCATTTGCCGGGCTTTCCGGTCGACGGTAAAGCCAATCAGGAGATGGAGGTGGTCGACCTGGTGCGGACCGCCGCGGCGCAGATGAACGGGCAGGAGAAAGCGCCGCCGCTGCCGAAGCCGGATGCGCCGACGCTGCGGGCGACGGACTCACCGTTTGCGATCAACTGGCTGGGGGCGGCGGTAGGGCGCGCTTATGATGTCGAGCGCGCCGATTCGGCATCCGGACCGTGGAAGGTCGTGGGGCGCGATATTTCGGACGGAGTTAACGAGTGGAACCCGCAGACGATGGATCTGTTCCGCGATGACTATCGCAGTCTGCAACTGGGGAATACGTACTATTACCGCGTCATTGCTAAAAACGAGAGCGGCAGTTCATCGCCTTCGAACGTGATTAGCGTGAAGCACACCCAGGCGAATCAGGCGCCGGAAGTCACGCTGGTGGAAACGCTCACCACCAGCCAGGACCAGGGCGTGCAGCTCAGCGCGAGCTGGCGCGATGACGGGCTGCCGGATCGCAACGTTAAGGTGAGCTGGAGCAACGGCGGCAACGCGCAGGCCCATATCTGCGCGACGGATAAAGCCGAAACCCGCGCCTGGTTTAGCGCCCCCGGTGAATACGCGCTGACCTTTAGCGCCGATGATGCTCTGCTCAAAAGCAGTAAAACCGTAAAGGTCACGGTGACAGAAGCCGTCGGGAAAGCGCCCGCTGATTACTGCCGTTTTAGCGGCGGGGTTGTGAACGTGACCGATGGCAAGATCGAGGCGGCGAAAAGCGAGAAAGACGCGCTGACGATTGACGAAGACGGCTTCCTCGGGCCGTTCGCCAACGATGGCGATAAGGTGAGCTGGCAGGTTGCCGCGCCGTGGGCCGGCAAGTATCAGCTGCAGGTGACGTTCAGCGGCAAATGGGGCGGCAAGAAAAACTCGTTTATCGTCAACGGCGGCGCGCCAATCGCGGTTGAATTCCCGCAAACCGATGAACAGGGCCAGCAGCTGCGGGTGCCGGTGGAGCTGAAGGCCGGCGATAACCGCATCGACTTCGGTAAATTCGCCGGCGACTGGGGCTACATGTTTATCAAATCGATTGAAGTGGTTGCAGAGTAGTGCTTATTGGCTGCGCCCGTTGGGCGCGGCCTTTTTTAACTTACAGGAGGCGTTATGACCCGGTATCAGTTTCCGGAAGGTTTTTTTTGGGGCGCGGCGGCATCCGGTCCGCAGACGGAAGGGATAAGCAATAAGCCGCATCGTTCTATTTGGGATAGCTGGTTTGCCGAACAGCCGGAACGTTTTTATCAGCAGATTGGGCCGCAAACGGTTTGCGACACTTACCATCAGTATCCCCAGGACGTGGCGTTGATGAAGCGGACCGGGTTCAACTCTTTTCGCACCTCGATTCAGTGGTCGCGGCTGATTGACGACTTCGAAACCGGCGCGCCCAATGCGGACGCGGTGCGTTTTTATCATGCCTACCTGGATGAGATGATTGAAAACGGCATCGAGCCGATGATCAACCTCTATCACTTTGACATGCCGGAAGCGCTGCAAAAGCAGTACGGCGGCTTTGAGTCGGCGCACGTGACCGATCTTTTCGCGCGTTTTGCCCGTACCGCTTTTGAGCTGTTTGGGCACAAAGTGAAATACTGGATCACCTTCAACGAGCCGATTGTGCCGGTTGAGGGCGGCTATCTGTATGACTTCCACTATCCCTGCAAGAAAGACGGCAGTCTGGCGGCGCAGGTGGCGTTTAACATTATGCTGGCCCACGCCAAAGCGGTGCGCGAGTTTCGCGCGCTGGCGCTGGAAAGCGAGATTGGCGTGGTGCTGAATCTGACGCCGTCCTATACCCGCAACGACAGCGCGGAAGACCAAAAAGCGGCGTGGTATGCGGATCTGTTCTTCAACCGCAGCTTCCTCGACCCGCTGGTGAAACATCAGTTCCCGAAAGCGCTGTGCGAAATTCTGGCCGCGCACGACTGTTTGCCGGAGGTGACAAAAGCCGACGTTGAGCTGATTACCGGATCGCGCGTCGATTTTCTCGGCGTTAACTATTACGTTCCGCGGCGGGTGAAAGCGCGCGAAAGCGACTATACGCTGGACTATTTCACCCCGGAGTTCTATTTCGAAAACTATGTGAATCCGCAAGGGCGCTTTAATCCTTATCGCGATAATAATGAGATTCTGCCGCAGGCGATTTATGACATTGCCGCCAATATTCGCGATAACTACGGCAATATAAAGTGGTTCCTCGCGGAAATTGGTATCGCGATGGATATCGAGTCGGAAGGCGAGCCGGGCGAGGACGGGGTGATTGACGATTCGTTCCGCATCGGCCTGATGGAAGAGCATCTGGTGCAGCTGCATCGCGCCATTGCCGACGGCGCGAACTGCTTTGGCGTGCATCAGTGGACCTTTATCGATAACTGGTCGTGGATTAACTCGTTCAAGCGCCGCTACGGCTTCTGGCGGCTCGACCTGCAAACCGGAGAGCGGCTGATAAAGCGCAACGCGCTGTGGTTTGCCGAACTGGCGACCAGCAACGGCTTCAGTTCTGATAAATAGCCCGGCAAAATCCCCCCGGAGGCGGCGCTTGACGCGCCTGTCCGGGCTACCAAACCGCACGAACTTGTAGCCCGGACAGATGCGCAGCATCGCCTCCGGGAAGTCATCCCCACCGGGGCTTCAGATGCCCTCCCCGGTGGCGGCTGACGCCTTACCGGGGCTACGAGGCCCCCACCGTCTGTGGACAGGTAGCCCGGCTAAGGCGTCAGCCGCGAGCCGGGGATTATCGGCGCGATTTGTTCATTTCCGCCAGCGAAGCTATCCAGTTCATCGCCAGCTGCGGCCATTCGGCGGCGGGCAGGCCCCGGGTCCCGCGAATACCAAATCCGTGTTTCCCCTCGGCGAACAGATGCAGCTCGGTCGGCACCTGCTGCGCGCGCAGGGCGTTAAACATCACCAGCGCGTTATCCACCGGCACGGAAGGATCGTCTACCGCGTGGAAAATAAAGGTTGGCGGCGTCTGCGGCGTGACGTTCTGCTCCGGTGAATAGCGATGCTGCCGCTCCGCCGTCGGCGTTTCGCCAATCAATGCCTTGCGCGATCCGGGATGGGCAATCGCCGGATCCATCGAAATCACCGGATAGCCGAGCACCGCGAAGTCCGGCCGCGCGCTCTGCCGATCAACCGCGTCCACGGCGACGTAAGCCGGTTCGCTATACCGGGTCTCCAGGCTGGCCGCCACGTGCCCCCCGGCGGAAAAGCCCATAATGCCGATTTTATGCGGGTCGATATGCCACTCGGCGGCCCGCGCCCGCAGGGTACGCAGCGCGCGCTGCGCATCGGCCAACGGTGCCTCGCTGCCTTCCGCGTGACCGTCCGCCGGCATCCGGTAGGTCATGACAAACAGGGTATAGCCACGGGCGTTAAATACCGGCGCGAGATCGCTGCCCTCTTTATCCAATACCACTCGCAGGTAAGAGCCGCCCGGCGTCACCAGCAGCGCAATACCGTTGGGCTTCTCCGGTGCGTAAACGGTAATTGTCGGAGCACGAATCCCGGTGACCGCGCGATCGGGCAGCGAGGGATCTTTGCTGCGCTCTACCAGCGATTCGCTCGCCGGGCTGTTTTTCGCGCCGGGGGCTTCACCGCCGGGCCAGACAGAAAAGGTGGGGAGAGAGGAAAATGCCGCCGGAGAAGCCAAAAGCAAAGCGATGGCGGCGGCCAGAGGTAAACGCGTCATAAGCATCTCCATTAAGGAAAAAGCTTATTTATCATTCATCAGGAACGGGTAAAGCGAGTTGTCTCACAGAACGCTGTTTCATTAAAAATAAAATGAAACAGCGTTTTAAGGTTATGCCTACTGCAGCTGGTCTTTATTAATACCCAACCGTTTCATGCGCGAAAGCAGCGTCGTGCGCTTTAATCCCAGACGCTGGGCCGCGCCCTTCGGCCCGGCGACCACCCCGTTACTCTCTTTCAGCACCCGGACAATGAGCTGGTATTCGTCTTCGCCCTCTTCGGGCAGCACTTCTGCCGGCAGCGGCTCAGTCTCGAGGCTCATTTCCGGCAGTGAAAGCTGCAGCACGCTGCCGCGGGTCAGCAGCACCGCGCGTTCAATGACGTTCTCCAGTTCGCGCACGTTACCCGGCCACTCCATGCGGCTAAGCAGGCGCAGCGTCTCCGCCGGAATGCTGTCGATATTGCGTCCGAGACGGCGGGCGATTTTAAAGGTGAAGGCCTTCACCAGCAGAGGAATATCCTCCGGCCGTTCGCGCAGGGGCGGCAGATGGATCGGGAAGACGTTCAGCCGGTAGTAGAGATCGCTGCGAAACTCGCGATCGGCGACCATCTGTTTAAGATCGCGGTTGGTGGCGGCGATCAGGCGCACGTCGGTGTGAATCAGCTTATTGCTGCCGAGACGCTCGAACTCCTGCTCCTGCAACACGCGCAGCAGTTTCGGCTGTAGTTCAATCGGCATATCGCCCACTTCATCGAGAAACAGCGAGCTTTTGTCCGCCAGTTCGAAACGGCCGATACGCTGGGCGCTGGCGCCGGTGAAAGCGCCGCGCTCGTGGCCAAACAGGTCGCTTTCCAGCAGCCCGGCTGGCATCGCCGCGCAGTTCATTTTGACCATCCGGCGGCTATTGCGGCCGCTCAGGTTATGAATAGCGCGGGCAATCAGCTCCTTACCGGTGCCGGTTTCGCCTAGGATCAGCACCGTACTGTCGCTCTGCGCCACCATCTCCACCTGCTTGAGCACGCTGTTCATGGCCTCGCTGCGGCCAATGATTTCGCCAAACTCGCTCTCAACGTTGTTGAGCTGTTCGGTCAGGGCGAGGTTCTCATCGACCAGCCGCTCTTTCAGCCGCTGAATCTCGCGGTAGGCGAGGGCGTTGTCGATGGCGATCGAGACGCGCTCGGCAATTTGCCGCAGCAGCTTGAGGTTGGTGGTGGTGAAGACTTTTTCATCGCACTGCGCCAGCTTCAGCACCCCAAGCAAAGTATTACCGGACATCAACGGCAGCAGGCACAGGGTCTGGATTTTGTTATCCCACATCTCGAAAAGCATTTTTTCGTACGGCGCCAGCGGGTCGTGCTCGTGGAGATTGAGCAGCAGCATCTCTTTGCTTTTGAATACCCGCTCGGTCAGGGTACCGGCTTCGTCCACTTCGCTCTGGTCATGTACCGGATGGCTGGCGTCGAGGTAGTGGGTGGAGTAGATATTGAGCTTACCTTTGCGGTTGCTGCGCAGTACCACGCTGATGGCGTCGATGCGGAAGTAGCGGTGGATCTCTTTGGCCACTTCGCTGACCAGCTCATCGATATCCAGCCGCGAGAGCACCGCGTTGGTGATCGCCACCAGGATGCGGAAGTTATCGCGTTCCCGGCACAGCAGGTCGTAATCGACGTTGTTGCTGACCCGGCTTTGGATCTGTTCGGTGACCACGGCAACGATTTGCGTAAAGGTGTGCAGCCGCTGGTACTCTTTTTCAGTCCACGGCCGGTTGTCGTCGCGAATAAATTCGCAGCCGCCGAAGATACGCCCTTCCGCCGCCAGCGGCAGCAGGCAGTAATAGCCAAAGTTGGGGTAGAGTCCGCTTACGGCGAGCTGCGGCCAGGTTTCGGCAAAGGTGGCGCTATCGCAATGCAGCGCATCCGGACGCGATAGCAGGCGTCGAACCGGGCCGTTGGCGAGGACGGTTTCATCTTCGTAGCTCACCGGCTGCCCCGCGTCGTCGCAGGCGTGCCGGATAGCGCGATGATTGCCGGAATGCCACAGAATAATCGCCGCCCGGTCGGCGAGCGCGGACTGCTGCACCAGGCCGGTCAGCGTCTCGCTCAGCGCGGCCAGGTCCGGCTGCTGTAATAAAATGCGGGTGATATCAAACAGACCCTGCTGCCCAAGATCGCCCATCGGTGTATACGACATTGCTTAAGTCCAAAAGCGCCGCAAAGCGGCGCAGAAGAAAGTGATGACACAAATAATAGTCTGTTAATAAAGCGGTTGTGACCGCCATTAACCCATCCGTGGGTGCCCGCTGGTTTGGGCTGGATAATCATGCAGGCTTTTCCCGGCTCGCGCTGCGCTTAGCCGGGCTACAGGTGTGCGCAGTGTTGTAGCCCGGATAAGGCGTTAGCCGCAATCCGGGGGCCCGCACCGTTAACAAATTCTCGGCAGCGGCTCGGCGTGAGGAAGATCCAGCGTGCGTTTGACGCCGTACAGACCGACAGAGCGCACGCCCGCGCGCGGCACAACGTCGCCGATTATCGCCGCATCGCGGCCTAATGGATGAGACCGTAAATGCGCAAGTACGCTTTCCGCCGCCTCGCGGGCAACGGCGATCAACAGCTTACCCTCGTTGGCGAAATTAAGCGCGTCCAGCCCCAGCAGCTCGCAAACGCCGCGTACGGTATCGTTAACCGGCAGCTTTTGTTCATGCAGCTCTATTCCGTAGCCGCTGGCGGCGGCGAATTCATGGGCCACCGCGTTAACGCCGCCGCGGGTGGCATCGCGCAGGGCTTTCACGCCAGCTACGTCGCGCAGCGTCTGAATCAAGGGCGTCAGCACCGCGCAGTCGCTGGACAGCGCGCCGTCCAGCCCCATCTGTTCGCGCAGGTTGAGGATCGTTGCCCCGTGATCGCCAAGCGTGCCGCTGACCAGCAGCACGTCTCCCGCGCTAATCTGCTGCGCCCCCCAGCGAATATCGGTAGGGATGACGCCGATCCCGGCGGTATTGATAAACAGCTTATCCGCCGCCCCGCGCGGCACCACTTTGGTATCGCCGGTCACAATGGCGATACCGGCTTCCCGCGCGGTCTGCGCCATGCTGCTCACCACCGCTTCGAGGGTGGCCATCTCCAGTCCCTCTTCGAGAATAAACCCGCAGGAGAGATAGCGCGGCAGCGCGCCGCTCACCGCCACATCGTTCGCCGTGCCGCAGACCGCCAGCTTGCCGATATTACCGCCGGGGAAAAACAGCGGATCGATAACGTAGCTGTCGGTGGAGAAGGCGAGCCTGTCGCCCTGCGCGCTAAGCTGAGCGAGATCGAGACGCGCCTGATCTTCCTGCTCCGCCAGCCAGGGGTTGGCGAAAGCCTGCATAAACAGGTCGCCGATCAGCTGCTGCATCGCCTGACCGCCGCTACCATGGGCTAACTGAACGCTTTTCATGCTTCGATTTCCTGACTGCGATATTGATACCAGGCGGCGCAGGCGCCTTCCGATGAGACCATCAGCGCGCCGAATGCGCTCTGCGGGTTGCAGGTATTGCCGAATAGCGGGCACTGGTGCGGTTTACAGCGGCCGGTCAGCACCTCGCCGCAGCGGGCGCGCGGGTCGTCGCAGACCCGCTGCGGCGCCGGGCGGAAATGCGCTTCTGCGTCGAAACGCTGATACGCGGCCGTCAGGTGCACGCCGGAGTCGTTAATCACCCCCAGACCGCGCCACTCGCTATCGCCGCTGAGGCAAAACACGTCGGCGATGGCCGACTGCGCCAGCGGGTTGCCCTCATCGGGCACCACCCGGCGATACTGGTTCTCCACTTCGCTGTGCTGCGCTATTGTCTGCTCAACCAGCATCATCGCGCCTTGCAGTAGATCAAGCGGTTCGAATCCGGCCACCACTAATGGACGGTGATAGTCGCTGGCGATAAACCCGTAAGCATCGGTGCCAATCACCATGCTGACGTGACCGGGGGCGAGAAAAGCGTCGATACCGTTATCCGGCTGGTCGAGCAGGCTGCGCAGGGTCGGCAGCAGGGTGATGTGCTGGCAGAAAAAGTAAAAGTTCCCGACGCCGCGCTCCCGGGCCTGACGCAGGGTCAGGGCGGTGGCGGGCATCGTCGTTTCAAAGCCGAGACCGAAGAATACCACTTCTCGCTCGGGGTGCTGCTGCGCCAGCTTCAGGGCGTCCATCGGCGAATAGACGATGCGGACGTCGGCGCCGCGCGATTTTGCCTGCAGCAGCGAGCCGTTTTTTCCCGGTACGCGCATGGCGTCGCCAAAGGTGCAGAAAATCACCCCCGGACGGCTGGCGATATCGATACAGGCGTCGATACGCCCCATCGGCAGCACGCACACCGGGCAGCCGGGGCCGTGGATAAATTCAATATTTTCCGGCAGCAGCTGATCGAGGCCAAATTTAAAAATAGCGTGGGTATGGCCGCCGCACACTTCCATTATGCGCAGCGGACGTTCGGCGGTATGCGGCAGCAGGCGCGCGCGCAGCCGGAGATGTTCCACCAGCTGCATCACCTGTTCCGGAGCGCGGTATTCATCAACAAAACGCATTTACCGCTCCTCGCCGTACAGCAGCGCGCCGACGTCCGGCTCGACTTCAAACATATTTTGCAGCGCCTCGAGGGTGTCGCGGGCTTCGGCTTCGTTAATCACGCTCATGGCAAAACCCACGTGGACCAGCACCCACTGGCCGAGACGCGGCTGACCGCGATCGTCAACCGCGCCCACCAGGGTCAGGTCGACTTCGCGTTGAATGCCGCACACTTCGACCTTCGCCAGATTGCCGTCAATAGCGCAGATTTGTCCGGGTATGCCTATGCACATTGCTGCGCCTCCAGCCAGCGAAGCCACTGGTCCATGCCTTCGCCGCTGGTGGCGGAAAGCAGAATAATGTCAATATCCGGGTTCACCTCGCGGGCGCAGGCCAGACACTTCTCTACGTCAAAGTTGAGATACGGCAGCAGGTCGACCTTGTTAAGCAGCATCAGACTGGCGGCGGCGAACATATGCGGATACTTCAGCGGTTTGTCTTCGCCTTCGGTTACCGACAGCACCGCCACTTTATGACGTTCGCCGAGGTCGAAACTTGCCGGACACACCAGGTTGCCGACGTTTTCGATAAACAGAATGCCGTGGTCCGCCAGCGGCAGGCGTGGCGCGGCGTCGGCGATCATCTGCGCGTCGAGATGGCAGCCTTTGCCGGTGTTGACCTGAATCGCCGGAGTGCCGGTGGCGCGGATGCGCGCGGCGTCGTTCACCGTTTGCTGATCGCCTTCAATGACCGCGCAGGCGGTTTTCTCTTTCAGCCGCAGCAGGGTTTCTGTCAGCAGGGTGGTTTTGCCGGAGCCGGGGCTGGAGACCAGGTTCAGCACCAGCTGGCTCCTGGCGGCGAAACGCGCGCGGTTGCGGGCGGCCAGACGGTTGTTTTTATCCAGGACGTCGATTTCCACTTCCAGCATCCGCCGCTGGCTCTGGCCCGGCGCATGGGTACCCGCTTCGCCATGACCGTAGTGCAGGTCGCCAGTCTCCGAGCGGGTGGGGGAAAAGTTATCGGTTTTCACGCCGGTAATGGTCATCATCTGGCGCGGGGCGGGCGCGAAGGGGGCGCTGCGAAACGCCGAATGCGGGTTATGCTCGTCGCCTTCTATATAAAGGTTGCCTTCACCGCAGCCGCAGGTTGTACACATAATCTTATTACTCCACTTCTAGTCGCTGAATCTGTAAGCCGTCATCCGCCACAATTTGCAGCCGGTCGCTCTGACACTGCGGGCAGCGGCGCACGTGCTGTGAGATGAGATGCACGTACTGCTGGCAGGATTCACACCAGCATTCAGCCTGTTGTTCGGCGATATGCAGCTCACAGCCTTCCGCCAGCGTGCCGCGGCACACCAGCTCAAAGCAGAAGGTCAGCGCGCTGGCTTCCACGCAGGAAAATGCCCCCACTTTCAGCCACACGCCGGTGACCCGACGCGCGCCGGCCTGCTGCGCCTGCTGTTCGATAATTTCCAGCGCCCGCTGGCTAAGGGTGATTTCGTGCATGGTGCCTCCGTATCGCGATGGCCCATTAATGCAATAACGATGCCAGGTCATAAGTAATGTCATAAAAATGTCGATGACACCGCTCAGACATCGTCATCGACATGTCTTTCTTATAGGGTAAATTTATTAAAATCGTTAAAAATCAATTAATTAACTTTTGGCATGAAAAATGCTTAACCGGTGCATCTCATACAACGGGGGATCCGGGATGACTATTTGGGAATTAAGTGAAAAGGCGGACTACATCGCCGATCGTCACCGCCAGCATCAGGAGCAGTGGCATACCTACTGCAACTCGCTGGTACAGGGGATAACCCTGTCGAAAGCGCGTTTGCATCATGCGATGAGCTGCGCGCCGGATAAAGAGCTGTGCTTCGTATTGTTTGGTCATTTTCAGGTTTACGTGGCGCTGGCGGAGGGCTTTAACAGCCACACCATCGAGTATTACGTAGAGAGTAAAGACGGCGGCGACAGACGGCTGATTGCCCAGGCCACGCTGGGCTCAGACGGCACCATTGATGGCCGGATCAGCAACCGCGATCGCGAGCAGGTTCTGGAGCACTATCTGGCGACTATCGCCAGCGTTTATGACCGTCTCTACGAGGCTATCGAACAAGACCAGCCGGTGGATTTAAACCACCTGACGCTGGCCCGTTAATCGTCAGGTGTCGACAAGTGTCGAAGCTGACACCTGCGCAACCTGTTTTCGTCAAAAATGACTTTCACCTGAGGATGACCCGGTGAACCGTTTTGTAATTGCTGACTCCACCGTCTGTATCGGCTGTCGCACCTGCGAAGCCGCCTGCGCTGAGACTCACCGCCAGCAGGGCCTGCAAGCCATGCCCCGGCTACGGCTGATGCGCAATGAAAAAGAATCCGCGCCGCAGATGTGCCACCACTGTGAAGATGCGCCCTGCGCCGCCGTCTGCCCGGTTAACGCCATTAATCGCGTCGATGGCGCGGTGCAGCTCAATGAGAGCCTGTGCGTAAGCTGCAAGCTGTGCGGCATCGCCTGTCCGTTCGGCGCCATTGAGTTTTCCGGCAGCCGCCCGCTGGATATTCCGGCTAACGCCAATACGCCGCTGGCTCCCGCCGCGCCGCCGGCCCCGGCGCGCGTCAGCTCGCTGCTCGACTGGGTGCCGGGCGTACGCGCTATCGCCGTCAAATGCGACCTGTGCCACTTCGATGAGGAAGGCCCGGCGTGCGTGCGCACCTGCCCGACCAAAGCGCTGCTGCTGGTGGATATCCGCGATATCGCCCAGGCCAGCAAGCGTAAGCGGCAGCTGACTTTTAATACCGACCTCGGCGATCTGTCGCTGTTCCAGGCGCAACAAGGGGACGTGAAATGAGTGTGATTTCCTTAGTGAATCAGGCGGTGGCCTGGTACGCCGCCAGCGCGGTGCTGGCGTTTTTGTTCGCTCTGCGCAAACCGCTGAGCGGGGCGATCGCCGGGATTGGCGGCGCGGTCGCCAGCGCGATGCTGGTGCTGGCGGGCGGAACGGCGCTGCTGATGCCGGATCGCGTCAGCGCCGGCATGCTGCAAATGCTGCACCTGCCCCTGCGCGTTGGCGGCGTCAATGCGCTGTGGCTGCTGGCAATCGGCCTGTCGGCGCTGCCGATTTCGCTGTTCAATATCGCCTGGCATCGTCATCCGCAGGTTAAAGCCAACGGTCTGCTGGTGAATCTCCTGCTGGCCGCCGCCGTCTGCGCCGTGGTGGTGACGAACTTCGGCGCGCTGGTGGTGATGGCGGAAATTATGGCCCTTTGCGCCGCGTTTCTTACCGGCTGCGCGCAGTCCGGCAAGCTGTGGTTTGCGCTGGGACGCCTCGGTACGCTGCTGATGGCGTGGAGCTGCTGGCTGGTCTGGTCGACCTACGGCACCCTTGAGCTGGGGCAGATTACCCAGCTGGTGGTGGCGGCGCCGCAAAACGCGCTGCTGTGGCTGCCGGGCCTGATCGGCTTTGCGCTGCTGGCCGGGGTCATTCCGCTGCACGGCTGGGCGCCGCAGGCCCACGCTGGCGCCAGCGCTCCGGCTGCCGCGCTGTTTTCTACGGTAGTGATGAAGGTCGGTCTGTACGGCATCCTGACGGTCTCGCTGGCCGGCAGCGTTCCGCCGCTGTGGTGGGGAGTGATGCTGCTGGTGCTGGGGATGATCACCGCCTTCGTCGGCGGGCTGTACGCCCTGATGGAGCACAATATTCAGCGCCTGCTGGCGTACCACACCCTGGAAAACATCGGCATTATCCTGCTCGGCCTCGGGGCATTTGTCACCGGCGTGGCGACCCATAACCCAACCCTGATGGTGCTGGGCTTTATCGGCGGCATGTATCACCTGATCAACCATAGCCTGTTTAAAACTACCCTGTTCCTCGGCGCGGGAGCGGTATGGTTCCGCACCGGCCATCGCGATATCGAAAAGCTTGGCGGGATCGGCAAGAAAATGCCGCTGATTTCCCTTTCGATGCTGGTGGGTCTGATGGCGATGGCCGCGCTGCCGCCGCTGAACGGCTTCGCCGGAGAGTGGGTTATCTATCAGTCCTTCTTTAAGTTGAGCACCGGCGACGCGTTTGTTGGCCGCCTGCTTGGGCCGCTGCTGGCGGTGGGCCTGGCGATCACCGGCGCGCTGGCGGTGATGTGTATGGCGAAAGTCTACGGCGTCACCTTCCTCGGCGCGCCGCGAAGCAAAGAGGCGGAAAACGCCACCTGCGCGCCGGGGCTGATGACCTTTAGCGTGGTGCTGGCCGCCGTCTGCTGCGTGATTGGCGGGGTTGCCGCGCCGTGGCTGCTGCCGCTGGTGAGCGGGGCGTTTCCGGTGCAGGCGGAGGTCTCCAGCGTGGTGTCTCAGCCGCTGATCGCCATTCTGCTGATTGCCTGCCCGCTGCTGCCGCTGCTGCTGATGATCTTCTTTAAGGGCGATCGCCTGCCGGCGCGCTCGCGCGGCGCGGCCTGGGTCTGCGGCTATGACCATGAAAAATCCATGGTGGTGACCGCCCACGGTTTCGCCATGCCGGTGAAAGAGGCTTTTGCGCCAATTCTCAAGCTGCGCCACTGGCTGAACCCGGTGCGCCTGGTACCCGGCTGGCAGAACGCTTCCGCGCCCGCGCTGTTTCGCGGCGTGGCGCTGGTGGAGCTGGCGGTACTGGTGGTGATTGTGATTTCCCGAGGAGCCTGAGAATGAGCGTATTAATTGCATTGTTGCAGGCGCTGGTGCTGTTCGCCGTCGCGCCGCTGTTGTCCGGGGTGACCCGCGTCGCCCGCGCGCGTCTGCATAATCGCCGCGGCCCGGGCGTACTGCAGGAGTACCGGGATATCCTGAAACTGCTGGGGCGCCAGAGCGTTGGCCCGGATGCCTCCGGCTGGGTCTTCCGCCTGACGCCGTACGTGATGGTCGGCGTGATGCTGACCATCGCTACCGCGCTGCCGGTGGTGACCGTTGATTCGCCGATGGCGGGGCTGGGCGACCTGATTACCCTGATCTACCTGTTCGCCATCGCCCGTTTCTTCTTCGCTATCTCCGGCCTCGATACCGGCAGCCCGTTTACCGCTATCGGGGCGAGCCGTGAAGCGATGCTCGGCGTGCTGGTGGAGCCTATCCTGCTGCTCGGCCTGTGGGTCGCGGCTCAGGTCGCCGGATCCACCCATATCAGCAGTATCACCGACACCATTTATCACTGGCCTGTCGCCCGCACTCTTCCGCTGATTCTGGCGCTGTGCGCCTGCGCCTTCGCCACCTTTATCGAAATGGGCAAGCTGCCGTTCGACCTGGCGGAAGCGGAGCAGGAGCTTCAGGAAGGCCCGCTCTCGGAATACAGCGGTAGCGGCTTCGGCGTGCTGAAGTGGGGCATCAGCCTCAAGCAGCTGGTGGTCCTGCAAATGTTCGTCGGCGTATTTATCCCGTGGGGACAGATGACCAGCTTTAGCGTCGGCGGTCTGCTGCTGGCGCTGGTAGTTGCCGTCGTCAAGCTGGTGCTTGGCGTGCTGGTGATTGCGCTGTTCGAAAACAGCATGGCGCGTCTGCGCTTTTGCGCCACCTCCCGCGTCACCTGGGCCGGGTTTGGTTTTGCCTTTTTAGCCTTCGTCTCCTTGCTGGTGGCGTGATTTAAGAGAGTTTGAGCATGTCTGAAGAAAAAATCGGTCAACACTATCTCGCCGCGCTGCATCAGGCCTTTCCGGGCGTGGTGCTGGATGAAGCCTGGCAGACCAAAGACCAGTTGACGGTCACGGTAAAGGTCAACTATCTGCCGGAAGTGGTCGAGTTCCTGTACTACAAGCAGGGCGGCTGGCTGTCTGTGCTGTTTGGCAACGACGAACGCAAGCTCAACGGCCACTATGCCGTCTACTACGTGCTGTCGATGGAGCAGGGCACGAAATGCTGGATCACCGTGCGCGTGGAAGTGGACGCCAATAAACCGGAATATCCGTCGGTGACGCCACGCGTGCCGGCGGCGGTGTGGGGCGAGCGCGAAGTGCGCGATATGTATGGTCTGGTGCCGGTGGGGCTGCCGGACGAGCGCCGGCTGGTGCTGCCGGACGACTGGCCGGATGAACTCTATCCGCTGCGAAAAGACAGCATGGACTACCGTCAACGCCCGGCGCCGACCACCGATGCCGAAACCTACGAGTTTATCAACGAGCTGGGCAGCAAGAAAAACAACGTGGTGCCGATTGGCCCGCTGCACGTCACCTCCGACGAACCGGGCCACTTCCGCCTGTTCGTTGACGGCGAGAATATTATCGACGCCGACTACCGCCTGTTCTACGTTCATCGCGGGATGGAAAAGCTGGCGGAAACCCGGATGGGCTACAACGAAGTCACCTTCCTGTCGGACCGCGTGTGCGGTATCTGCGGTTTCGCCCACAGCACCGCCTACACCACTTCGGTAGAGAACGCGATGGGCATCGTAGTGCCGGAGCGCGCGCAGATGATCCGCGCCATTCTGCTGGAGGTGGAGCGCCTGCACTCGCACCTGCTGAACCTCGGCCTCGCCTGCCACTTTACCGGCTTCGACTCCGGGTTTATGCAGTTCTTCCGCGTGCGCGAAACCTCGATGAAGATGGCGGAAATTCTTACCGGGGCGCGTAAAACCTACGGTCTGAACCTGATTGGCGGCATTCGTCGCGATCTGCTGAAAGAGGACATGATCCAGACCCGCCAGCTGGCGCAGCAGATGCGTCGCGACGTGCAGGAGCTGGTGGATATGCTGCTCAGCACGCCGAATATGGAGCAGCGTACCGTGGGCATTGGTCGTCTCGACCCGCAAATCGCCCGCGACTTCAGCAACGTTGGCCCGATGGTGCGCGCCAGCGGGCACGCCCGCGATACCCGCGCCGATCACCCGTTTGTCGGCTACAGCCTGCTGCCGATGGAAGTGCACAGCGAACAGGGATGCGACGTCATCTCGCGTCTGAAGGTGCGCATCAACGAGGTCTACACCGCGTTGAACATGATCGACTTTGGCCTCGATAACCTGCCGGGCGGCCCGCTGATGGTGGAGGGCTTCACCTATATTCCGCACCGCTTCGCGCTCGGCTTCTCAGAAGCGCCGCGCGGGGATGATATCCACTGGAGTATGACCGGCGATAACCAGAAGCTGTACCGCTGGCGCTGCCGGGCGGCGACCTACGCCAACTGGCCGACTCTGCGCTATATGCTGCGCGGCAATACCGTCTCCGACGCGCCGCTGATCATCGGCAGCCTTGACCCGTGCTACTCCTGTACCGATCGCATGACGGTGGTCGACGTGCGCAAGAAGAAGAGCAAAGTGGTGCCGTACAAAGAGCTGGAGCGCTACAGCATCGAGCGTAAGAACTCGCCGCTGAAATAAGGAATCGCCATGTTTACCTTTATTAAAAAAGTCATCAAAACCGGCACCGCGACGCACTCATACCCGCTGGAGCCGATGCCGGTGGATAAAAATTTCCGCGGCAAACCGGAGCATAATCCGCAGCAGTGTATCGGCTGCGCCGCCTGCGTTAACGCCTGTCCGTCGAACGCCCTGACGGTAGAAACCGATCTCGCCACCAACCAGCTGGCGTGGCAGTTCAACCTCGGGCGCTGCATTTTCTGCGGACGCTGCGAAGAGGTCTGCCCGACGGCGGCGATTAAGCTCTCTCAGGAGTACGAGCTGGCGGTATGGAAGAAAGAGGATTTTCTCCAGCAATCGCGTTTTGCCATTTGCCACTGCCGGGTGTGTGAACGCCCATTCGCCGTACAGAAAGAGATCGACTATGCCATCGCGCTGCTCAAACACAACGGCGATAGCCGCGCCGAGCTGCATCGCGAAAGCTTCGAGACCTGCCCGGAGTGCAAACGCCAGAAGTGCCTGGTGCCGTCCGACCGTATTGAACTGACTCGCCATATGAGAGAGGCCAGCTGATGAGCAACTTATTAGGCCCGCGCGATGACAACGGCATTCCGGTGCCGATGACGGTGGATGAGTCCATCGCCAGCATGAAGGCATCGCTGCTGAAGAAAATTAAGCGTTCCGCCTACGTTTATCGGGTGGACTGCGGCGGCTGCAACGGCTGCGAGATCGAGATTTTCGCCACCCTGTCGCCGCTGTTCGACGCCGAGCGCTTTGGGATCAAAGTGGTGCCGTCGCCGCGTCACGCCGATATTCTGCTGTTTACCGGGGCGGTGACCCGGGCGATGCGTTCTCCCGCGCTGCGCGCGTGGCAGTCCGCGCCGGATCCGAAAATCTGCATCTCCTATGGCGCCTGCGGCAACAGCGGCGGCATCTTCCACGACCTTTATTGCGTGTGGGGCGGAACCGATAAAATCGTGCCGGTGGATGTCTATATTCCCGGCTGCCCGCCCACCCCGGCCGCGACGCTGTACGGCTTCGCGATGGCGCTGGGCCTGCTGGAACAGAAAATCCACGCCCGCGTGCCGGGCGAGCAGGACGAGCAGCCGACCGAACTCCTGCACCCGGATATGGTACAGCCGCTGCGGGTGCGCATCGATCGCGAAGCGCGCCGGCTGGCGGGCTATCGCTACGGCCGGCAGATTGCCGACGACTATATGCGCCTGCTGGGGCAGGGCGATAGCCAGGTGATGCGCTGGCTGGAGGCGGAAAAAGATCCGCGTCTGACCGAGATCGTCACCCATCTGAACCAGGTCGTAGAAGGAGCGCGTATCCGATGAGCGAGACGGTGGTGTTCAGTCAGCTGAGCCGTAAATTTATTGATGAGAACGACGCGACGCCTGACCAGGCGCAGCAGGTGGTCTATTACAGCCTGGCGATTGGCCACCACCTCGGCGTCATCGACTGCCTCGAGGCGGCGCTGAGCTGCCCGTGGCAGGCGTATCTGGCGTGGATTGCGACCCTCGAAGAGGGCAGCACCGCGCGGCGTAAAATGGAAGGCGTGCCGAAGTACGGCGAGATTGTTATCGACAGCAATCATGTGACGATGCTGGCTAACGCTTTTGATAAAGCGCTGGCGCGACAGACGCCCGAGCAGCAGGCGTGGAGCAAAACTATGCTCAGTATGCTGCATGATATTCACCAGGAAAGCGCCATCTATCTGATGGTGAGGAGACTCCGTGACTGACGTTTTACTCTGTGTCGGCAATAGCATGATGGGCGACGACGGCGCAGGCCCGCTGCTGGCGGAGATGTGCGCGGCTAATCCCGTCGGTGATTGGGTGGTGATTGACGGCGGCAGCGCGCCGGAAAACGATATCGTCGCCATTCGCGAGCTGCGCCCCGAGCGCCTGCTGATCGTCGATGCCACCGATATGGGTCTGAACCCCGGCGAGATCCGCATCGTCGATCCGGACGATATCGCCGAGATGTTTATGATGACTACCCACAATATGCCGCTCAACTATCTGATCGATCAGCTAAAAGAGGATATCGGCGAGGTGATTTTTTTGGGTATTCAGCCGGATATCGTCGGCTTTTATTACCCGATGACCCAGCCGATTAAGGACGCGGTCGAAGCGGTGTACGCGCGGCTTGATGGGTGGCAGGGGCAGGGGGGTTTTGCGGCACTTGAAGCCGCAGAGGAGCCGGCGTTCCCCGGCTAAGCGCAGCGCAAGCCGGGAGTTTGGTCAGGGGGAGCAGGTTTACTTTTTCCCGGGTCGCGGCGTAAACGCCTTACCCGGGCTACGACGACTTTTGTCACTCTGGCGTTTGCCATTCCCGGAGGCGATGCAGCGCATCTGTCCGGGCTACGACGACTTTTGTCACCCTGGCGTTTGCCAGTCCCGGAGGCGATGCTGCGCATCTCTCCGGGCTACCGGTCCGCGGGCGTTGATGAACCTGTAGCCCGGCTAAGCGCAGCGCGAGCCGGGAAAATTTCCTTGTTGCAGGTGTTTGTCAGGCTGAGTATCCCTCAGCCTGCGGGGCGCACTACGCTAAATCTTCCCCGTTGCTGGCAATCACCTTCTTATACCACCAGAACGACTTTTTGCGCTTTCGCGCCAGCGTGCCGCGGCCGGCATCGTCGCGGTCAACGTAGACAAAGCCGTAGCGCTTGCTCATCTCACCGGTGGAGGCGGATACCAGGTCGATACAGCCCCAGCTGGTGTAGCCTATCACCGGAATGCCGTCCTCGATGGCGTCACCCATCGCTTTAATATGCTCGCGCAGATAGCTGATGCGATAGTCGTCGTTAATCTCGCCGTTAGCCTCCACCTCATCGCGCGCGCCGAGGCCATTTTCCACAAGGAACAGCGGTTTCTGGTAGCGGTCATACATCATATTCATGGTGATGCGCAGGCCGAGCGGGTCGATGCCCCAGCCCCATTCGCTGGCCTTGATGTGCGGGTTTTTCAGTGATTTAACGATATTGGCGGCGCTGGTGTTGCCGGCATTCATCTCCGCCGATGCGCAGCGCGAAGCGTAGTAGCTGAAGGAGACGAAATCGACGGTATGGCGCAGGATCTCATCATCGCCGGACTCTTTGGCGATAGTCACGCCTTTCTCGCGGAATACCCGCGCCGCCCACACCGGATACGCGCCGCGCGCCTGGACATCGATAAAGAACAGGTTCTCGCGATCTTTTTCCAGCGCCATCCACACGTCTTCCGGTTTACAGGAGTAAGGGTAGAAATTGCCGCCCGCCAGCATACAGCCGACCTGATTTTGCGGATTCACCTCGTGGGCGATTTTGGTCGCTAAGGCGCTGGCGACCAGTTCATGATGGGCGGCCTGGTATTTCACCTGCTCCTGATTTTCCCCCTCTTCAAACACCAGACCGGCGCCGGAGAACGGGCTATGCAGCATAATGTTGATTTCATTGAAGGTAAGCCAGTATTTCACCAAACCATCAAAGGCTTCAAAGCAGGTGCGGGCGTAGCGGGTGAAGAACTCCACCATTTTTCGATTGCGCCAGGAGCCGTATTCGGTAACCAGGTGCATCGGCACGTCGAAATGGCACAGCGTCACCAGCGGCTCGATGCGGTGCTTTTTGCACTCCTCGAACAGCGAGCGATAAAAGGCGATCCCCTCCGGGTTCGGTTCCAGCTCATCGCCCTCAGGAAAGAGGCGGCTCCAGGCGATAGAGGTGCGGAAGACGCTAAAGCCCATCTCGGCCATCAGGGCGATATCTTCTTTATAACGATGATAAAAATCGATCGCCTCGTGGCTCGGGTAGAACTCATCGTCGCGTAGCGCGAAGCGTTTCTCCTGCCCCAGCTTGACCGCGAGGCGGTGAGCCCCGTGAGGAATCATATCGACGGTAGTCAGCCCTTTGCCGCCCTCCAGATATGCCCCTTCGGACTGGTTGGCGGCCAGCGCGCCGCCCCATAAAAATCCCTGTGGAAAAGTCGCCATGCGTTACCTCGTTAACAAAATGGTGTTCAGGCGTGAGAAGCCTGGGTGCCGGCCTGACGCTGTCTGGCGTCGGCGGCGGCTTCTTCTTGCGGAATATCTTCAAAGCCGAGCATCAGCGTCAGGACAAACGACAGCACCACCGCCAGCGCCATGACGCCAAACACCCAGACGATGGTCATCGGATTGGCCGGGTCGAAAAACTGGACGCTGGTGAACAGGCCCGGCGCCGCCATCGAGTGGCTGGCGAGCCCGGCAATGCCGGCCACCGCGCCGCAGATAAAGCCGCTAATCAGGCTGGCGATCAGCGGTCGCTTCAGCCGCACCGCCACGCCGTACAGCGCCGGTTCGGAAATCCCCGCCAGAATCGCAGAAGCCGCGGCCGCCAGCGCCGTCTGGCGCAGCTCCGGGTTTTTGGTTTTCCACGCCACCGCCAGCGACGAGCCGCCCAGCGACAGATTAGCGCCGATTTCCGACGGCATCACCATGCCCTCTTTGCCGGTTTCGGCGATGGTCTGAATGATCGTTGGGGTAAAGACCCGGTGCATCCCGGTCATTACCAGCAGCGGCCACAGGGCGCCCATGATCGCCACCGACAGCCAGCCGAGATAGCTGTGGATCGTATAGACCAGCGCGGAAATGGCGCTACCGATCCAGATGCCGAGCGGGCCGATCAGCAGAATCGACAGCGGAGCGGCGATCAGTACGATCAGCATCGGTTTAAGGAAGTTTTTTGTCACCGCCGGGGTGATACGGTCGACCCAGCGTTCGATATAAGAGAGGCACCAGGTCATCACCAGCGCCGGGATCACGGTATAGGTGTATTTCACCGCCGTCACCGGAATAAAGGCAAACTCCACGTGCTCGCCCTGGGCGGCTTTGGCCATCAGTTCGATAAAGCTCGGGTGCACCAGCACCCCGGCAATGGCAATCGCCAGCGACATATTGGTTTTGAACTTCACCGCTGCGGAAGCGGCGACCATCAGCGGCAGGAAGAAGAACGCGCCGTCGCCGATCACCGTCAGAATAGTCAGCGTTGGCGCGCCTTTGGGCAGCGCGCCGGTCATCTCGAGGATCATTGCCAGCAGCTTAACCATCGATCCACCGATAATCGCCGGGATCAGCGGCGACATGGTGCCGATCAGCGCGTCGAGGATCCCGGCGCCGATGCGTTTCAGGGTAATAGGCGGTTTCCCCTGCGGTTCGGCCGGGCGCAGATCCCCCGGCAGCAGCGCGACCACTTCGCGATACGCCTGGGAGACGGTATTGCCCACGATCACCTGGCACTGGTTATCGCTACGCACCACGCCGAGCACGCCTTTCAGCCCTTTGAGGGTGGCGCTGTCGACCCGCTCGTTGTCTTTGACCACGAAACGCAGGCGGGTCATGCAGTGGGTGACGGCGGCAACGTTATCTGCGCCACCGATTGCCGCGATAATCTGCTGCGCCAGAGCTGCATAATTTTTAGACATCGGATTTTATCCTGTTTATCAATGGGGTACTGGCTTATCACCGCGCCGGAAAGCGGAGCGGCATCATGCATACATAGGAAACCGGTTCCACAAAATCATGATTAGTTTCATGAATGCATACAAGAAATAAAAAAATAAGATCTCGATTTTGTGATTTCGATCGCTGTGTGCGCATCCGCGCGGGCGACGCGCAAATGCTGAAAAAGCGCAGCGCGTGCAGTACACTGCGGGCAACATTGGCAACAGGAATAACCACATGGCAACGATGCTGGAGGTAGCGAAGCGCGCGGGGGTGTCAAAGGCCACCGTTTCGCGGGTGCTGTCGGGGAACGGCTATGTCAGCCAGGAGACCAAAGATCGCGTCTTCCAGGCGGTGGCCGAAAGCGGCTACCGGCCGAATCTGCTGGCGCGCAACCTGGCGACGAAAAAGACGCAGACCCTCGGGCTGGTGGTGACCAACACCCTTTATCACGGCGTCTATTTCAGCGAACTGCTCTACCACGTCGCGCGGATGACCGAAGACAAAGGGCGGCAGCTGATCCTCGCCGACGGCAAGCACAGCGCGGAGGAGGAGCGCGAGGCGATTGAGTATCTGCTCGATCTGCGCTGCGATGCGATAATTATCTATCCGCGCTTTCTCAGCGTTGATGAGATGGATGAGATTATCGAAAATCATGAGCGGCCCATCATGGTGCTCAACCGCCGCCTGCGCCGCAACGCCAGCCACTGCGTCTGGTCCGATCAAAAAGCTTCGGCGATGATGGCGGTGGAAAAGCTTATCGCGCTGGGCCATCGGGAAATCGCGTTTATTACCGGTTCGCTGGATTCGCCAACCGGCGTTGAGCGTCTCTCGGGCTATAAAGACGCGCTGGCCCGCCACGGCATTGCCCTGAATAACGATCTGATCGTCGAAGGCCGCTGGACGCCGGAAACCGGCGCGGCGGGGGTTGAAACGCTGCGCCAGCGCCGCGTCGGCTACAGCGCGCTGGTGGCGAGCAACGACGACATGGCGGTTGGCGCGATGAAACAGCTGCATCAGATCGGCGTCAAGGTTCCGGAGCAGGTCTCGGTCGTGGGGTTTGACGATATCGCGCTGGCGCCGTATATGGTTCCGGCGCTCTCCAGCGTCAAAGTTCCGGTGACGGAGATGATCAAAGAGAGCATCAACCGGCTGATCTTTATGCTCGACGGCGGCGATTTTAAATTTCAGCAACTCTTCCCCGGCGAGCTGATTGAACGCGACTCGGTGGTCCCCGGCCCGCATGCCTGACGTCGTCAGCTGTCATCGTCACAACTGACGATGACAGTATCTTCCGTATTTATCTTGTTTAATATCAATTAGATAAAAGTTGGAACGTATTATGCATACTCCGGCGCGTAACCTTTTTACTGCTGGAGAAATGGATGAACCGTTTCATTATCGCCGACGCAAGCAAATGCATCGGCTGCCGCACCTGTGAAGTGGCCTGCGTGGTCTCTCATCAGGAAAATCAGGACTGCGCCGCGCTGACGCCAAAAAGCTTTTTACCGCGTATTCACGTGATCAAAGGCGTTAACGTGTCGACGGCCACCGCCTGTCGTCAGTGCGAAGACGCGCCGTGCGCCAACGTCTGTCCGAACGGCGCGATCAGCCGCGACCAGGGCTTCGTCCACGTGATGCAGGAGCGCTGTATTGGCTGTAAAACCTGCGTGGTGGCCTGTCCGTACGGCGCCATGGAAGTGGTGGTGCGCCCGGTTATCCGCCACAGCGGCGCGGGGCTGAACGTGATGGCGGAAAAAGCCGAAGCCAACAAATGCGACCTTTGCCACCACCGTGAGGAAGGCCCGGCCTGTATGGATGCCTGTCCGACCCACGCGCTGATTTGCGTCGACCGCAACAAGCTCGAACAAATGAATATCGAAAAACGCCGCCGCACCGCGCTGGCCTGGTAGGCCGGTCGCGCAATGAACGGGGTGCAGATCCGCATTCGCGGTAAAGTGCAGGGGGTGGGATTCCGCCCCTTCGTCTGGCAGCTGGCGCAGCAGCTGGGGCTGCGCGGCGACGTGTACAACGACGGCGACGGCGTGCTGGTGCGCCTTGTCGGCGGTGATGCGCCATTTCTCGCCGCGTTAACCCGGCGCTGCCCGCCCCTGGCGCGTATCGACAGCGCGGCAGCGGCGCCTTTTGTCTGGGACGCCGCGCCGCCAGGCTTTACCATTCGCCAAAGCGGGGCCGGAAGCATGCGCACGCAGATTGTGCCCGATGCCGCTACCTGCCCGGCATGCCTGGCGGAAATGAACAACCCGCAGGAGCGCCGCTACCGCTATCCGTTTATCAACTGCACCCACTGCGGGCCGCGCTTTACCATTATTCGCGCCATGCCCTACGACCGTCCACTGACCTCTATGTCGCCGTTTCCACTCTGCACCTCCTGTGCGGCGGAGTATGGCGACCCCGCCGATCGCCGTTTCCACGCGCAGCCGGTAGCCTGCGCCGAGTGCGGGCCACGGCTGGAGTGGCGCGGGCCGCAGGCGCATTCATTTGGCGAGGCGGCTCTTGAAGCGGCGACGGCTCGCCTGATGGCGGGCGATATAGTGGCGGTGAAAGGGCTGGGTGGTTTCCATCTGTTGTGCGATGCCGGAAATCCTGAGGCCGTCGCGAGGCTACGGACGCGTAAGCATCGGCCGGCGAAACCGCTGGCGGTGATGCTGGCGACAACGGCGGGGCTCGATGAACCGGCGGTGACGCTGCTCACGTCCCCCGCCGCACCGATCGTGCTGCTGGATAAAACGCAGGTGGCCGGGCTGTGCGACCAGATTGCGCCAGGGCTTGCGGAAGTAGGGGGGATGCTGCCGTCTAATCCACTGCAGCATTTACTTGCGCAGGCGCTGGCGCGCCCATTAGTGATGACCTCCGGCAACCTTAGCGGTCGCCCGCCGGCGTTAACCAACGCAGAGGCGCTGGCGGATTTAGCCGGGATTGCCGACGGTTTTCTGCTGCATAACCGCGAGATTGTGCAGAGGATGGATGATTCCGTAGTGCGGCAAAGCGGCGAGATGCTGCGTCGCGCCCGCGGCTACGTGCCGGACGCGCTGGCGCTGCCGCCGGGGTTTCACGATGCGCCGCCCCTGCTGGCCCTCGGCGCGGATATGAAAAATACGTTCTGCCTGCTGCGCGGCGACGAAGCGGTGCTCAGCCAGCATTTTGGCGATCTCGACGAGGAGGGCGTTGAGGCGCAGTGGCGGCAGGCGCTGCGCCTGATGCAGGAGATCTACGCTTTTACGCCGCAGCGGGTGGTTGCCGACGCCCATCCCGGCTACCGCGCTTCGCGGTGGGCGGCGTCGCTTATGCTGCCGGTGGAGCGGGTATTGCATCATCATGCCCACGCTGCCGCGTGCCTGGCCGAGCATCGCTGGCCGCTGGAGGGCGGCGACGTGATTGCCCTGACGCTCGACGGCATCGGGATGGGGGAGAATGGCGAACTGTGGGGCGGCGAGTGCCTGCGGGTCAACTATCGCGAGTGTGAGCATCTCGGCGGTCTGCCGTCGGTGGCGCTGCCCGGCGGCGACCTCGCGGCGCGTCAGCCGTGGCGCAATCTGCTCGCCCACTGCCTGGCGTTTGTCCCTGAATGGCAGAATTATGCCGACACCGCCGCGCTGCGCCAGCAAAACTGGCCGCTGCTGGCGCGAGCAATCGAGCGTGGTATTAATGCGCCGCAGGCATCGTCGTGCGGTCGTCTGTTTGACGCCGTTGCCTGCGCGCTGGGCTGCGCGCCGCTAGCCCTGAGCTATGAGGGGGAGGCGGCATGCCGTCTGGAAGCGCTGGCGGCGACCTGCGAAGGCGTGGATCATCCGGTGACCCTGCCGTGGCGCGAAGGTAAACTGGACCTGGCGACGTTCTGGCGGCAATGGCTGAGCTGGCAGGCGGGCCCGGCGCAAAAAGCCTGGGCCTTTCATGATGCGCTGGCCCGCGGGCTGGCGGCGATGATGCGCGATTGCGCGAGCGCGCGCAATATTCGCACGCTGGCCTTCGGCGGCGGAGTGCTGCACAACCGGCAGCTGACGGCGCGATTGACCTTTTATCTGGCCGATTTTACTCTGCTCTTTCCGCAGCAGCTGCCCGCCGGCGATGGCGCCATTGCCCTCGGTCAGGCGATCGTCGCTGCGGCCCGCCTGCAGGCTTAAAGGATACCCATATGATAGTGACGATTTTGCGTCAGCAGCCGCGCGCAGCGGCGCTGGTGCTGGCATTAATTGCCGCCAATTTGCTGGCCTGGGGCTGGGCGTTTGCGGCGTTCGGCGGCAGCGGCGCGCTGATGGCCGCCAGCCTGCTGGCCTGGGGATATGGTCTGCGCCACGCGGTGGACGCCGACCATATCGCGGCGATCGACAACGTGACCCGCAAAATGATGCAGCAGGGGAAGCGGCCTTTTGCCGTTGGCGCGTGGTTTTCTCTGGGACACTCGTCGATTGTGGTGCTGGCTTCGGCGGCGATTGCCGCGACCGCCACCGCGTTTGGCCAGCAGATGAGCTGGTTTCACGAGACCGGCAGCGTTATCGGCACCGCCGTATCGGCGCTATTCCTGCTGGTGATGGCTCTTATCAACCTGGTCATTTTGCGCAGCGTCTGGCGCAGCTTTCAGGCGTGGAAGCAGGGCGAAAAGGTGAGCGATGAGATTATGACCGGCGGCGGTATGATGAGCTGGCTGTTCGCGAAAACATTCCGCCTGATTAGCCGCAGCTGGCAGATGTATCTGGTGGGTTTTCTGTTTGGCCTCGGCTTTGATACGGCGACGGAGGTCGGCGTGCTGGGGATCTCCGCCGCCAGCGCGTCGAGCGGGGTATCGATTTGGTCGATTATGGTTTTTCCGGCGCTGTTCGCCAGCGGAATGGCGCTGGTGGATACGCTTGATAACGTGCTGATGGTCGGCGCCTACGGCTGGGCGTTCAGCAAGCCGCAGCGCAAGCTCTATTACAATATGACTATTACCGGCACCTCGGTGGTGGTGGCGCTATTTATCGGCGGCCTGGAGGCGCTGGGGCTGTTGATGGATAAGTTCTCTCTGAGCGGCGGCGTCTGGCGCTGGGTCGGCGCATTGAACGACCATCTCGGCGACGCCGGTTTTGCAGTGGTCGGGCTGTTCGTGGCCTGCTGGGTGCTGTCGGTGCTCAACTACCGCTGGCGCGGGTACGATAACCTGGCGCGGTAGGTTGGGCTTTCCCCGGCTTGCGCTGCGCCTAGCCGGGCTACAGGTTAACAGCCGTCTGCTGGCGGTAGCCCGGACAGATGCGCAAGCATCGCCTCCGGGAAATTATACCACTCTGCGCGCTGCTCCCGGGGACGGCGCAAGGCGCCTGCCCGGGCTACTGCCGTCTGAGATCCGGTAGCCCGGGTAAGGCGTTTACGCCGCGCCTCGGGAATAACCTCATTTCATCAAGGTTAACTCACCAGCTGCCTGAGCAGGGCAAAAGCATCTTTCATGCGATCTTCGCTAACCACAAACGCGCGCAGCCGGTTTTCGGCGTCAACGCCTTTCGCGACCAGGCCATCTTTGGCGGCAACGATATTCCACGTCAGATCCTCACGCCGGGTATCGCCCGCCAGATGCAGCGGTAAATCCGGCGTTTTGACCTTCACCAGCATTGGCGGCAGCTTGAGCTCGCCCAGCTGGGCCAACAGGTTTTTACCCAGACACATGGCGCTTAGCAGAATCGGCTGCAGAAAAGGCAGGACCATGCCGTTGATTTCCGCGCAATCGCCAAGGGCGTAAATCGCCGGATGGCTGGTTTGCAGCTGGCTGTTCACTACCACGCCACGGTGCGTCTTCAACCCCGCATGCCGCGCCAGCGCCGTTTCCGGGCGCAAACCGGCGGCCGCCACTACCGCATCCACCATCACCGTACGCTGGCGGTCGAGGGTGACGCGAATCCCGTCAGTGCTCTGCTCCAGGCTTTCCAGCTGGGTCTTCAGCATCAGATGCACGCCCATGTCGGTCAGACGATGCTGCAGTCGACTGCTGGCTTCCGGCGGCATCAGCGCCGACAGCACGCTGGCGGAGTTATCCACGACCGTCACCGCTTTGCCGGCGCGGCAGAAATCCATCGCCAGCTCGCAGCCAATCAGACCGCCGCCAACGATCAGCACCCTTTTTGCATCGCGCAGTTGGCTTTGCGCCGCGCCGTATTCTCGCTGGCTATTCAGTGTCAGCATCAGCTCGCGGCCCGGCACCGGCGGGATAAACGGCGTCGCGCCGGTGGCCAGTACCAGTTTGTCATAGCGCCACTCGCGGTCCTGGCTCTTCACCCGCTGATTATCAGCGTCGATATCGCTGACCCAGGTATGCGGAAACAGGCGCAGATTGTACTGCCCGGCAAACTCACCCGCCGTTTGCAGGGTCAGGTCGTCGGCGTTCTGGCCGCGGCTGACCACATGGCTGAGATCCGGCTTGTTGTATTCATCCATACTGTCGGCGGCAATCAGGGTCAGCGGGATGTTCGGGTCCTGCTTGCGGATATTTTTCACCAGCTGACGGGCCGCGAAGCCCGAGCCGATGATGACGATGCCATCACTCATTTTGCCTCCGATGCCAGAACATCAAACACATCTTTACCCAGTGAACACTCAGGACAGAGGAAGTTATCCGGCACATCGCTCCACGGTGTACCCGGCTGGACGTCCTGGTTCGGCTCGCCTTGTTCCGGGTCGTAAATCCACTGGCAAACGCTGCACTGCATTTTCGGGCCGAGATCGGCAGTGGCTGCTGCTGCGCAGGACGTTGCTTCTGGCGCAGCTTTGGCCTCACTGGTGACCGGCAGCGGGGAGAGTGCCCACTGGCGGGCGATTTCGCGACCGTGTTCACGGCACAGCTCCAGCGCGTCGAGATCCGGACGCCATTTGGCCTTCAGGCTCAGGGACATTTCAAAGCCCGCATCCTGTAAACGCGTGGACAAGCGATCAACCGCGCCGCCGCTCCAGCCGTGGGAGCCGAAGGCGCTGGCGTGCTTATTGCGAAAACGCAGGCCGGTCATCTCCTCCACCAGCCCGGCGATTTTCGGCATCATCACGTTATTCATGGTTGAGGTGCCGACCAGCACGCCTTTCGAGCGGAACACGTTGGTCAGAATGTCGTTTTTATCGCTGCGGGCGACGTTGAAGATTTTCACCGCCACGCGCGGATCCACGTCGGTAATGCCCTGAGCGATCGCATCGGCCATCATGCGGGTATTGTTGGACATGGTATCGTAGAAAATCGTGATGCGGTCTTCCTGATAATCCGCCGCCCACTCGAGATATTTTTCGACGATTTGCGTCGGATTATCGCGCCAGACCACGCCGTGGGAGGTGGCAATCATATCTACCGGCAGGTTAAAGCCGAGGATTTCGGTAATTTTCGGCGTCACCAGACGGCTGAACGGGGTCAGAATGTTGGCGTAGTAGCGCTGGCACTGCTCATAAAGCTCAACCTGGTCAACTTCATCATTAAACAGATGTTCATCGCAGTAGTGCTGGCCGAAGGCGTCGTTGCTGAACAGCACCGCGTCGCCGGTCATGTAGGTCATCATGCTATCCGGCCAGTGCAGCATCGGGGTTTCGACGAAAATCAGCTGCTTGCCGTTGCCGATATCCAGGCTGTCGCCGGTTTTCACCACGTTGAAATTCCACTCCGGGTGATGATGGTGTCCGGTGATGGAGTCGATGGCGTTGGCGGTGCAGTAAATCGGCGTGTCCGGAATTTGCGTCATCAGTTCGGTGAGCGCGCCGGCATGGTCCTCTTCCGCGTGGTTGATAATGATGTAATCGATATCGGCGAGGTCGATTTCGCCGCGCAGATTTTGCACGAATTCACGGCTGAATTTATGATCGACGGTATCGATCAGCACATTTTTTTCTTCCCGGATAAGATAGCTGTTGTAGCTGCTGCCGCGCAGCGTTTTGTATTCCGTCCCGTGGAAGTCACGCACTTCCCAGTCGCGTTGGCCAACCCAATGAATGTTATTTTTAACCAGAATAGACATAGCAACCTCAGTTAATTCAGCATTGTTCAAATAGGATGTTTTGCTTATATCAAGTTGCGTGCCAACTTTTTAATTTATTGAATTTAATGGTTTTTATATTTTTATTAAAATTCATTGATGTCAAAATGACAATGGTTAAAATAGTCGATATGACTATGTTAAATGTCAAAATGACTATGAGGCGAACATGAGTTTCTCCGTCGAGGCCCTGGCGAAAATCGCCATTGATTTACAAAGCGATCTCGGCCATGCCGACCGTTTCTCGCGTTTGATTACCACCCTGCGGCAGATACTCGGCTGCGATGCCTCGGCGCTGCTGCGCTATGAGGCGCACCAGTTTGTGCCGCTGGCGATTGATGGCCTGGCCCAGGACGTGCTTGGCCGGCGCTTTGCCCTTGAAGGCCACCCGCGGCTGGAGGCGATTGCCCGGGCGGGGGACGTGGTGCGGTTCCCGGCGGACAGCGATTTGCCGGACCCTTACGATGGGCTGATCCCCGGTCAGGAGAGCCTGAAGGTGCACGCCTGCGTCGGCCTGCCGCTGTTTGCCGGACAAACCCTGATCGGCGCGCTCACCCTCGACGGGATGGATGCGGACCGTTTTGACAGCTTTAGCGACGAGGAGCTGCGCCTGATAGCCGCTCTGGTCGCCGGAGCGCTCAATAACGCGCTGCTGATCGCCAGGCTGGAGAATCAAAACGTGCTGCCGGAACAGGCTATCGCGTATCCGGTATCCGAACGTCAGGAGATCATTGGCCTGTCGGCGCCGATGCTGCAGTTGAAGAAGGAGATCGACATCGTCGCGGCCTCTGACTTAAACGTGCTGATTAGCGGCGAGACCGGCACCGGCAAAGAGCTGGTGGCGAAAGCGGTGCATCAGGGGTCGCCGAGGGCGGCCAATCCGCTGGTCTATCTCAACTGCGCGGCCCTGCCGGAGAGCGTGGCGGAGAGCGAACTGTTTGGCCACGTCAAAGGGGCATTTACCGGGGCGATCAGCAACCGCAGCGGTAAGTTTGAAATGGCAGATAACGGAACGCTATTTCTCGATGAAATTGGCGAGCTTTCGCTGGCGCTCCAGGCCAAGCTGCTACGGGTACTGCAGTATGGCGATATTCAGCGCGTCGGCGACGACCGCAGCCTGCGGGTCGATGTGCGGGTGCTGGCGGCCACTAACCGCGATCTGCGTCAGGAGGTCGTGGAGGGGCGTTTTCGCGCCGATTTGTATCATCGGCTGAGCGTGTTTCCGCTGTCGGTTCCGGCGCTGCGCGAGCGGGACAATGACGTGGTGCTGCTGGCCGGTTATTTTTGCGAACAGTGCCGTGTGCGCATGGGGCTGGCGCAGGTGATTTTAAGCGAGGCGACGCGCGGCAGGCTGCTTGCGTGGGCATGGCCGGGCAACGTGCGCGAGCTGGAGCACGCTATTCATCGGGCGGTGGTGCTGGCGCGGGCGACGCAGGCGGGTAATGAAGTGGTGCTGGAGCCGCAGCATTTCCAGTTTGCCGAGGAAACGCCGGCCTTGCCGACCGTTACCCCGCAGCCGTCGGTGGGAGCGGTAAGCCTGCGCGAGGCGACAGAGGCGTTTCAGCGCGAAGCGATCGCCAGAGCGCTGGCGGATAACCGTCGAAACTGGGCCGCAGCCGCCCGCGCGCTGGAGCTCGACGTCGCCAACCTGCACCGGCTGGCGAAACGTCTGGGGCTTAAAGGATCCCGGCCTGATAAAAGTTCTGCAGGTTAATCGCGCCGACCAGCTGGCCGTTTTCATCCACTACCGGAGCGGCGCTGATTTTGTGCTTCATCAGGCGCTCCTTGGCTTCTATCGCGCGGCTTTCCGCTTGCAGAGTGACGCCGTTGCGGGTCATTGCCTGGCTGACGATATCCTGTAAGCTGCCGCCGCCCACCAGCCAGCGGCGCAGGTCGCCATCGGTAAAGACGCCCTGCACGTGATTGCGTTCATCGCAAACCGCCACCAGCCCCAGGCCGGTGCGGCTGAGTTCGAGCATCGCGTCCATGACGCTGGTGTCGTTAGCGACGCGCGGCACGTCGCCATCGCGGCGCATCAGATGATGGACTTTGTTCAGCAGCCGCGCGCCCAGCGCGCCCGCCGGGTGCGAACGGGCGAAATCTTCTTCGTTAAAGCCGCGGGCCTGCATGACCGCCATGGCCAGCGCGTCGCCGAGCATCAGGGTATTGACGGTGCTGGAGGTGGGCGCGAGGTGCATCGGGCAGGCTTCGCGCTCTACGGCGATATCGAGCACCGCTTTGGCCGCCAGCGCCAGCGGTGAAGTGGATTTACCGGTCATCGCCAGCAGCGGAATGGATTTTTCTTCCAGGCGCGGAACGATAAGATCCAGCTCTTTGGCGCTGCCGGAGTAAGAGATAAACAGCATCACGTCGCGGCTGTCGAGCATTCCGAGGTCGCCGTGCAGGGCTTCCGCCGGGTGAACAAAAAATGCCGGGGTGCCGGTGCTGGCGAAGGTGGCGGCCAGCTTTTTACCAATATGACCCGATTTACCGATACCGGAGACGACCAGTTTGCCCTCGCAGTGGATGATGGTTTCCGCCGCGCGGATGAAGTCGTCGCCCAGGCGTTCAGGCAGGCGGCTCGCCTCCTGAAGCTCCAGCATCAGGGTCTGGCGTCCGGCTTCTAACAGAAAGTTACTCATGATGTTCTCCAGTAATAATGACTTCGATGCCTTTGTCTTCCAGCGCCCGCTTAAATTCCGGGCTGATATCGGCATCGGTAATCAGTTTGTCCACGCTCTCCAGGCCGCAGACGATATTGGGACTTTTGCGGCCAAACTTCGACGAGTCGGCCATCAGGATAACTTCGCGGGCGGCATTGCACATCGCTTTGCTGACCGTATAAACCTCATTAAAGGTGGTGACGCCGGCGATTAAATCAATGCCGTCGGTGCCCATAAACAGTCGATCGAAGCTGAAGTGTTCGAAGGCGTTTTCCGCCAACTGGCCGTGAAAGGAGGCCGATTTTTTGCGAAACGTGCCGCCCGGCATCAGGATGGTTTGTTCGTTATCCAGTTCAGAGAGGGCGTTGACGATATGCAGGCTGTTGGTCATCACGGTAATGTTATTGAAGCGGCTGAGCATCGGTACCATTTGCAGCACCGTACTGCCGGCGTCAAGAATGATCGAGTCGCCATCGTGAATGAAGCTGACGGCGGCTTCGGCAATCCGCTCTTTTTTATGGGTGTTAATCAGCGTTTTGTGGTCGATGGGCGGATCGGCCTCGTCTTTATTTAACACCACGCCGCCGTAAGTACGGATAACGGTACCGGCATTCTCAAGGATCACCAGATCCTTACGGATGGTGGTACCGGTGGTGTCGAAGTGTTGCGCCAGCTCTTCGACCGAGCATTTGCCCTGCGATTGCAGGTGCTCGAGAATGGCTGCCTGGCGCTGACGTGGTTTCATAAGCGTTGTATCCTGCGTTTAAAGTTTCGAAATGATAATTTCGCAAGATATTAACGTTCACAACGAAATTATCCATGTTTCGGATTAAGCGCTAATGATAGTGCATTCTGACAAAGCGGATCATTGGGAAAGATCACATCAGGCTGCAATTCCTTAAGATGTTTACCGGTCAGGACGGGGATTTTTTGCGGCCTGCCGAAGACGGTGAGGCCTTTCATTAGCAGCGTATCGCAAATGCGGTCGTTTTCGTCGACGGCGATGGCGACGACGGCGCGCGGCTTGAACCGCCCCGAGGAACGGCCGACGCCGACGCGTCCCTGCTGGCACAGCCGATCGAACGCGCGATTGAACTGCCTGATTTGCCAGCCGCCAAAGGCGAGCTGGGTTATCCAGGCGATGGCGGCGACGGTGATAAGTGCGGTAACCATAAAGTCTCCTTAAGGCGTGTGCGATATTTCCCCGGAGGCGGCGCGTTGCGCCTGTCCGGGCTACCAGACAGCCGCATAATCGGTAGCCCGGACAGATGCGCAGCATCGCCTCCGGGGAAACAGTGCGCAACGTTTTAAAACATCACCTGCCCGCCGGTGACGTTGATGGACTGCCCGGTACAGTATGAAGCCTGCGGGCTGGCGTAAAACATCAGCACGTTAAGTACGTCCTGGTAATCGCAGCCGCGCTTTAGCGGGACTTTATCGATGTAATACTGCTCGACCTGCTCTTCGGGGATCCCCAGCTTGGTGGCGTACTGCGGCAGCAGAGACTGGAACATCGGCGACTTCAGCAGGTTGCCCAGCATCAGAGAATGCACGGTAATCCCATACTCCGCGAGGTCCAGCGCCAGCGACTGCGTCAGCCCCACGCCGCCGAACTTCGCCGCGCTATAGCCGGAGTTATGCTTGCTGCCCACTTTGCCGGATTTAGAGTTGATCTGGATGATGCGACCTTTAATGCCGTCGCGGATCATCAGGCGGGAAAACTCGCGGGCGCAGAGGAAGTAGCCCACCAGATTCACCTGCAGCGAACGGTCGAAATCCCCCAGCGCGAAGTCGCTGATAAACGCCGCTTTAGCGATCCCGGCGCTATAGACCAGCAGATCGACGCGGGAAAATATTTCATCCACTCCGCGAGCAAGGGCGACCACGCTGGCTTCGCTGGTGGCGTCCGCGCCGAAGCCCCACGCCGTGCCTTCACCATACTCCGCGTTGATGGCCTGGGCGACGCGGGTCGCTTTATCGCTCTGAATATCGACTACCGCCACGCGATAGCCTTCTGCGGCAAGCCCGCGGCACAAAAACTCTCCTAAGGTTTGTCCCCCACCGATGACAACAGCAACCTGATTCATAATTTTCTCCTTACAACTTAAGCAACAAATTTCAGTACGCAGCCGGTGGTGATGCCTTCCGGCACCGGGCCAGCCACGTGTACGGTCCCGGGGAATTCCGCTTCGCGGTGACCATCAAAGCGCAGCGTGATATGGCCCAGCTCGCACAGGTTCTGCTCGGCGACATCGCCGACGGCGGTGACTGGGTAGCGCAGCTCGCCAAGCTGTAGCTCCGCGCCCGGCACCAGCTTGCCGGACAACTCGCCGTGATTGTGAATAAAGCAGTACTCTTCGATATCGGCCGGGGCGCCTTCGCGGAAGGTGATCAGCATCTGCTCCTCCAGCGCCATCGTCGCGCTGGCGCCGATATGGGTAATGGTGGTCTGGTAAATCACGGTCATCTTCAGGCACCTCTTATTGATAAATAAATCCGGAAACGAACCAGGCGATCAGCACCGTTGGCGCTCCGGTCAGGAAGCGGCTCACCAGAACCGACGGTACGCCAACGCGCACCGTATCCTGGCGAGCTTCCGCCAGCGACAGGCCAACCGGGATAAAGTCGCAGGCGGCCTGGGCGTTGATGGCGAACAGCGCGGGCAGGGCGAGATGCGGCGGTATATTGCCGAGGCCAATCTGCACGCCAATCAGCACGCCGATAACCTGGGCGATGACCGCGCCGGGGCCGAGAAACGGCGACAGCAGCGGGAAAGAGCAGATCAGCGCCAGGGTGACGAGGCCCAGCGGATGGCTGGCGAGCGGCGCCAGGCCATGGGCTACCCAATCGCCGATGCCGGAGGCCATGATGATGCCGATCAGCGCCGCGACGAAGGCCATAAACGGCAGAATGGTTTTCAACACCGTATCGATGGTGTCGCGCCCGGCCTGGAACAGCACCGCCACGACGGAACCCATCCCCATGCCGACTTTGGCCAGCAGGCCGTCGCTCTGCTCGGTGATTTTCTTGCTGGTGTCATAGTCGCGGACCGCCGGCTGGGCTGGCGCGGCCTGCGGGGCCGGGGAGGGGCCATCTTCCAGGACGAAAATGTTCTCTTCTTTGACGCCGGAAACGTAAATATCTTCGACGATATACTGCGCCAGCGGACCCGATTTGCCGGTCGCGTGAATATTAATGGTCGGGATGCGGCGCTTCGGGTAGATACCGCAGCGCAGGGTGCCGCCGCAGTCGATAATCGCCACGCCGATTTCCGCTTCCGGCGGCTCACCCTCTTTGAAACCATCGACCGCCTGCCAGCCGGTGAGGCGGGCAATTTTATCGACGATCGCCGGACGGGTGCCCGCGGTGATATAGACAATTTTTTTACCGGCAACGGCGTCCAGTTCGAGCGGTCCGCCCCAGCCGCCGGTGCCTTTTTCAATGCGAATACGGGTCATGATGTCGCTCCTGACAGGTGGACTTTCTGCTCAAGCTGGATGGCCATTTTTTTCTCAAAAATCGACGTGGTCAGATCGGTTACCCAGCCGCGGAAGAAGTTCGTCACCAGACCCACCAGCAAATAGCTCACCGCCAGCGGCCCTAACGGCAGGCCGAGGGTGGTCAGCCCGTTGGCGATCCCCAGATAGACGAACAGTTCGCCGGGGTTGATATGCGGAAACAGGCCGTTCATTGAGTGGCAGCTGTAGGAGGCCGCCGCGTAGTAGCTCGGTTTGTATTTCTCGGGCATAAAGCGCCCAAGGCTCAGGGTCATCGGGTTACAGAAAACGAAGGTGCCGATGCAGGGCAGCAGCAGGTAGCGCGAGATCGGATTACCGGCGCAGCGCTGCGCCAGCTTTTCGATCCGCTGCTGACCGATAAAGTTGATAAGCGCATTCATGATCACCAGCAGGCTGATCAGCAAAGGCAGGATCCCGGTGACCATTCCGGTGAATACCTCGCCTCCCTTCTGAAACAGGCCGATAAACCACTCGGCGCCGTGGGTAACGACTTCAATCATTGTTCTCTCCTTCAGCGTGTTATTTTTCTTGCTAACTGGCGGCTAATTTTAATCATTTTAAAAGGTTTAAAAGTGTTAAACTGATCGCAAAATGAAAGATAAATATTTTATTTTGAAAGTTTATAGCTGAAGTGAAAGAAAGATCCGGCGAGGCATAAGCAAAAACGGCAAGAAAAAAGAATTTACATCGTCGCCGCTTCCTTGTGAGCGGGCGCATGCTTTACCATAATTATCCCTTGCCGATTTGTTGAATGGATGTCCCATGTTGAAGCGTCGTTATCTGGCTTTACTCCCTCTTTGCGTTCTTCTCGCTGCCTGCAGCAGCAAACCTCAAACCCCCGCGGAAAAGGAAATGGCGGGCGGCACGGGCGGTTTTTTACTTGAGCCGCAGCATAACGTGATGCAGATGAGCGGTGATTTCGCGAATAACCCGGCGGCGGAGCAGTTCATCGACAAGATGGTGAGCAAGCACGGCTTTGACCGACAGCAGCTGCATGAGATCCTCTCGCAGGCTAAACGTCTGGACTATGTTCTGCGTCTGATGGACCGCCAGGCGCCGACCGGGCTGCCGCCGTCAGGGCCAAACGGCGCCTGGCTGCGCTATAAAAAACAGTTTATTACCCCGGATAACGTGCAGAACGGCGTGGCGTTCTGGAACCAGTATCAGGATGCGCTCAACCGCGCGTACCAGGTTTACGGCGTGCCGCCGGAAATTATCGTCGGGATTATTGGCGTTGAGACCCGCTGGGGCAGAGTGATGGGTAAGACCCGTATCCTCGATGCGCTGGCGACGCTGTCGTTTAACTATCCGCGCCGCGCCGAATACTTCTCCGGCGAGCTGGAAACGTTCCTGCTGATGGCGCGCAGCGAACAGGATGACCCGCTCGATCTGAAAGGCTCCTTCGCCGGGGCAATGGGCTATGGTCAGTTTATGCCCTCTTCTTATAAGCAGTATGCCGTGGACTTTAACGGCGACGGGCATATCAATCTGTGGGATCCGGTCGATGCCATCGGCAGCGTGGCGAATTACTTCAAGCAGCACGGTTGGGTGAGCGGCGATCTGGTCGCGGTACAGGCGCTGGGCCAGGCGCCAGGCCTGAACAATGGGTTTAAAACTAAATACAGCGTCTCGCAGCTGGCGGCGGCAGGATTAACCCCGACCCAGCCGCTGGGTAACCATCAGCAGGCGAGCCTGCTGCGTCTGGATGTCGGTACCGGCTATCAGTACTGGTACGGCCTGCCGAACTTCTACACTATCACCCGCTATAACCACAGCACCCATTACGCGATGGCCGTCTGGCAGCTGGGCCTGGCGGTTTCTCAGGCCCGGATGCAGTAATCCCGCCTTCTGCGCTCCTCTCCGTCTGGAGAGGAGTCTGTAACATTTTGCAGCATTTCCTTTTGTTGACGCCAATTTACAATCTACGCTTCTTTTAATATTGTTATGTTATAACGTTTTATTGGGGCGTAAACATTGACTTCCTTATTGATGACTTCAGGCATCGCCCGGCTGACGATGGCCTGCGTAGTGCTGGCCGCGCTGTGGCTGGCAACCTGGTGGGCGGTATCCCTGCCATGATTAAGCTCGACCACCTGGTGGCTGGCTATGAAGGGCTGGCGATCACACCGTCCCTTAGCGGCACGATTGCAACGGGGAGTATGACGGCGATTGTCGGCCTTAATGGCTGTGGGAAGTCGACGCTGCTCAAGACGCTGGCCGGCTTTATTCCACCGGTTAGCGGCCGTCTGAACTGGTGCGGTGAACGACCCGTTATCGGCTGGCTGGCGCAGCGTCATGCCCTGGAGTCGCAGTTTCCGTTGACGGTGCAGGATGTGGTCAGCCAGGGGGCCTGGCCCCGGGTATCGCTGTTGCGCGGGCTTAGGGGAGAGGGGCGTCAGCGTATCGTCGCATCCTTAGAGCGGGTGGGACTGTTAACGATGGCGAAAACGCCGATTGAGGCGCTCTCCGGCGGCCAGTTTCAGCGCATGCTCTTCGCAAGGGTCATGGTGCAACGCGCGCCGCTGGTAATGCTTGACGAACCGTTTACCGGCATCGACGAAGCTACCTGTCGTGAGCTGATGGCGCTGATCCTCGAAATGCACCAGCAGGGACAGACGATTCTGGCGGTGCTGCACGATAACCAACGGGTCGCCGACTATTTCCCGGAAACGCTGCTGCTAACGTCGCAGCACGCCCGCTGGGGCTGTACGCCTGATGTACTGCCCGCCTTTCACTCCGCGAGGCTGGCATGATCTGGCACACCTTTATTCAACCCTTTATCGAGTTTGGCTTTATGCGCCGCGCGCTGGTGGTGTGCCTGGCGCTCTCCCTGAGCACTACGATGCTCGGCGTTTTCTTACTTTTACGTCGCATGAGCCTGATGGGCGATGCGCTCTCGCATGCGATTTTGCCCGGCGTGGCGGCGGGCTACCTGCTTAACGGGATGTCGCTGCTGGCGATGACCGTCGGTGGTTTTATTGCCGGCATTGCGGTGGCGCTGGTGGCGGGATGGGTCAGCCGACGCACGCCTTTAAAAGAGGATGCCAGCTTCGCCGGGTTTTATCTCGGCTCCCTGGCGCTGGGCGTTACGCTGGTCTCGCTGCGCGGTTCTAACGTCGACCTGCTGCATCTGCTGTTTGGCTCGATTCTGGCGGTAGACCGCGATTCGGCGCTGTTTGTCTCCGCCGTTGCCAGCCTGACCCTGATTTGCATCGCGTTGTTTTATCGCGGCCTGGTCAGTGAAGCCTTCGATAGCGTCTGGCTTCAGGTGAACTCGCGAAGATTGCCGGCGCTGCTCCACGGCCTGTTTCTCGCCCTGCTGGTGCTCAACCTGGTGGCCGGGTTTCAGGTTCTCGGCACGCTGATGGCGGTAGGCGTCATGATGCTGCCTGCCGTCGCGGCGCGCTGCTGGGCGCGAACGCTGCCGGGCATTCTGCTGCTGGCGGCGTCGATCGGCAGTTTTTGCGCGTGGATGGGGCTGAGCCTGTCGTGGGCGGCGAATTTGCCTGCCGGACCCGCGATCGTGCTGACCGCCAGCGGCATCTTTTTTGTATCGGTATTTTTTGGCACGCGCAGCCGGCTGGTTGTCGGCTGGCGTAAATTAATGGGGTAAGGAAAATGAAGCAACGTACCGGGATATGGCTGGCGCTGGCGCTGGGGCTCGCATCGCACGGGGTGATGGCGAAAACGCTGAATGTCGTGAGTAGTTTTTCCGTTTTAGGCGATATGGTGCAGCAGATTGGCGGCGAACACGTGCATGTCAACACGCTGGTGGGGCCGGATGGCGATCCGCATACCTTTGAGCCTTCGCCGAAAGATAGCGCGCTGCTGAGTAAAGCGGATGTCGTGGTGGTCAACGGTCTGGGGCTGGAAGGCTGGCTGGACCGCTTAATTAAGGCATCCGGTTTCAAAGGTGAGCTGGTGGTAGCTTCCCGCGGAGTCAAAACTCACACGCTTGAAGAAGATGGCGCAACGGTAACCGATCCGCATGCGTGGAACAGCGCCGCCAACGGCGCCCTGTATGCGCAGAATATCCTTAACGGCCTGGTAAAAGCGGACCCGGATGATAAGGCTGCGCTGGAGATTTCCGGTCAGCGCTATATCAGCCAGCTCAACGATATCGATCGCTGGGCAAAAAGCCAGTTCAGCGCCATTGCGCTGGAGAAACGCAAAGTGCTCACCAGCCATGACGCTTTCGGCTATTTTGGCCGCGCCTATGGTGTGACCTTCCTCGCGCCGCAGGGATTATCGTCGGAGAGTGAAGCCAGCGCGGCGCAGGTAGCGGCTTTAATTCAACAAATTAAAGCCGACGGCGTGCATACCTGGTTTATGGAAAACCAGCTCGACCCAAGGCTGGTCAAGCAGATCGCCAGCGCAACGGGCGCGCAGCCGGGCGGTGAACTCTATCCTGAAGCGCTCTCTAAACCCGGCGGCGTGGCTGACAGTTATGTGAAAATGCTGCGTCACAACGTCGAGCTGATTGCGGCCAGTATGCAATAGTTTCTGCCGGCCCGCAGGGGGCCGGTTTTTATCCGGGCTGCCCGGTAAGTATCTGCTTGATTCTTTTGCTTAAAGTAAATCCATAGATCACGCAGCCGACGCCCAATAAGAGCTGCACGCCTTCACACAGGGGATTGAAGGAGCGGGTGAAAATATGCAGAAGCGCGGTGAACAGTGAAAATAAGCCGCATAAGAACAGGCAAAGGCGCACCTGACGGATTTTTTGCAGGCTCTGCTCTGCGGTAAAGGGGGCTTTGGCCATTCCAGATAACCTCGAATTTAACTCTTCCTTTAATGTGCGGTGAATTGTGACACCGGTGACATCAGGCTGCTATCCGAAAGTGCTGCGAGAGCGTGGGCGATGATTTTCGCAAGCCTCCTCGTAAATTCGCCACCCCGTCCCCATATCTTCGCTGGAAGTGCTATCTTTGATGGCCTGTTTATAGAGCTTACGTGGGGCGACGAATGACAGATTCGGAATTAATGCAGCTGAGCGAGCAGGTGGGGCAGGCGCTGAAAGCGCGCGGCGCGACGGTGACCACGGCGGAGTCCTGCACCGGCGGCTGGGTCGCCAAAACCCTGACCGATATTGCCGGCAGCTCGGCGTGGTTTGAGCGCGGTTTTGTGACTTACAGTAATGAAGCCAAGTCGCAGATGATTGGCGTCAGCGAAGCGACGCTGCTTGACCATGGCGCGGTGAGCGAACCGGTGGTCGTGGAGATGGCGATTGGCGCCCTGCGCGCGGCTCGCGCGGACTACGCGATTTCGGTCAGCGGCATTGCCGGGCCGGATGGCGGCAGCGCGGAAAAGCCGGTGGGCACCGTCTGGTTTGGCGTGGCGAGCGCCAGCGGACAGGGCGTAACCCAGCGCGAATGCTTTGCCGGAGACCGGGAGGCGGTGCGCCGCCAGGCCACGGCCTATGCGCTAAATCTCCTCTGGCAACAATTTCTACAAAATACTTGATACTGTATGACTATACAGTATAATTGCTTCAACAGAACAGAATTGACTACCCGGTTACACCCGGCATGAGAGGAGTAATAATGGCTATCGACGAAAACAAACAGAAAGCGTTGGCGGCAGCACTGGGCCAGATCGAAAAACAATTCGGTAAAGGCTCCATCATGCGCCTGGGTGAAGACCGCTCCATGGATGTGGAAACAATCTCCACCGGCTCGCTTTCCCTGGATATCGCCCTGGGCGCAGGCGGCCTGCCGATGGGCCGTATCGTCGAGATTTACGGGCCTGAATCTTCCGGTAAAACCACGCTGACGCTGCAGGTTATCGCCGCCGCGCAGCGTGAAGGTAAAACCTGTGCGTTTATCGATGCGGAACACGCGCTGGATCCGGTTTATGCTCGCAAGCTGGGCGTCGATATCGACAACCTGCTGTGCTCCCAGCCGGACACCGGCGAGCAGGCTCTGGAAATCTGTGACGCGCTGGCGCGTTCCGGTGCGGTAGACGTTATCGTCGTCGACTCCGTTGCGGCGCTGACGCCGAAAGCGGAAATCGAAGGTGAAATCGGCGACTCTCACATGGGCCTCGCGGCGCGTATGATGAGCCAGGCGATGCGTAAACTGGCGGGTAACCTGAAGCAGTCCAACACGCTGCTGATCTTTATCAACCAGATTCGTATGAAAATTGGCGTCATGTTCGGTAACCCGGAAACCACTACCGGTGGTAACGCGCTGAAATTCTACGCCTCCGTGCGTCTGGATATCCGCCGTATCGGTGCGGTGAAAGAGGGTGACAACGTTGTCGGCAGCGAAACCCGCGTTAAAGTGGTGAAAAACAAAATTGCCGCGCCGTTTAAACAGGCCGAATTCCAGATTCTCTACGGCGAAGGTATCAACTTCTTCGGTGAGCTGGTCGATCTCGGCGTGAAAGAGAAGCTGATTGAGAAAGCGGGCGCCTGGTACAGCTACAACGGCGATAAAATTGGTCAGGGTAAAGCGAACGCGATCTCCTGGCTGAAAGAGAACCCGGCTGCAGCAAAAGAGATCGAGAAGAAAGTTCGTGAACTGCTGCTGAGCAATCAGGACTCCACGCCGGACTTCGCGGTTGATGGCAACAGCGAAGCAGAAACCGAACAAGATTTCTGATATCGTCTGAACAGACTAACAAGGGGCCGCTTATGCGGCCCTTTTGCTTTTTTGATTAGCGAGGTTGCCCGTGACTGAAACTTCATCCCGCCGCTCTGACTATGCCCGTCTGCTGGATCGCGCGATTCGCATTCTGGCAATGCGCGACCATAGCGAACAGGAGCTCAGGCGCAAACTGGCTGCGCCGGTGATGAGCAAGAACGGCCCTGAAGCGCTAAACGTAACGCCGGAAGAGGTCGATAACGTTGTCGAATGGTGTATTGAGAACCGCTATCTGGACGACGATCGCTTTGTCAGCCAGTTTATTGCCAGCCGCAGCCGCAAGGGATACGGCCCGGCGCGCGTCCGCCAGGAGCTAAAGCAGAAGGGGATTTCCCGCGAGACGATAGAGTCAGCCATGCGTGACTGCGAAATCGACTGGGCACAGCTTGCTAAAGAGCAGGCGCAGAGAAAATATGGCGAACCCTTGCCCACCGTATTTGCAGAAAAAGTCAAAATTCAGCGCTTTTTGCTCTACCGCGGCTATCTGATGGAAGATATCCAGGAAATCTGGCGAAATTTTGCAGATTGACCCATCCGGGATTTTACTTCCCCGTAAAGAAAACTTATCTTATTCCCACTTTATTTTCGTGAGTAGCCTGCCGGTCGATACTGGGTAGTGGCTGCCAGCGACATTTCGTTAGCTTGATTTCAGGATAATTATGAGCAAGAGCACCGCTGAGATCCGTCAGGCGTTTCTCGACTTTTTCCATAGTAAAGGACATCAGGTAGTTGCGAGCAGCTCCCTGGTGCCGCATAACGACCCGACCCTGCTGTTTACCAACGCCGGGATGAACCAGTTCAAGGATGTTTTCCTTGGTCTCGACAAACGTAATTATTCGCGCGCAACCACCGCGCAGCGTTGCGTTCGTGCGGGTGGTAAGCACAACGATCTGGAAAACGTCGGTTACACCGCGCGTCACCACACCTTCTTTGAAATGCTGGGTAACTTCAGCTTCGGCGACTACTTCAAACAGGACGCTATCAAATACGCATGGGAACTGCTGACCGGTGAGAACTGGTTCGCCCTGCCGAAAGAAAAACTGTGGGTGACCGTCTACGAAACCGATGACGAGGCGTTCGACATCTGGGCAAATGAAGTTGGCGTACCGCGCGAGCGTATTATTCGCATCGGCGACAATAAAGGCGCGCCTTTTGCTTCCGATAACTTCTGGCAGATGGGCGACACCGGGCCGTGCGGTCCATGCACCGAAATCTTCTTCGACCATGGCGACCATATCTGGGGCGGCCCTCCGGGAACGCCGGAAGAAGACGGCGATCGCTATATTGAGATCTGGAATATCGTCTTTATGCAGTTCAACCGTCAGGCTGACGGGACAATGGAGCCGCTGCCTAAGCCGTCCGTGGATACCGGTATGGGCCTCGAACGTATTGCCGCCGTACTGCAGCACGTTAACTCCAACTACGATATCGATCTGTTCCGCGATCTGATTAAGAGCGTGGCTGACGTCACCGGCGCGACCGATCTCTCTAACAAGTCCCTGCGCGTTATCGCTGACCACATTCGTTCCTGCGCTTTCCTGATTGCTGATGGCGTTATCCCGTCGAATGAAAACCGCGGCTACGTGCTGCGCCGCATCATTCGTCGCGCAATCCGTCATGGCAACATGCTGGGTGCGAAGGAGACCTTCTTCTGGAAACTGGTCGCCCCGCTGATTGACGTGATGGGCTCCGCCGGCGAAGAGCTGAAACAGCAGCAGGCTCAGGTTGAGCAGGTGCTGAAAACCGAAGAAGAGCAGTTTGCCCGTACTCTCGAGCGCGGATTGGCGCTGCTGGATGAAGAGCTGGCTAAACTACAGGGCGACACGCTGGACGGCGAAACCGCTTTCCGCCTGTACGATACTTACGGTTTCCCGGTTGACCTGACCGCCGACGTTTGCCGCGAACGCAACATCAAGGTTGACGAAGCCGGCTTTGAAGCCGCAATGGAAGAGCAGCGCCGTCGCGCGCGCGAATCCAGCGGTTTTGGCGCGGACTACAACGCGATGATCCGCGTTGACGGCGCCTCTGAGTTTAAAGGCTATGACAGCCTGGAACTGAACGGCAAAGTGACTGCCCTGTTTATCGATGGTAAAGCGGTAAATGCGGTGAACGCCGGTCAGGAAGCCGTAGTGATCCTCGACCAGACGCCGTTCTACGCTGAATCCGGCGGCCAGGTGGGGGATAAAGGCGAGCTGAAGGGCGCCGGTTTCTCCTTCCTGGTCAGCGATACACAGAAATACGGTCAGGCAATTGGTCATATTGGTAAACTGAATGGCGGTTCGCTGAAGGTCGGCGACGCCGTACAGGCAGATGTGGATCAGGCTCGCCGCCAGCGTATCCGTCTGAACCACTCCGCGACGCACCTGATGCACGCGGCGCTGCGTCAGGTTCTCGGTACGCACGTTGCGCAGAAAGGCTCCCTGGTCAACGACAAAGCGCTGCGCTTCGACTTCTCGCATTTTGAGGCGATGAAGCCGGAAGAGATCCGCGCGGTTGAAGATCTGGTGAACGCGCAAATCCGTCGCAACCTGCCAATCGAAACCAATATCATGGATATTGACGCTGCTCGTGAATCAGGCGCAATGGCGCTGTTTGGCGAGAAGTATGACGATCGCGTTCGCGTGCTGCGAATGGGCGATTTTTCCACCGAGCTGTGCGGCGGAACTCACGCCTCGCGTACCGGTGATATCGGCCTGTTCCGCATCACTTCTGAGTCTGGCACCGCCGCAGGCGTGCGCCGTATCGAAGCGGTCACCGGCGAAGGCGCGATGGCGCTGCTGCATGCGCAAAGCGATCTGCTGGGCGATATTGCGCAGCTGCTGAAAGGGGATACCCACAGCCTCGGCGAGAAGGTACGCGCCGCGCTGGAGCGTAGCCGTCAGCTGGAAAAAGAGCTGCAGCAGCTGAAAGAGCAGGCTGCCGCGCAGGAGAGCGCAAACCTCTCCAGCAAAGCCGAAGAGATTAACGGCGTTAAGCTGCTGGTCAGCGAGCTGGCCGGCGTTGAGCCGAAAATGCTGCGTACTATGGTTGACGATCTGAAAAATCAGCTGGGTTCAACGGTTGTTGTGTTAGCTACGGTCGCAGAAGGTAAGGTTTCTCTGATTGCGGGTGTGTCTAAGGATGTGACAGACCGCGTGAAAGCAGGGGAACTGGTTGGTATGGTCGCCCAGCAGGTGGGCGGTAAAGGGGGCGGTCGTCCGGATATGGCGCAGGCCGGCGGTACCGATGCGTCTGCTCTCCCTGCTGCGTTGGCCAGTGTGAAAGGCTGGGTAAGCGCAAAACTGTAATAACTATAATCGCATAGATGCTGTGGTTCTCGGACTACAGCATCTTGCGCGAGAAGCACTGATAACGATAAAGTCGGGTTGAAGTTGTGTATATCGGCTAAACTTAGGTTTAACAGAATGTGATGCCGTGACTGCTTACACCGTAGGGTGTTTGTCATCGCTTACTTTTTGGCGTTATATGATGGATAATGCCGGGATACGAGAGACCCGACTCTTTTAATCTTTCAAGGAGCAAAGAATGCTGATTCTGACTCGTCGAGTTGGTGAGACCCTCATGATTGGAGATGAGGTCACTGTGACAGTTTTAGGGGTGAAGGGTAACCAGGTTCGTATTGGCGTAAATGCCCCTAAAGAAGTCTCTGTGCATCGTGAAGAGATCTACCAGCGTATCCAGGCTGAAAAATCCCAGCAGTCCAGTTACTAAGGTTTTCGCGCCTCGCTGTTTGGTGAGGCGCATCCCTCCCAGGTTCGTTTTTTCCACTTTTCTTCTCCGACAGCCTCTCTTTTTTGTCGTTTACGCGGCTTCCGCTCCCGTTATCTTTTGCGTTAGCAGCAGCAAAATCAGCAATTTCTTGTTGATAAAATACTCTTTTTGACGTTTTCACAGGCTAATTGCGCGGGAAGTGTGCAAACGAAAAAAAGGTCTCGAAAAAAGGTTTGACTTATAAGTACCAGAAAGTAATATGTGCGCCATCGCAGCGACGAAGAGCAGAAACAAGTTCTTCGAAGCACTCGTAAGAGGCGTGTGGTGAGGTGGCCGAGAGGCTGAAGGCGCTCCCCTGCTAAGGGAGTATGCGGTCAAAAGCTGCATCCGGGGTTCGAATCCCCGCCTCACCGCCATTTTGCATCCGTAGCTCAGCTGGATAGAGTACTCGGCTACGAACCGAGCGGTCGGAGGTTCGAATCCTCCCGGATGCACCATATTCTCCATACCCTCAGCAATGAAGGTGTGGATGAGGTGGCGGTATTAGCCGCAAGCACCAGGGGGGATAACGTTGCTTTAGCAACGGCCCGAAGGGCGAGCCGCAAGGCAAGTCATCCTCCCGGATGCACCATCTTACTTGATACAGCTTTAGCAGCAGTATCAAAATCTGCAGTAAAGTAAGTTTCCCGATGCATCCGTAGCTCAGCTGGATAGAGTACTCGGCTACGAACCGA
>NZ_JBEAIU010000027.1:0-171194 GCF_040065135.1 Klebsiella sp. CN_Kp066 | reverse complement strand
ACCAGCAGCAGGCGGACTTTGTGGCGCCAGAAACGGGTATAGCGGCGGCGGAGATATTGTCTTAGTGAAGAAAGAGGTACATTTCGTTCCTCTGCCCCGGCCACCTCGCCTGTCAGGCGAGGGTCATGCGGCGTCAACGGGATGTCGTTTTTCTGGAAAGGGATAAGGAAAAAAATAAGCACGCTTAACGAACTGGTCAGAAAAACCGTACCCAGCAGCGAAATCCAGAATACGCGTTCACCCGTCCATTCAAAAAAAAGATGAGTTGTCTGGGCCAGAATAAACAACAGAGCCAACAAAACAACCAGGACACAGAGACCCGCTCCCGGGATGTATAAAAACCTTTTCATATTGGATTATTCCTTGCGGGCAAGTCCGGCTGCCTGAATAAAATGGGGGCGTTGCAGAGCAGTGAGGGCACGGCGCAGCAGGAAAACAGCGCCGGGCAGAGACACGGCCAGCGACAGCAGCACGCTGAACACGCCGTACCAGGAAAACAGCCAGTCCGGGAAAAAACGGGCAGTTGCTCCAAAAACCGCAATATTGAGCAATACCGCAAGGCTGAGCGACCCAGCCGGATAAGGTAACGGAGCCAATCTTACATCTTCATCATGGGTAACCGGCAGACTGTTGCCGACAACCATCGCACTGGCCTGTTTGCCATCCGCCTGTAGCAGCCAGTGGCTCCCCGGACCGTAACTGACCATCTCTGCTGCCGCAGCCACCATCAGCCATCCGGCCAGAGGCCCGTAGTTAGCGCTGATTTTCGCAAAATCGACAATACCACCGGCGGCGATATCAGTCTGCAGGGGCAAAGGTAACTCATTAACCACCCGCCCCAGCGCCTGCGCGGACGGCGCAGATAACCCACTGTGCCAGACCAGATGTTTTACCCCGGGAGGCTGCTGCGCCATATCACGTAATTCCGTCAATTCACGGGGCAATGCATCAGTATTCAGCGGCATGGCGCGAAATACTCGCACCGCATCGCGCTGTTCTGACGATTTCAGCATCGCATCGGGCAACAGCAGCAACGCACAGGCAAATTCCGGTAAGTTTTCTTCTGGCTGGCGGTAATGCAGCGCCAGCACCAGTAGTGGATAACGAGCAGTAGACAGGAATTTATTCCAGTTATTAAAAATTGACGAACTGGGTAAGGCATGAATATCTGGCATCCATGGTAATTCTTCATCTTCCCAGAGAAGGGAAAAATACTGGAGCTCCTGTTCTTTATCAGGAGCAGATGTCTGTATTACCACCGTTAACGGACCTGAAGGACAGGACTGGAAAAGTATTGTTTTAATCTGGTTTATTAACAAACGACAAAGTTGTTCAAAGCGTGAAATACCAGGAATTAAATTTTCCTCAGGAAGCAATGTTAATAAAGGAGTTTCGTCACTGTTTTCAGGCATAACACCCGCCAGTCGAGAAAGCAATTGTGGGTCTGCGGTTAATACCACACATCTGGTCACGCATAAATGCAGGTGTGCTTGATGCCGCCATGCCAGATGCATATTTCGTCGCCAGTTATTCCAGTTACGGACGCGGAAAGTCTGTATTTCCCACCATAACAAATAAAAGGTTACGGCAACAGTAACACCCACCAAAGTATATCCGGTCAGTGGTAGCCAGTAACCGCTTGCAAGCGTTGGTAAATCACCGGAGGGTGAATACAGTACCACCCGCACTAACGCGATAAATACACCGGCGAAAGTAATTGACAGGCATATCCAGGGTGACCAGGGTTGTGCATCAGGCCTCGCGGGAACCTCTGGTAATGACCAGCCCATCAACCTATCTCCACATCCGGCAAACTAGCGTAGACCACAGAACCACAGGCACTCTTACAGCCATGCACCACGATTCCCCTGCCGTTTTCCTCATAACTCATATCACATTCCACTATCGGGTTAGCGCCGTGCTCCGGGCAATACACCTGGTCATTCAGCAACATCGCGTTTTTTCCTTCAATATTAAAAGTGGACGATGCTGAAATAACTCTTCCGCCATGAGAAGTGACATCATTGATAACAACAACACGTCTAGCCATATTTACCACCTATTACTAACTGTTCCTAATATTTATTTTCACTCATGAGCCCTGCGTTCATACCAAAAAACCCATGAAACATTAATGCAATAATTACCAACCGTAAAAACCTTCATAATTAAAGTTATCGATTGACATATCAGGCAATAAAATGTCTCACACAACGACGTTCAGCTAATAAACTTTAAGTCATAGAATATGTATGTGATTAATTCCATTGCTGGTAAATACAGTAACTACTTTCAGCGATGATAATTTTTCATTTCTTCCCGATACATCGGGCTATTTCTTCGGCCTTTCTCTTCACCGCATCTTCTGCCACATCCTGCCGGATTGCCGGGGGAATATCCGGCTTATTCAGTTCGCCTGTGAAATAATAATCATCACTTTCCAACCAGTCCGCCTGCCTGCGCAATTCTGCCAGGCTTGCCCGATCCCATGAATGCCAGCAATACCCTAGCGGTAGATCATAGGCCACAACTCGACTCATAAAATGTTCATTCATTGGCAGGGTACTGTGATCGGTCGGGCGCTGAACATAGGTCCTTATATCTTCCAGCATTTCAGTTCTCGACTGTTTTTCATATTTCACCCGATCCTCTTTCGATCCCGGCCCAGGTTGATACCAGGAGGAAGGTGTTTTAGGCACCATCTTCTGGTCAAAATAACCGTATAGTGAAATGTAATAACGGTAGTCTATGTCAACGGGTCTTTTCGTCGTCGGGTTAATCTGTCCGTAGCCGTATCCTATTGAGCCAGTTTGCTTTTCAGTGCTGGCATAATCCTGGTCAAAATTTTTCAGTTCCTCAGAAGTCAGTGGTTCTGGTACCTGCGGCGCATTAACCGTCAGCATTTGTCCTTTGTCTGGTTCCAGCCAGGTCATCTTCTGAAGCACCGTGGTCGTACTGTCCCAGAATGGCTTACCATCCCCAAGATTACTGAAATGGGTTTGTGTATCCGGTGCATTTCCACACGGTGTATTACGCCCCAGCATACGGACATAAAGTGTGTCGCCTGCCAGCTTAAATAAAGAATGGGATTCACTATAATCACTTTCTTTTGTATTAGGTAACCCCTGCCAGCCAATACTTCGCAGCGGAGCCGAGCCCATCACCCGGTCATGCGGATTACAGTAAATCCACGTGGTACCGTGGTTATCGCGCTCCGGCAGTCCAGCGTGGGTTTTCCCTTCCGGCGTCCAGCTTTCGCCATCGCTGCTGACGCCTGCCAACAGGCGATCGTAGCCCTGCTGCGCAAGGCGGGTTTTGTTTTCCGCAACCTTTCTAACGATATCGGCAAACGTAGCCTCCCGGGCTTCCCTACTGATGATCTCTTTCACCGGATAGGAAATATAGGTGGTGAGTTCGTTTTCCAGCGCATAAGGTGAATTCATGACGAACAGCGCATCCGGTGCCTCAATGGCTGCTGCCGCCAGCGCAACCATTGTCCCCTGGCTGTGTGACAGCACCGTAACTGTGTCTTCAGGATATTTACTGCGGATGGTTTTTATCAGGTCCGCCAGACGCCCGGCGGCGTGCGCATAATAGTGGCGCGGCGGCGCCGCGGTCAGCAGGCGATCACGCTCACCATTAATCAATTGAGTGCTGAAGGGGATCGGCATACCCAGCACATTCGGCCAGTTGTCAAATCCCTTCTCACTCCACAGGCTGACCAATTGATTACAGCCGTTCTGGAACGGCCCGCCGCCCCAGAACCATGGGCCTTTCGTTTTGCGCTCTTCGGGAGAAAGATCATAGTAATTATCACCTTTCTTGTTTTTTAACGGAATGGCGTATCTATCGGTTTCGTTATTAGCAGCACGATAACCCCAGTAGAAGCGGATAACTGGGGAGCGGTTTTCTTTGATAATTTTCCTGGCAGGAACAATCCATTTGGTGCCATCTTTGTTCCAGTGAGCATCTGCGTATTCGTTAGCTTGCAATTGATGTACAGTATCTTTGTCAGATAACCCAAGTCGATTATTCAAACCATTACATAATGATACTTCAGCCTCTTTATACCATTCGCCTTCTGAATTAACTCCATGTACGAATATAATTAATCCAGGCAACTGCAATGGCGGTTGAACTTCCGCTTTCACTTTTATATTTTTATGGGAAGTCATTGAGTAGGAAAATGGCGTGCCATTATCGGTTGTATGCACCTCTACTTTTCTGGTTGGTGAGGATTTATTATTCATGAGAGACTATCCCTGAAAATTTTACGGGTTCTAATCGTCGGTCGCATTGCATTTTTTCCTGAAGAATTTGAGATACATCTATAGAAAGTTCTGGTTGATAAACTGGTCCAGTCACTCCGGGATAGCCTATTTTTTTGGCAGACTCTGCATTTGGGTAAAATGTCCATTTTAGGGCATAAGCATTCGTTGGCGATCGTTTAGAAGAATGATATACAATCAAATAAAATCCCTCATCCATGACTAACATATCATAATCTTTTGTATCACCTGTTGGATCCTGAGTATGGCTGCCATATTCAACGCCGTAGAGTGTTTTTCCACCATCAGTTGTGACAATGACGGCATTCATACAACCTTTATCTGCTCCCATACAAGCTGCATGATTTGTATCTATTGTTGCTGGAAATGCCAGATAATCATCACGTATGGACAACCAGAATAAACGGCCTTTAAACAGGTATCCTGAACCGTCCAATACTTTGACATGAATATCTTTTTCTTTGTTATTATAAAACGTTTGCCCATTCTCGCAGCGGGTATAATTCTCCAATGTAAAATAACGATTATTATCTATCCGGTAGATCACCTGCGGCAGACCATATACCGGTGACGGTGCATTTTTGTCTTTTTCTGTCATTACCGTTTCATGCAGGCTCCCTGCCCCCAGACCGAATGCGGCCCCTTCAGTAACGCAACCGCTTAATGAAAAAAGAGAACAGCTTAACAACACTAGTTCCAAAAATAATACGATTAATTTATTTATCATATTCTTACCCCAGTTATTTATTCAAAAGAGTCTTCATTCCATCTATTTATTTCGAGGTTGCAAGCGAATAAGGGGACAAGCATAACCAGAATTATGACTGACATATCTGCTTCGTTATCTAAAAAAATTCATAATGTGTAATTGGACAATTTAATAACGGTCCTCGCTATACAATCAGCCCGTGTGTTTTTATAATCAAGCCCCCCCCCTGCTTCACTATATAATTGAACTTACCGAATAGAGCCTCCTGGGCGTAATAAATAGTCATCCTTACGCGCTCTATTCCCGGAACACCACTTAACAGCGGCTGGAGAAACCACATAGTTAATTTATGTGGTACATTCTTCTTCCTGTTATTTTTTCAGGATAATTTTCAGCATATCAATTGTCTGTGAATTTATAAGCGAAGAATGTCCCATCGCATTCGTCATGCCAGACATTACGTTTCCGTCCGGCAAGTGAATCTCATATTTCTGATTTGCCAGAGCCTTTCCAGAAACCGGATGAGTAATAATAAACTTCTCATCAAAACTTCCCGACTCAAACGACTTCATTACTGCCTGCATACTACCCGAACCTGCTTTCTTAATACCGGTGTTTTTTATCAGCAACTTTCCAGGACCGCCAATTTCAACATTCCCTCCTTTGATTTTGATATATCCGCCCCCGCATATCAGCGTCAGCTCATCCTGTGCCGTTATTACCAGTCTCTTACCACTCGAAATATACGTGTCCTGCGTTGACCAGGTGGTAATATTTCCGCTCTGCGCCTGAATATCAATATCCCCCTGCGATGCGAACCATTTAGCCCCCCTCTGGCTCCAGAGGCTAATTTGTTTTCCTGCTGCCAGTGTGAAGTCCTTTTGCGCACCCAGATCCAGTTGTTTACCGGCGATCAGCGTCAGATTCTCCTGCGCTGACAGCAACATATCGTCACCACTTGCCAGCGCCACGCCTTGAGAGGCCGTCGCCAGCAATATTTCCTTCTGAATCTGTTCTATTTTCTGTTGCAGCAACTTCTGTTGACGCCCCACATCTGCAGCCAGCGCCTGTGCCTGTTGTGCACCGGCAGCCAGCGACTGCATTTCCACCAGCGCCGCTGAAAGCCGCGACAACGCAGGCTCCATCGCCAGCTGCTGCCCCTGCGCTTTCATCTGCGCATCAGCGGTGATGAATATCCCTTTCCCGGCCCGTATCGCTCCGTAGCTGTCGGTACGCAGCTCGAATCCCTCCCCGCGCGGCTGTTTTCCGCCGTCCACCAGATGCCCCAGGTTCAGCTGGCTCTTGCCGCCGTACTCCGTGCTGACCTTGATGTGCTCTTTTCCCCGCGCGTCGTCGAGGCGGATTTTGTTGTTCGCCGGCGTGCGCAGCACGTTACGTTTATAGTTCCGGATGGTGACAGGGTCCGGGTGCGCCGAGTCGTGCAGGACACCGGCTATATATGGCCGGTCCGGGTCACCCTGTTCAAAGGCGATGGCCACCTCGGTGCCCGCCAGCAGCGGCAGATGCAGGCCGTACGTGTCACCGGCATACGGGCGCGCCTGGCGTACCCACAGGCTCTCTTCTCCCGGCTGCCAGTGGTCGCGGTCGAACAGCAGGCTGACCCTGTAACGTCCGTCGCGGTCGATATGGCCGTAGATATCACTGCTTTTCGTGCTGGTGACCCGCGCCGGCAGCGTCCCGGCCATCACCGGCCTGGCGATACTGGCCGGGCGGAAGCCGTAATCTTCCGAATACGGGATGGCGTGGAAGGCCACCTCAAAACTGCGGTCGCGCCGGGCGCGGCTGTGGATGTGGGTTATCACCACCCCCTCACGGAAGGTGCCGGTGACCTCTTCGCCGCCGCTCACCTTCAGTTCCTGACCGGGGGCGAGCGTTGCGCAGCTGCTCTTTGCGCTCAGCCGGGTCTGGTCGTTCAGGTAGCGCTCGTGACGCAGGCGGGCATAAAACGCCCCGCTCTCCGGCGCCGGGTCGCGCGGATGGCTGTCGCCCGGCGTCAGGTAGTTATCCCCCCAGTGGTACGCCTCGCCGTAAGTGGTGCTGTCGCCCCGGCTGACATCGATGCTGAGGCTCATCTCCGCCGGCGCGTTGCGGTAGTTATAGTCCCGGGTGAACACCGACTGCGGCACCACGCGATGCCGGCTTTTCAGCGCCCACACCGACTCGGTACCGCTGTCGTGCTGGCCGGAGGGCGGCACCGACGGCAGAATCAGCCCCTGCCCGTCGTGCCGCTGGTCGTCGTAAAACTCCACCACGTCAATGTTCAGCCGGGTGTCGGCGGTGAAGCGGAACCAGATACCCACCTCACTCAGCAGGCGGGTGATAAAGCGCAGGTCGTCCTCGCCGTACTGCATCACCTGCTCGCGCCGCGGGTACGCCTGCGCCAGCGTGAAGATAAAGTCCTCCCCGCGCATGCCGTGGCGGGTGCGCAGGATATGCTCCACGATATCCGGCACCGACATATCCTGGTAAATCCGGTTCTGGTGGCTCCGGGAGAGCAGCGCCAGACGCGGCTGCAGAGTCAGGGAATAATGCGTTTCGTCCCGGGAGGCGGAAAGGCGCTCAAACGCCGTCACCACGCCCTGAATCGTGCGTACCGGCTGCCGGATTTTTACCCCGAAGCCCTGGTCAACCGGGGCCTGCAGGGTGAAGGCGGCATCCTGCATCAGCATCTGCTGCGGCGTGAGGGTTTTGTCGGCGCTGGTGAATTCAATCTGGTAGCTGAACGGTTCGCTCAGGGCCTCATCGCCTTCAAAGGCCAGCACGTCCAGGAGGGCGCGGCAGCCGCGCACCGTTAACAGAGGATGGTTGTGGCTGAACTGCTGTGCCGGGATATCACCCATTCGTTCACCTCTTTCTCAAACGTCATCGCAGGCTGCTCCTCTTTATTGCAGGCCGGAACCGGGCCCGTCTGCGCCGGCTGACAGTGCCCGGGCAGGATTTGCCCGCTCGCCCGGGTCTGGCGCACTCCTTCTGCAGCACGGTACAGCAGGAATTAAGTTGGCGTTGCGGCATGGCGGGGTTTTCACAGGAGTCTCTCTTTATCGTTTGCGGGCACGCTACCGCCCATCGCTGCTGACTTACCAAAGCGCATCAGGCCTGACAGGCTGATTGTGTGTTTTTGCCAGGTTCGCGCATTTCGTCAGCTAACGTTTCTGACCACCCTGGGACTTTTAAAAATATTTCCAGGTTATTTCCTGAAAAGTAGCGTTATTAAGAAGCCAGCAATTAGAGCGGCGTCGCCAGCATGGCGCGATGTTACGATCTCTTCGAGCAGCTATTTCCTGATTAAAGTCTTTAATACAGGCAACATTCAGCATCAACTTTTATTCCGAACCGTCCCTGCCAGCATATTTTGCACGTTGAAGATTATGTCCGGGCTAAATTAAAACAGCCCGATATTGAAATAATTTTTATTGATAATGATTTTTTCTCCTTCAGAGAATAAACGGCTGCTGTATTACGACTGACAATCGCTGGTGGTTAGAAGTTTTAGTCGTAGATCGACACTCCTCTGTACGCCACCGATATACAGTCTTAAGGGTAAATTAATACGTTAACCCGGCTTGTATTCTGAGTCGTAGCGGCCATAGCAATCTCTTCCTTTGAGGGACCTTAGAGTAAAATAATGAATAGCCTGAATAAAACCATAGTAGAACAAAGTATTGTAACAGGTCAACCAGTAAGCCTCCCGCTTTTAACCAGGGTTTCAATTAAGAAATTCAACTCTCTGTAAAAAATACTAATTATTCATTCTGCTTAATGACTAAATTCATAGCAGACGTATGAATAAACTTTGCATTCATATATAAATAAAACCATTTAATTGATATAAATCAATGCACTCTAGGGATAACAATTATTCCTGGAACTGAAAACACTCTGCACAATCAATAGAAGTTTAAATATTTTCATGCATACCCGCTGTAAGGGAATAATAATAGTGGGTATTAATATCGTGATAATAATGGAAAGAGAATTTAATATAAAAGAGCCAAATAATACCTGGCAGTCTCAGCGGCTGATTACTCGTCCTGGCGAGCCGGACAGAGAAAGCGAGAACAAAAATAGCGCGAATCCATTCTGCCGGTGTGTTTAAAGTATGAGCAGAAATGATATCTCCCATCAATACAGCTCTTCTACACATCGCCGCAGCAGCTATGATTGTAAATTGCCGAGAAACTTCTATTATTTGACTGTACACGTCATTTTTCTGAAGGATTTACATGAGAGTTAATGGACTTACGAAAGGATTTTTCATCCTGATCGTGCTGATCGTCACCCTGGCTTTTTTCGACGTTCTCTCCCCCTATTATTCAGCCATTTTATGGGCGGCCATTCTGGCGGTGATCTTCCACCCGGTGAAAAACAAACTGCGCGATCGGCTCGGCGAGCGCAACGGCCTGGCGGCGCTGCTGACCATCGTCATTATCTGCCTGATTGTCTTTACCCCGCTGGCGATCATTCTTTCGTCGCTGGCCTTCGAGCTCAACGTGGTTTACACCAAACTGCAGCATAATGACACCCAGTTCCCGACCGTGGTAGCCAGCCTGTTTGCTCATCTGCCGGAATGGGCCAGGAGCTTCCTTTCTGAGCATAATCTCGATAGCGCGGAACAGATTCAGCGCCAGCTTTCAGACGTAGCGCTGAAAGGAGGCCAGTACCTGGCCGGTAGCGCATTCTTGATTGGGAAAGGGACCTTCGGCTTTACCGTCAGCTTCGGCATCATGCTTTATCTGCTGTTTTTCCTGCTCAAAGATGGCCCGTATCTGGTCAGACTGATCCTTGAATCCCTGCCGCTATCGAATCACGTGAAGCAGCATCTTTTTGCTAAATTTGCCGCCGTCTCCCGGGCGACGGTAAAAGGCACCGTCGCGGTGGCGCTTGCGCAGGGCGCGCTTGGGGGACTGGCGTTCTGGATCGTGGGGATTGATGGCAGCATCCTGTGGGGCGCCCTGATGGCGTTTCTGTCGCTAATCCCGGCGGTGGGCTCGGCGATTATCTGGGTTCCAGCGGCAATCTATCTCTTCGCGACCGGCCAGCTCTGGCAGGGCGCGTTTATCGTCGGTTTCTTTGTGATCATCGTAGGTCTGGTGGATAACATTCTGCGACCTTTACTGGTTGGTAAAGATACCAAAATGCCGGACTACCTGATCCTGATCACCACGATCGGCGGAATGGAAATTTACGGCATCAATGGTTTTGTTATCGGCCCGCTGATCGCCGCGCTGTTTATCGCCTGCTGGAACCTTCTCTCCGGACGCGATCACGCTGGAAACATTGATGAGCTTGATGAAGATTTCCTCGAAGAAGGTAAAAATCACGAAGAGTAGCAGCGCTGTATTGCAGCGCTTTACAGGTAAAATGTTGCCATCCCGGCAGGTGGCGATCGGCGTTTTATCTGAGCGGTAAATGAGTAAAAACAGCGCGGGACAGCAAAACGCAGGGGGGCACCCCCTGCTCGACTGCGATGAAACCCCGTTCTCAGCGCCCGTCTTAAACCGAGACGTTAAGCTTATGGGAAGTAGTTAACGACTACGCTCCCTCTCATAAACAGAATTTATAACTGCTATTTGTGAAAATTTTGGTAAATTGCACTTATCATTCAGCGGATAAATGCTACTCTTATGCCGTTGAGGATTGATAACAAAGGATTACCCACGTGAAAAAAATCACTACGTTCGCCGCTTCCATGCTGGCTCTTGCCTGCGTTTCCGCCAGCGCCGTTGCAACTGAACAGCCGCTGGAAAAAATCGCTCCCTACCCTAAAGCGGAGCAAGGGATGAAGCGTCAGGTGATTCAGTTGCCGCAGCAGCCGGATGAGTCAACGCTAAAAGTGGAGCTGATGATTGGCCAAACGCTGGAAGTCGACTGCAATCGTCATCGTCTTGGCGGTCAGCTGGAAAGCAAAACCCTTGAAGGCTGGGGCTACGACTACTACGTATTTGATAAAGTGACTTCCCCCGTCTCGACCATGATGGCCTGTCCGGATGATAAAAAAGAGAAGCAGTTTGTGATGGCAGGTCTGGGCGATGCGGGAATGCTGCGTTACAACAGTAAGCTGCCAATCGTGGTTTATACCCCGGCCAACATCGATGTGAAATATCGTATCTGGAGAGCGGACGAAACCATCGGCACGGCCGTTGTGCGTTAATCCCTGTACGAGTGAATCCGGCGGCCTGAGCCGCCGGAGAAAAAGTTAGAGCGCAATATCAGCGACCGGTTTACCTTCCGGCAGCGGCTTCAGCTCCGCCTGCGGTACCTCATCAGCCACCGTAACCGGCTCGTAGTGCAGTTCCAGCACTTCGCTGGTCCACGCCAGCGCCTTTTCAATTTCCGCAGCGTTGCCGTCCAGACGCGTACCGTAGCTTGGTATAATCGCTTTCAGTTTCGCCTGCCACTCCGCTGAGTTGACCTTCTCTTTGAACACTTTTTCCATGAGCTGCAGCATAATCGGCGCCGCAGTGGACGCTCCCGGCGAGGCGCCCAGCAGCGCGGCTACGGTGCCTTCGTCATCGCTGACGACCTCGGTACCGAGGCGCAGAACGCCGCCCTTCTTCTCATCGCGCTTGATAATCTGCACGCGCTGGCCAGCCTGCCATAAGCGCCAGTCTTCTTTGCGCGCTTCCGGATAGTATTCACACAGCGCCGCGTGACGATCTTTGTCCTTTTGCAGCACCTGGCTAATCAAATACTTCACCAGATCGAAATTATCCAGCCCCACGTTGAGCATCGGCATGATATTCGAGGTGTTGGTCGAGGCCAGCAGATCCCAAAGCGAACCGTTTTTCAGGAAGCGGGTCGAAAAAGTTGCGAACGGCCCAAACAGCACCACGCGTTTGCCGTCGATAATACGGGTGTCGATGTGCGGAACCGACATCGGCGGCGCGCCAACCTCGGCCTGACCGTAGACTTTGGCCAGATGGTGATTAACCACTTCCGGGTTCTCACACACCAGGAACTGTCCGCCGACCGGGAAGCCCGCGTACTCTTTAGCCTGCGGAATACCGGTTTCCTGCAGCAGGGTTAGCGCGGCGCCGCCGGCCCCGATAAAGATAAATTTAGCCTTGATAACCCGTTTCTGGTGGCGGTTGTTCGCATCCGCCAGCGTAACGGTCCAGCTTTTGTCGGCGTTGCGCTTAAAACGGCGCACCACGGTCCCCAGCTGGAGAGAGAAATTATCATGGGTTTGCAGCCCGGCGATCAGCTGACGGGTGATTTCGCCGTAATTCACGTCGGTACCCACCTCCGAGCGGGTCGCGGCCACCTTCTGCTGCGGATCGCGTCCTTCCATCACCAGCGGAGCCCACTCTTTTATTTGTTGATGATCTTCAGAGTAGCGGATACCGCGGAACAGCTCGCTTTGTTGTAAAGCCGCATATCGAGCGCGCAGGAAGTTAACATTGTCTTCGCCCCATACGAAGCTCATGTGCGGCACGCTGTTAATAAAGGATTTAGGCTTTTTCAGAATGCCCCGGGTCACCTGATGGGCCCAGAACTGACGAGAAATCTGGAAGGATTCGTTGATGTCGACCGCTTTATCGATGTTGATACCGTTAGCGGTTTGCGGCGTATAGTTCAGTTCCATCAACGCCGCGTGGCCGGTACCCGCGTTGTTCCATCCGTTCGAGCTCTCTTCCGCCACGCTGGACATCTGCTCGACCATGGTAATAGACCAATCCGGCTCCAGTTCCTGCAGCCAGGTTCCCAACGTGGCGCTCATGATGCCGCCGCCAATCAACAATACATCCGTCTCTTGCTCATGGCGGGTGTTGGTCCGAGTGTTATTGGAACCAACCGCCTGTGAGCTGGGTACGGCCATCTTTTTCTTCATCGGATTTGAGCCTTACTTTACTCGCTTTTTTATTTAGCGCAGGTGAAACGATTCTCGGCTTCAAAGGTAACACTGAAGAAAAAAAATTTAAATATTGTTTAAATTTTAAGTTGAGTTTTGAGATCTGTTATAAAAATGTTTAATAAATGTGTATCATAAATCACATTTTGTACTGGTATCAGAGGCGCTTCCGCGCTATTATCCTCGGTTTTGTGACCGACCGCACGTAACCAGCGACCGATCATGGCCCAAATTTTTTAAATTCTGCGAAATTTTTTTATGCCCCCTGTTTCTGATTCCGCTACCTCCAGCAACGCTGGCGCATTAGGCCAGATCCTGCGCTCGCCCGCGCTGCTGACGCGTGAAACGCTGGCGGGCGTACTCACCGCACTGGCGCTAATCCCCGAGGTCATCTCCTTCTCGGTTATCGCTGGCGTTGATCCGAAAGTCAGCCTGATTGCCTCCGTAGTGCTGTGCCTGGCGATGTCGGTTCTCGGCGGCAGACCAGCGATGGTCACCGCCGCCGCCGGTTCGGTAGCGCTGGTGATTGGTCCGATGGTGCATCAATATGGCGTCGGCTACATTCTCCCGGCGGTCATAATGGCCGGCGTTATTCAAATTTTGTTTGGCATTTGCGGCATGGCGCGCCTGATGCGCTTTATTCCGCAGCCGGTGATGACCGGTTTTGTTAACGCGCTGGGTATTCTCATCTTTTTTGCCCAGGTACCGCATTTCTGGAGCAAGCAGCCGCTGATTATCGGCCTGTTCGTGTTAACGCTGCTGATTGTGCTGTGGGCGCCGCGCTATATAAAGGCAATCCCTTCTCCGCTCATCGCTATCGTACTGCTGACGCTGTTTACCGTTTTCAGCGGCCAGCTGCTGCCGACCGTCGGCGATGAAGGCTCAATGAGCGGCGGACTACCGGGGTTAACCAGCCTGATAGTTCCTCTGAATTTAACCACGCTGCACATCATCTGGCCCTGCGCGCTGAGTATCGCTTTTGTCGGCCTGATGGAGTCGCTTCTGACGGCAAAGCTGGTGGATGATTTAACCCAAACGCCTTCCAGCAAAGCGCGCGAGAGCGCGGGTCTGGGCATCGCCAACATTCTCGCCGGGTTCTATGGCGGTATCGCCGGGTGCGCGATGATCGGCCAGACCATCGTTAATGTTGAAATGGGTAAAGCGCGCAGCCGCGTGTCGACCGTTGCCGCAGGCCTGGTGCTGCTCCTGCTGGTGACTGCCTTAAGCGAAGTGATGGCAAAAATCCCGATGGCCGTGCTCGCCGGGGTGATGGTGATTGTCGCGGTGAAGACCTTTAGCTGGCACAGTATTCGTCCGGCTGAGCTGGCGCGCAATCCGTGGCCGGAAACGCTGGTGATGCTGGTGACCGTCGGCGCAACCGTCGGCACCAGCAATCTGGCAATCGGCGTTCTGGCAGGGCTGATCTCAATGGCACTAATCCCCCGCCGTCTGCGGACTCAAGCGCAGGCTACATCAGAAAAAGCGTCGCCAGCCCAAGAAAAATAAAGAATCCGCCGGTGTCGGTAATCGCGGTAATCATTACGCTGGAGCCGACCGCCGGGTCGCGTCCCAGCTTGACCATAACCATTGGGATAATGACGCCCATCATTGCCGCCATCAGTAGATTGAGCATCATCGCCAACGTCATCACGCCGCCCAGTTGCGGATCGTCGTATAGCCACCAGGTGATAGCCCCCATGATCCCGCCCCAGACGATCCCATTGATCAGCGCAACGCCCATCTCGCGCAAGATCAGGAAGGTAAAACTTCCCGGCTGAATATGCTGTAACGCCATTGCCCGCACGATCATGGTGATCGTCTGGTTGCCCGTGTTGCCGCCAATCCCGGCGACAATCGGCATTAGCGACGCCAGCGCCACCAGTTGGGAAATAGTATGTTCGAAGCCATCGATCACGCGGGAAGCGATAAACGCGGTGCAAAGATTCACCGCCAGCCAGGCCCAGCGGGTCTTCACCGCTTTGCTCACCGGCGCAAACACGTCGTCATCGTTGCTCAGGCCGCCCATGCGGCGTAAATCGTTATCCGTCTCCTCATAGACCACGTCAACGATCTCATCAATGGTTAAACGTCCCATCAGCTTGCCGTCGGCATCAATCACCGCGGCGCTAAGTAAGTCATCACGTTCAAAGGTACGCGCCACTTTCTCCGCGTCTTCGTGCGGCTGGAAGGTCACCGGATCGCCTTCCATCACTTCCCCTACCCGCTTCTGCGCATCGTTAAGCAGAATGGTTTGCAGCTCGAGTTCGCCGAGCAGCAGCTTATTGCGGGTGGTCACAAACAGTTTATCGGTATTCTCCGGCATTTTACCCAGTCGCCGCAGATAGCGCTGCACCGCTGCGAGAGTCGCTTCCGGACGAACGGTAATGACCTCAAACTCCATGATCGCGCCGACGGTATTGTCGGCGTAGCGCATCATCTGGCGAATACGCGCGCGCTTATCCGCAGGCAGGGTGGCCAGTAAACGTCCGGTCAGATCGCGGGGCAAGTGCTGTAGCAGGTAAACCTGTTCATCGATATCGAGATTTTGCAGCGCGAACAGCAGATCGTGATCGCTCATCTCTTCGATGAGGTCGCCCCAGACGCTTTCCGACGCCTCCAGCAGCACTTTGCCGCGCTTGTCATCGGCGACCAGCCGCCAGAGCGCGTTGCGCGCATCATAGGGCAGCGCTTCGAGCGCATCGGCAAGATCCGGCGGCGGCAGGTGTGAAACCAGCATTTCCACTTCCGCCAGATCGTCGGCCAGGGTACTGTCATCGTAGCGTTCAGCGAGGGTTAATTTACCCAGCAGTGAAGATGTGACGGCTTTATCGGTGCTCAGGAGCCAAATGAGGCGGGCGCGCTCTTCATCGCGCAATCTGGCGCTTTTTTTGTGCAAAACGGACATCGGTCAGGCAATCCTTGTAAAAATATCTGTCAGACCAGCAGGCCGGAAGCCTTAAGCATAGCGCGAGGAGGCGGAAATAATAACCGCTATGAATTCGGTCGACGGAAAAAACAGCAGCCTGCAGATACCCCGGAGGTCGACTAACGCCTCCGGGACGGCGTAAACCGATCAGGCGGTACGGGCAACCGCATCGCGGGTCGCCAGTTCGCGCTCATTTCCGGTCAGCTCTGAGAGCTGGCCGCCGCGCATTTCCAGCAGCCTGTCGGCGTGCTGAAAGTAGTGATCGTCATGGCTGATGGCAAAGAGGGTTTTGCCCATCTCCTTCATCAGCGGCAGCAGCACCTGATAGAATTCGCGGCGGAAATGGGGGTCCTGATCTGCCGCCCATTCATCCAGCATGATGATATCTCTGTCTTCTGCTAACGCCAGCAGCAGCGCCACGCGCTTTTTCTGCCCTTTTGACAGCTTCAGGTCGAGAATTTTGCCATCGTCCAGCCGTAGCTTATGATTCATTTGCAGATAGCCCAGCCACTTCTCCACCAGCGCCGGATCCGCCGCCTTCCCTTCCGGTCCCAGCAGCCTGTCGAACAGCCAGACGTCGGTAAAGACCGCCGAGAAAAGCTTGCGGTAATCTTCCGGCTTATCCGCCGCCATCGGCTTCCCGTCAACCAGGATCTGTCCAGAAACCGGCTGATACAAACCGGTCAGCAGCATGGCCAGCGTCGATTTTCCGCTCCCGTTGCCGCCAATCAGGAATACCAGCTCGCCGCGCCTGAGAGTCAGATTAATCGGCCCGACCGCAAAGCTGTTGTCGGGATAATGGAAGGTAATATCGCGCAGCTCGAGCGTCTGCCAGTGGGGGTACACCTGCGCCTGCGGGAATTCAGCGCGGTAGGGCGCGAGCGAAAACTTATTCAGCTTATTGAATGCCACCTGAGCGCTGAGCAGAGTCGGCAGCGCGCCAACCGCAGAGAGCAGCGGCGTGCGCAGGAAGAGCAGCGTCAGCGAATAGGTGGCCGCCACCGCCGTATCGGCCCAGCCCAGGCTGTTAGCCATCCAGAAGACCAGGCCAATCGCGCCCAGCATCATAATATTCGACCAGTTGACCGCGCTCAGATGGAAGGTATCGGCGCGGACAATATGGTGGCGGTATTCGCGCGCGTCCGGGAGATAGAGCTGATTAAATACATATTCAGCGCGCTCGCGATTAAGGGTGAGCTCTTTGCGTCCTTCGAGAACCGTTTGATAATCGTGATACAGCTTATCTTCGGTTTCGCGCAGCGAGGCCATGTGCTTGTAGACCCGCGACACCAGCACAAATCCGCCCCAGATGGTTAACGCCAGCCACAGCGCGGTAACCAGCATCATTTTTCCTGACAGCCAGGCCAGATAAGCGGCGGAACCAAAGGTCAGAATAATCCCCTGTACCAGCTCCGGCAGACGCACGAAAGCAATGGTAATGTTGCGGATGTCGCTGGTTAACCCGGCCAGCAGCGACGCGCTGCCGATTTTCTCGATCTTCTCAATTTGCGTATCCAGAATGCGCTTAATAAATTCCCCGCGCAGGCGATAAACAAAATGGTGGCCGAGCGTAGTAAGCGCCAGTTGCGAGCCAAGGGTGACCGCCATCAGCAGCAATAATAGTCCCAGAAATTCCGGCAGTACCGTCAGGGAGGTATCGACGATAGTTATCAGGCGCAGGTTAATAAAGGCGATAAGCCCAATACCCAGCGCCGCGCTCAGCAGGCTCAGGGCAATGACGGAGATAAACGGCCAGCGGTACTGACGCCAGACAAGAAGAAGAAGTTCCATAACGCGTAATCCGGGCAAGCAAAAACAGCCAGCAGTTTAAACTGCTCGACGATGACAGCAAGAATAATTCTTATTTTTATTCTTTATTCCCTGCCAGGCGGAAAGTGAGATTGTAGCGACAGGAGCCGGTATCCGGATGAACACCCTCTTTTAGCGGCTGAATGCCGTGGTAAAACAGCCGTGATTCGCCGCCCCAGACCACCACATCGCCGTGCTCCAGCAGCACCCGCTGTAGCGGATCGCTACGCCGCAGGCCGCCAAACTGGAATATCGCCGGCAACCCCAGCGAGACGGAGACGATCGGCGCCCGCAGGTCGCGCTCGTCTTTATCCTGATGCAGCGACAGCTTTGTGCCGGGCTGATAGCGATTAATAAGACACGCATCCGGGGTAAAGTGCGCATAGCCGCCCGCCGCCGCCGCCTCTGAGGCCAGCTCGCGGAAAAGCGGCGGCATCTGCGGCCAGCGCTTTTCCGTCAGCGGATCGTCGCTGGCATAGAGATAGCCGCGCGCGTTCGTGGTCCAGCCCAGCTCGCCACAGTTAGTCATCGCCACCGACATCGTATAGCCGCCGGGGGTAACCATCTGACGAAAAGGCGAACGATGGGCAATATCGGTGATTGCCTGCAAAAGCGCTGGCGCGCGTTCACGGGCGTAGCGGCGCAAAATTATCGCCCCCGGAGCCAGTTGCTCCTGCCAGGGCGGCGTATCGGCAAAAAGATCGAGCATTATGTCTCCTCGTATTGCGCTTCTCGCGCCAGCAGCAGCGCCTTACGCGCCGTTCCCCAACGATAGCCGGATAGCGCCCCACCCTCGCGAACCACACGATGACACGGGATAACAAGCGCCAGCTTATTGGCGGCACAGGCGCTGGCCACCGCCCTCACCGCGCGGGGACGCCCCATACTTTGCGCCACCTGGCGATAGCTGCGGGTCTCCCCCGCCGGGATCTGGCGCAGCGCCTGCCAGACCTGAAGCTGGAAAGCCGTGCCGCGCAGATCCAGCGGCAAAGAAAACGGCTGGCGATGATCGTTAAGATGAGAAAAGACCTGCGCAACCCGCAGGCGAAAGACTTCATCGCCTGGATGCAGGCGCGCATTGGGGAACAGGCTGGCTAATTGATCATACAGCGAGCTGTCGTTATCTCCCGGTAGCACGGCACAGATTCCCCGTTCGCTCTCAGCCACCAGGCAGCGCCCCAGCGGCCCGTCGCCGCATACCCAGGTAATGTCCATATTCTCACCGCCGCGGCGAAACTGACGGCCGGTCATCCCCAGCGCGGCGTCAGCCTGCTGATAGTAGCTGCTATTATCCGGGAAACCGGCGGATAGCGCCGCGTCGGTAATTTTCGCCCCCTGCCCTAACGCTTCGCGTAAACGGCGAGCGCGCCAGGCCTGTTGCCAGGCTTTGGGGGTCATACCGGTCACGGATTTAAAGAGGCGGTGAAAATGAAAGGGGCTGACCGCAAGCTGGCGTGCCAGTGCTTCCAGCGTTATCGGCGTCTCCTGCTCCAGCAGACGGCAGGCGGCAGCGACTTTATCTACCTTCTGCTGCTGCGGATCGCTGTTTTCCGGCTGGCAGCGTTTGCACGGGCGAAAGCCTGCCGCCTGCGCGGTATCGACATCAGGATAGAAGCGAACATTTTCCCGCAGCGCGCGACGAGAGCGGCAGGACGGACGGCAGCAAACGCCGGTAGTCAGCACGGCAAAAACGAACTGACCATCGGCGCCGGTATCGCGTTCGCATACTGCCTGCCAGCGGCGCTCATCGGTATCAAACATTATCGGTTTCATCACGGACTCCTGCTGTAAGTGTAACTTCAGTCTGGGCCGAAGTCCGTTAGCAAAAACCCGAAATCTTGCGGTTTAATTTTTCTCGCCAACCAGGAAAGCGCGGAACTGCGGAGACATCCAGGTTTTAAACCCCTCCCCCTCTTTGACAATCATATAGACCGCCAGCCCCTGTTCACGCACCACCTCCTGCGCTTTTTCCGGCCCCAGTACCATCAGCCCGGTATCCCAGCCATCGGCTTCCAGCGCCGTCGGAGCGATAACGGTCACCGAAACCAGCTTGTGATCGATTGGTCGCCCGGTTTGCGGATCGATGACGTGCGAGATGCGCTTGCCGTCCAGCTCATAGTAGTTGCGATAGCTGCCCGAGGTACTGATACCGTGGCCGTTAATATCGACGATCGCCTGTACCGCATTTTCGCGATCGGTCGGTTTCTGGATCGCGACCCGCCACGGTTGACCTTCGGCATTCATACCCCGGCTCACCAGCGCCCCGCCCACCGAGACCAGGTAGCGCGAGATCCCCTCCTGTTCCATCAGGCGCGCCAGATGATCGGCAGCATAGCCTTCACCGACGGTGGAGAGATCGACGAACAGATCCGCAATGTCTTTTTGCAGATACTGCCCGTCGGCCCGGTTGATCACCGTCAGATGCTGTAAGCCGCTACGCGCTTTGGCATCGGCAATCTGCTGCGGATCCGGCGTTTTTACCGGCTGTTTGTCCGGGCCAAAGCCCCATAAATTGACCAGCGGCCCGACGGTAATATCCATAGCGCCGTGAGTTTTAGCGCCAATTCGCAGGGACATCGTCACGATATCCGCCATCGCCTCGCTGACCGGCCAGGGCGATGTCTCCGGCGAATGGTTAAAGCGCATCAACGCTGAATCGTTCTTCCAGGTGGAAAGCAGGCGATCGTCAGCATCCAGCTGAGCCTGAACTTTCTGACGCAGCGCCTCGGCCTTCGCCTGATCAAGGTCTATGACGCTGACCCGCCAGAATGTGCCCATGGTTTTACCGTCCAGTACGGTAGCGGCTGATTTTGGCGTCTGGGGAGAAGTGGCGGAATCACAACCTGAAAGTAATACCAGGGCCCCGAACAGGGCGGCGCGGAAAAATGTCATGTCCATAAAATTGGCTTCCTCTTGCTAAGGCCCAAAGAGTACACCAGCAAGGTTAAACCGGGCATAAAAAAAGGCGCCATCGGCGCCTTTTTTCAAACTTCAGCGTGCTTAGAACTGGTAAACCAGGCCCAGAGCAACAACGTCGTCGGTAGAGATACCGGCACGACGGGTGAACTCGTTGTCGTCCAGCAGGTTGATTTTATAGTCAACGTAGGTGGACATGTTTTTGTTGAAGTAGTAGGTCGCGCCTACATCAACATATTTCAGCAGATCCTGATCGCCGAAACCTTCGATGTCTTTACCTTTGGACTGCAGGTAAGCCACGGACGGACGCAGACCGAAGTCGAACTGGTACTGAGCAACCACTTCGAAGTTCTGCGCTTTGTTAGCAAAACCACTGATGGAGTCAGAATTACCGTTACCGCTGAAACGAGTGGCATTGTAAGTCTGGGTGTACTGAGTCGCCAGGTAGATGTTGTTGGCATCATATTTCAGACCGCCGGTGTAGGTTTCAGCGTTGTCACCACGACCTTTGGAGAGGTTATTCTGATCGCCATTACGTTTGGAGTGAGAGTACGCGAAACCAGCGCTGATACCGTCGTAGATATCATAGGTCAGGGAGGTGCCGTAACCGTCGCCATTCTGTTTCAGAGCGCCACGACCGTTGTTGGTCGGGGAAGTACCTTCACCGCTTACGCTGCCGTTTTTACCCTGATACTGCAGAGCAAAGTTCAGACCGTCAACCAGACCGAAGAAGTCGGAGTTACGGTAGGTCGCCACGCCGTTAGCGCGAGACTGCAGGAAGTTATCAGAACCGTAGGTGTCGCCGCCGAATTCCGGCAGAACGTCGGTCCAGGAAGTCACGTCGTATACTACGCCGTAATTACGACCGTAGTCGAAAGATCCCGCGTCGCCGAATTTCAGACCCGCAAATGCCAGACGAGTCCAGGATTGATCGCTGGAGCCTTCAACATTGTTTGCCTGAACGTTGTATTCCCACTGGCCGTAACCGGTCAGCTGGTCGTTGATCTGAGTTTCGCCTTTGATGCCCAGACGCATGTAGGTCTGGTCGCCATCGGAAGATTTGTCGTCAGAGAAATAGTGCAGACCGTCGATTTTACCGTACAGGTCTAATTTGTTGCCATCTTTGTTATAGACTTCAGCCGCATTCGCTGCGCCTGCTACCAGCAGAGCCGGTACCAGGAGGGACAGTACTTTAACTTTCATGTTATTAACCCTCTGTTTGTTATATGCCTTTTATTATTGCCACTGCTTACTGATTACCCTTCTAATCAGTCGGCTATTTCATTGTGCTGCAAAATGCAGAATAATCCAACAAGAATATGATACTAAAACTTCTAAGATGTTTCAAAATACCCACAAGATGTTTCAATTTGTAAATGCAAGGGAACTTTTTTTCTGCCACAAATGCGCAACTAAATAAGCACTAATAATCAAAAAATAAAAATTTTCAATTCCTGTCAATGAGTTACATGGTTACATCTCTATAGCACTGAATGGTAAAACAAAATTCTCGTCTGCGACTAAAATTAATCCCGCTATCATCATTAACTTTATTTATTACCGTCATTCAGTTCTGAATGTCTGTTTACCCCTATTTCAACCGGATGCCTCGCATCCGGTTTTTTTTACCCTTCTTTACACATCTTTAATTATTCCATGCTACTCGTGAAAAAAATAACGGTTATTAATCAAACAACTTACGTCTAAGCTCAACGCTATTTATATAATTTCTTGTTATTTAGTGCTATTTCCCTAAGACAATCCGTCAATAATTGTACAAAAACAACCGCGGTGTACATCTTCGCTCGCATTACTGGTTTAAGATAAATCTCAAGGCAAAAAAGTCATTGTAGGGTATTCAGATGTATGGATTTTGGACGTTAACCTTTATACTGTTCGTAGCATCTGCGCTGCCCCCGGTTAACTTGGTGCAACAGTCCGTTTACACACACTGATGAGTCGTACTCTCACACGATGACCCCGAAAAAATTTTCCCTGATACCCGGCAACATTACCCGCTTCTTTATTCTCATGGTCATCGTCCTGCTGGCGACGATGGGGGTCATGATCCAAAGCGCCGTTAACGCCTGGCTAAAAGATAAAAGCTACCAGGTTGTCGATGTCAGCTACGACTTGCATAAACGCATCGATACCTGGCGCTACGCCACCTGGCAAATCTATGACAACATCGCCGCAACCTCTGCCAGCTCAGCCTCCGAAACCGGGTTGCAGGAAACGCGTTTAAAGCAGGATGTTTACTATCTGGAGAAACCGCGGCGCAAAACCGAAGCGCTGATTTTTGGCTCTCATGACGGCTCAACGCTGGAAATGACGCAAAAAATCTCCAACTATCTCGATATCCTGTGGGGCGCCGAGACGATTCCGTGGTCAATGTATTATCTCAACGGCCTGGATAACAGCCTGATACTGGTTTCAACGCTGCCGTTAAAAGATCTCTCTTCCAGTTTCAAAGAATCGACGATAAGCAGCGTCGTTGAATCACGCCGGGCTGAGATGCTGCTGCAGGCCAATACCCTTGATGAACGCGAGACGTTTTCGTCGCTGCGCCACCTCGCCTGGCAAAACGGCTACTACTTCACCTTACGCACCACCTTTAACCAGCCCGGTCATCTGGCGACGGTAGTGGCCTTCGATCTGCCCATTAACGATCTCATTCCGCCGAGTATGTCTCTTGAGAGTTTCCGTCTGGAGCCCGATCCCTCGCAGAACGGAACCAGCAATCCGGATAAAGAAGCTGCTGACATCGTCAGCATTAACTTTAACGGCCCGCAGATTGAAATTATTACGACCATTAATACCACCGGTATGCGCCTGGTCTGGATGGTGCCCTTTAGCGAGCTGATTCTGGAATCGCTGCAAAATATTTTACTGCCGCTGTTGCTGAACATTGGTCTGCTGGCGCTGGCGCTGTTCGGATTTACCACCTTTCGTCACTACAGCGGACGTAAAAGCGTCGCGGGAACGGCTATCTCCTCGGCAGCCAATAGTGAACTACGCGCTCAGCGCGCCATTCACGAAGAGATCGTTTCCCTGCTGCCGCTCGGGCTGCTGGTGCACGATCTGGAGGCTAACCGTACGGTGATCAGCAATCCGATCGCCGATCATCTGCTGCCGCATCTGAACCTGCAAAACATCATTAATATGGCCGATCAGCATCAGGGCGTGATCCAGGCGACGGTGAACAATGAACTGTATGAAATCCGTCAGTTCCGCAGTCAGGTTTCGCCACGAACGCAAATTTTTATTATTCGCGATCAGGACCGTGAGGTGATGGTGAATAAGAAACTTAAGCAGGCCCAGCGTCTGTATGAGAAAAATCAGCAGGGCCGCACGGCGTTTATGCAGCATATCGGCGCGGCGCTCAGGCAGCCGGCGCAAACGCTGGCGGAAGAAGCCGCGGCGCTCGGCATGGCTGAAAGCCGCAGGCTGGCCCAGCATGCGGACGAACTGGTGCAGTTAGTAGATGAAATCGAGCTGGCAAACCTGCTGGAGAGCGATAGCTGGAAGAGCGCTCAGGGTCTATTCTCGATTCAGGAACTGATAGATGAAGTAGTGCCTGAAGTGCTACCTATCATCAAACGTAAGGGTCTACAGTTGCTGATTAACAACGCCTTGCCGGCCAATGAGCAACGCTACGGCGATCGCGACGCCCTGCGCCGTACGCTTTTACTGCTTATCCAGTATTCGGTTACCACCACGCCTATTGGCAAAATCACTCTGGAAGTGAGTAAAGATGAATCAGCGGACGATCGTCTGACCTTCCGTATTCTCGATACCGGCAACGGCGTTTCCGCAAACGAAATTGACAATATGCACTTTCCGTTCCTCAACGATACGCAGGCAGACCTCTACGGCAAGGCCAACGCCCTCACCTTCTGGCTCTGCGATCGCCTGACGCGCAAGCTCGGCGGGCAGCTCAATATCAAAGCACGCGAGTCGCTGGGTACCCGCTACTCCCTGCATTTAAAAATGGCCGCCAGCGCAGATGAGAGTGAGTCAGGGGAACATCTGCTGGATGACGTGGTGATATTGCTTGATGTGACCGCCAATGAAGTGCGCCGTATTGTGACTCGCCAGCTGGAGAGCTGGGGGGCCACCTGCATCACGCCGGATGACAGAATCACAAGTCAACAATATGATCTCTTTTTAACGGATAATCCGTCTAATCTTACTGCTTCGGGCTTGCTTTTAAGCGATGATGAAGCCCGGGTTCATAAGATTGGTCCTGGTCAGCTCCGCGTAAACTTTAATATCAGCGCTGCGCTGCAGGAAGCTATCCTGCAATTGATTGAGCAGCAGCTTGCAGAGGAAGAGGAGCAGCCTTCCTCTGCCGGTAGCGAAAGTAACGCCGAACTGCATGCCAGCGGCTATTACACGCTGTTTGCTGACACGGTACCAGATGATGTTAAGAGGCTGTATAATGAACGGGCAACGGGCGATTTCGCCGCGCTGGCGCAGACCGCTCACCGCCTCAAAGGGGCGTTTGCTATGCTAAATCTGGTACCCGGCAAGCAGTTATGTGAAACGCTTGAGCATCTGATTCGAGAAAAAGATGCGCAAGGCATAGAAAAATATATCAGCGACATTGACGACTACGTCAAGAGCTTGCTGTAGCAAGGTAGCCTAATACATGAACAATATGAACGTAATTATTGCCGATGACCATCCGATCGTACTGTTCGGTATTCGTAAGTCACTTGAACAAATTGAGTGGGTGAACGTTGTCGGCGAGTTTGAAGACTCCACCGCATTAATCAACAATCTGCCAAAACTGGACGCACATGTCCTGATTACCGATTTATCCATGCCCGGTGATAAATACGGCGATGGCATTACGCTTATCAAATACATCAAGCGTCATTTCCCGGATCTGTCAATCATTGTACTGACGATGAATAACAACCCGGCGATCCTTAGCGCGGTTCTGGATCTGGACATAGAAGGGATTGTCCTGAAACAGGGGGCACCAACCGACCTGCCTAAAGCGCTGGCCGCGCTGCAAAAAGGCAAAAAATTCACTCCGGAGAGCGTTTCGCGCCTGCTGGAAAAAATCAGCGCTGGCGGTTACGGCGACAAACGTTTGTCGCCGAAAGAGAGTGAAGTGCTGCGCCTGTTCGCCGAAGGCTTCCTGGTCACCGAGATAGCCAAAAAGCTCAACCGCAGCATCAAAACCATCAGTAGCCAGAAAAAATCGGCGATGATGAAGCTCGGCGTGGAAAACGACATCGCCCTGCTGAACTACCTCTCTTCCGTTTCCCTGAGCTCCACCGACAAAGACTAAGCTCTTTTCTTCCCGGATAGCGCGGCGTTATCCGGGAAGCTTCTCTACTCCCTTCCCTTACGTACCCGCGTAGCGTAGAGCGTTAACGTCTGCTTAATGATATCCAGCGTGACCGGCTTAGAAAGACAGCTGTCCATACCGGATTCCAGGCAGCGCTGCTTCTCTTCCGCCAGCGCGTTGGCAGTGACGCCAATCACCGGCAGCGTGAGCCCCAGCTGGCGAATACGCTGAGTCAGGCGATAGCCGTCCATGTTCGGCATGTTGACGTCGCTGAGCACGATATCAATATGCTGTTTGCTCAGGACATTCAGCGCATCGACCCCATCATTTGCCGTCACGCACTGATAGCCCAGCGAGCCAAGCTGATCGGCCAACAGGCGGCGGTTGATCGGATGATCGTCAACCACCAGAATCATCATGTCATCATTGCTGGCGTTTTGCGCATCCGCGGCAGCTAGCGCAGGGCCGTTATCCGCACTGGCTACGGCAATATGGAAGATGCGTCCCAGCAGCGGCAGGAGCTCGTGCGGCGTGGCGACGCTATGCAGCCACTCGCCGGGTGCCCGCTCTTGCGGAATACCGATATGCCGACGAGAGAAGATCACCATCGCGCAGCCAGCCCAGGCTTCATACGTCTCGCTATCGGTTAACAGAATATCTTCCGCTCCCGGCGTTTGCCCTTCAAAACGACGGACAGGAACGCCGTGGAAGGTCAGCAACTGCTCGACGAACACCGCCAGCGAGCTGTTATCAATCGCCAGCCAGCAGCATTTTTCAGCCAGGCCATCAATATTCAGCGGCGGCGTATTTTGCACGCCATAAAGCGGGATACGAATAGTGAATCGACTGCCCATACCCGGTTCGGTTTCGACGGCAATATCGCCATCCATCATGCTGATAAGCTTTTCACAAATCGCCAGGCCGAGCCCGGTTCCCTGGAAGTTGCGCTGCACGCCGGTACCGACCTGGAAGAACGGATCAAACAGGCGTAGCACCTCTTTCGCCGGGATCCCTTCGCCGGTGTCGCGTACGCTGATGCGCAGATAATCATCCGCCCGCTCTACGTGCAGGACAATACAGCCGGTATCGGTAAACTTAATCGCATTACTCAACAGGTTTGAAATAACCTGCTGCAGGCGCATCGGATCGCCGGACATCAGTTGCGGAACGTCTGGCTCAATAAAGCAGTACAGCCCAAGATGTTTACGCACCACCAGCGGCAGATAGTTGGCGGAGATATGGTTCATTACCTCACGTGGCGAAAACTCCCGCGGCTCAATTTTAAGCTGCTCGGACTCAATTTTAGAGAAATCGAGAATATCGCTAATGATTTTCAGCAGCAGGCTGGAAGAGTTGTTCATCGCTGTCACCAGACGATCGACGCCCTTCGGTAGCTCCTTGGTCTGCAAGAGATCGAGGTTGCCGATAATCCCGTACAGCGGCGTACGCAGTTCGTGGCTGACGGTGGCGAGGAACATCGATTTCGACTGGCTGGCCTGCTCGGCGGCCTGGGCCATCTCCTGCAGAGACTCTTCCATTTTGACGCGCGCCGATACGTCCACCAGTACGCAGATCGCCACGTTCTCGTTGCGATAGCGCGAATGGACAAAGCTGATTTGCAGGTTGGTATTATTGCTGGTCAGCACATCGACAAAGTTTACCTGCTGGCCGCAGATAATTTGCGTCAGCCGCTGCCGGTCCTCATGAGTTAACATGTTGAGATAGTTATGCGCCAGCTCGTTACTCAGGATATTGGTGCCGTCGAGGGTACGTAAAATACAGATCCCCACCGGCGCGGAGGCAACGATTTTGCGGTTGAACTGCTCATGCTCTTCCAGGCGCTGGGCATCATTTTCGGCCGGAATAAAAATCCGTCGTTCATACATTCGGGCGAGGGCGAAAAGGAGCGCGCCGGTGAGCAGATTGAGTACCACCGCGTTCAGTATCAGCATCCGAATGCGTTCCAGCACCTGATCTACCGGCACCGAATAGACAATACTTAAGGATGACGGCGGCAGGCTTTTTTTCATCGCCAGCTCGCGAAAACCCGCGGTATAGCCAAACCACAGACGCTCCTGCATCCACTTCGCGTCCGGTTTGATATTGCTATTCGATCCGGCAAGTGAAATCAGCGACTGTCCATTATCGTCAAGGATCGTCACGTTCATCGGCAAACTGCCCGGGGTAAAGAAACTTTCCATACGGATGGTTTGCTCTACGCCAAGCATCGCCTGCAGACGATTCGCCACATAGATGGGCGTGAGCGCATAGAAATAGCCAACGCCCGGGCGCACGCCCTGGCTTATCCAGAACAGATTATTGCCGCGCTCGTTTTGCGGCGCGTCGCGATACTGCTCAATGCGCTGATGCAGTACTTTAAGCGCCTGGTCCCGCTCCAGCGGGATATCACGCAGGCCGAAGTTGGCCATGCACAGATTGTCGCTACCAATCAAAAAAATACGATTGAGGTCGTAGGCCGTGGAGAAATTGTCGCGCCAGTAGCGCATAAACCACGCCAATGACTGCAGCGAATTACGCCAGGTGGAACTCATCAGCGCACAGTCGGAATCCGGATAGAGCGGTTCAAAATCAGGAATTGAAATATTGCCGCGCTGAGCCGGCGTATCGCCGCCTTCGCCGCCATCTATCGGCCGATTACCGGCAACATATTTCAGCTCCTTAATCACGTCGGCCGTACGCTGTATATAGCGCTGCGCCTGATCGGCATTGAGGTTAAATTCCTGGCGAATTTCCGATTCCCGATCGTGCAAAGCGTTGACGATGTAAAACACCGAAACAAAAGCGACCAGCACCCACAGCAGTACCGCCAGCGCTCTGAACAGATAGCGTGAAACTTTTAACGTGTTATGGAAAGAAGCTAGATATTTCAATGTGGCGATGCTCGGCCGTCAGGGGCTCAACAGAATGGCGTTAAGGTAACGATAAAACTACGGTCCCGCAACGGGAAAACAAAAAGGGCCGGGGATGAGCCCGACCCTTTCAGAACAATTACCGCAGAGAATTACTCTTCATCTTCGGCGATGTCATCGTCAGTGTCCGCTTCCGGCGCGATATCTTCATCGCCTTCCGCCGCGCTGCCGTCGATGGCATCCAGCTCTTCGTCATCAACCGGCTCAGCAACGCGCTGCAGACCGACCACATTTTCATCTTCCGCGGTACGAATCAGGATCACACCCTGAGTGTTACGGCCGACAATGCTCACCTCGGAAACGCGGGTTCGTACCAGCGTGCCCGCATCGGTGATCATCATAATCTGGTCGCAGTCATCAACTTGCACCGCACCCACCACGGAACCGTTGCGCTCGGTCACTTTGATTGAGATTACGCCCTGGGTCGCACGCGACTTGGTTGGATACTCTTCAGCCGCGGTACGTTTACCGTAGCCATTCTGCGTAACGGTCAGGATGGCCCCTTCACCGCGCGGAATGATCAACGAGACCACTTTATCTTCGCCGGCCAGCTTGATGCCGCGTACGCCGGTAGCGGTACGGCCCATTGCGCGGACGGCGTCCTCTTTAAAGCGCACCACTTTACCGGCGGCGGAGAACAGCATAACTTCGTCCTGACCGGAGGTCAGATCGACGCCAATCAGCTCGTCGCCTTCGTTGAGGTTAACCGCGATAATACCGGCAGAACGCGGACGGCTGAATTCGGTCAGCGCCGTTTTCTTCACGGTACCGCTGGCGGTAGCCATAAAGACGTTCACGCCCTCTTCGTACTCACGTACCGGCAGAATCGCGGTGATACGTTCGTTGGCTTCGAGCGGCAGCAGGTTGACGATCGGACGCCCGCGCGCGCCGCGGCTGGCTTCCGGCAGCTGATAAACCTTCATCCAGTAGAGACGCCCGCGGCTGGAGAAGCAGAGGATCGTGTCGTGGGTGTTGGCCACCAGCAGGCGGTCGATAAAGTCTTCTTCTTTTATACGCGCCGCAGATTTACCTTTACCGCCACGACGCTGTGCTTCGTAATCGGTTAACGGCTGGTACTTCACGTAGCCCTGATGCGAAAGGGTCACGACAACATCTTCCTGGTTGATCAGGTCTTCGATGTTGATATCCGCGCTGTTAGCGGTGATCTCGGTACGACGCGCGTCGCCGAACTGTTCACGGACCAGCTCCAGCTCTTCACGGATAACTTCCATCAGGCGATCGGCGCTGCCCAGAATGTGCAGCAGTTCCGCAATCTGTTCCAGCAGCTCTTTATATTCATCGAGCAGTTTTTCATGCTCAAGACCGGTCAGTTTCTGCAAACGCAGATCCAGAATCGCCTGCGCCTGCTGTTCGGTCAGGTAGTACTGACCGTCGCGTACGCCGAACTCAGGCTCCAGCCATTCCGGACGAGCGGCGTCATCGCCTGCGCGTTCCAGCATAGCGGAAACGTTGCCCAGATCCCATGAACGCGCGATTAATGCTGCTTTCGCTTCCGCCGGAGTCGGCGCGCGGCGAATCAGTTCGATAATCGGATCGATGTTGGCCAGGGCAATCGCCAGCGCTTCGAGGATATGCGCGCGATCGCGGGCTTTACGCAGTTCAAAAATAGTACGACGGGTCACCACTTCGCGGCGGTGGCGCACGAACGCGGCAATAATTTCTTTCAGGTTCATGATCTTCGGCTGACCATGGTGCAGGGCAACCATGTTGATACCGAAGGAGACCTGGAGCTGAGTCTGCGAATAGAGGTTGTTAAGCACCACCTCACCCACCGCATCGCGCTTCACTTCAATCACGATGCGCATGCCATCTTTATCAGACTCGTCGCGCAGCGCGCTGATGCCTTCAACGCGTTTGTCTTTGACCAGCTCGGCGATTTTCTCAATCAGGCGCGCTTTGTTCACCTGATACGGAATTTCATGCACGATGATGGTTTCGCGGCCGGTCTTCGCGTCAGCTTCCACTTCCGCGCGAGCGCGAATGTACACTTTTCCGCGACCCGTACGATAGGCCTCTTCAATGCCGCGGCGACCGTTGATGATCGCAGCGGTCGGGAAGTCCGGGCCGGGAATATGTTCCATCAGCCCTTCAATGCTGATGTCTTCGTTTTCAACGTAGGCCAGACAGCCGTTGATCACTTCGGTCAGGTTGTGCGGCGGAATATTAGTCGCCATACCTACCGCGATACCGGACGAACCGTTGACTAGCAGGTTCGGGATTTTGGTCGGCATAACGTCAGGGATTTTCTCCGTGCCGTCATAGTTATCGACGAAATCCACCGTCTCTTTTTCGAGGTCGGCCATCAGTTCATGGGCGATCTTCGACATACGGATTTCCGTATAACGCATCGCTGCGGCGGAGTCGCCGTCGACCGAACCAAAGTTACCCTGGCCATCTACCAGCATGTAACGCAGGGAGAATGGCTGCGCCATACGTACAATGGTGTCGTATACGGCAGTATCACCATGAGGGTGGTATTTACCGATGACGTCACCCACGACACGGGCAGATTTTTTATAGGCTTTGTTCCAGTCATTGCCCAATACGTTCATGGCGTATAGTACGCGACGGTGTACCGGCTTCAGGCCATCTCGGACATCCGGCAGCGCACGGCCAACAATGACCGACATCGCATAATCCAGATAGGAGCTCTTCAGCTCTTCCTCAATGTTGACCGGTGTAATTTCTCTCGCAAGGTCGCTCATCTAACCGCTATCCCTCTACTGTATCCCGGATTCAAAGGTCGCAAATTATAACACAGCCGCGGTGATACGGGTAAACCTATACCCAATGATTTTCGCGCTGTAACAGGGACAGGGATAGACGGTTTATTCATCGCGGAGGCCTGATATACTTGTCGGTCTGAACTGAACAGGAGTAATAGCGCCCATGAATGCCGAAAAAACGTCGGTGGCCCACAATGTTGATCATAATGAAATCGCTAAATTTGAAGCCGTCGCATCGCGCTGGTGGGATTTAGAGGGCGAATTCAAACCGTTACATCGCATTAATCCCTTGCGTCTTGGCTATATTGCGGAGCGCTCAGGCGGCCTGTTTGGTAAGAAAGTGCTGGATGTCGGCTGCGGCGGCGGCATCCTGGCAGAAAGCATGGCGCGGGAAGGCGCTACGGTCACCGGTCTGGATATGGGGTTTGAACCGCTTCAGGTCGCGAAACTGCATGCTCTGGAGACCGGTATTCAGGTCGACTATGTCCAGGAAACCGTGGAAGAACACGCGGCGAAGCACGCCGGGGAGTACGATGTCGTCACCTGCATGGAGATGCTGGAGCACGTGCCGGACCCGCAGTCGGTCGTTCACGCCTGCGCGCGTCTGGTCAAGCCTGGCGGCCAAGTATTCTTCTCTACCATTAACCGTAACGGTAAAGCCTGGCTGATGGCGGTTGTCGGCGCCGAGTACATCATGAAGATGGTGCCGAAGGGAACCCACGATGTGAAGAAATTCATTAAACCAGCGGAGCTGCTCGGCTGGGTGGATGAGACAATTCTGAAAGAGCAGCACATTACCGGTCTTCATTACAATCCGCTGACCAATACCTTCAAGCTGGCGCCGGGGGTGGATGTTAACTATATGTTGCATACAACGGCGAAAAAAGCATAACGTCAGCAGTATTTCCTATGATGATTGCGCGGCATCAAGCCGCGTGATTATTTCTTCCGATGAAGAAATCAGCACTCGATCAAATTTTCATTTTTTTTTCAGATTTATTGACATCTTCTCCAGGCCTTATGGGGCGTGGATTTCGCGATTATTACCCTTCCGCAACCTCAATTTAACGTCAAAATCAACTCTTGTACTCAAAAGAATCCTTACTAGAATACTCACCATATAGCGTTTCTTTTATCGACCACCCCCTACATATAGTATTTATCCACAGAGTTAGTCACAACGGCGATCTGTGGATAAGTGGGGGATATTTTCTTTCACGGACAGGTATAAACCACATGAATCAGAGTCTGCTGGTGACAAAGCGCGACGGTAGCACCGAGCGCATCAATCTCGACAAAATCCACCGCGTGCTGGATTGGGCGGCAGAAGGGCTGAATAACGTATCCATCTCCCAGGTAGAACTGCGTTCCCACATTCAGTTCTATGACGGCATTAAAACCGCCGATATTCACGAAACCATTATCAAAGCCGCTGCGGATCTGATCTCCCGCGACGCGCCGGACTACCAGTATCTCGCCGCTCGTCTGGCGATTTTCCACCTGCGCAAAAAAGCCTACGGCCAGTTTGAGCCGCCAGCGCTGTTCGACCACGTGTCGAAAATGGTGAAAAACGGCAAATACGATACTCATCTGCTGGAAGACTACACGGAAGAAGAGTTCAAGCAGATGGATTCGTTCATCGAGCACGATCGCGATATGACCTTCTCCTACGCTGCGGTTAAGCAGCTCGAAGGCAAATATCTGGTACAGAACCGCGTCACCGGTGAGATCTACGAAAGCGCCCAGTTCCTGTACATTCTGGTGGCCGCCTGCCTGTTCTCCAACTATCCGCGCGAGACGCGTCTGGACTATATCAAGCGTTTCTATGACGCGGTGTCGACGTTTAAAATCTCGCTGCCGACGCCGATTATGTCCGGCGTGCGTACCCCGACCCGTCAGTTCAGCTCCTGTGTGCTGATCGAGTGCGGTGATAGCCTGGATTCTATTAACGCGACCTCCAGCGCGATTGTTAAATACGTTTCTCAGCGCGCCGGTATCGGCATCAATGCCGGCCGCATCCGCGCGCTGGGTAGCCCGATTCGCGGCGGTGAAGCTTTCCACACCGGCTGTATTCCGTTCTATAAGCACTTCCAGACCGCAGTGAAATCCTGCTCGCAGGGCGGCGTCCGCGGCGGTGCTGCCACCCTCTTCTACCCGATGTGGCATCTGGAAGTCGAAAGCCTGCTGGTGCTGAAAAACAACCGCGGTACCGACGCCAACCGCGTTCGTCATATGGACTACGGCGTACAGATCAACAAGCTGATGTACACTCGCCTGCTGAAAGGCGGAGACATCACCCTGTTCAGCCCGTCCGACGTTCCGGGCCTGTACGATGCGTTCTTCGCCGACCAGGACGAGTTCGAGCGCCTGTATACCCAATACGAGCAGGACGACAGCATCCGCAAGCAGCGCATTAAAGCCGTAGAGCTGTTCTCGCTGATGATGCAGGAGCGTGCCTCCACCGGTCGTATCTACATCCAGAACGTGGACCACTGCAACACCCACAGCCCATTTGACCCGGTTGTCGCGCCGGTGCGCCAGTCCAACCTGTGCCTGGAAATCGCCCTGCCGACCAAGCCGCTGGAAGATGTAAACGACGAGAACGGTGAAATTGCGCTGTGCACCCTGTCCGCTTTCAACCTCGGGGTTATCGATAGCCTGGATGAGCTGGAAGAGCTGGCGGTGCTGGCCGTTCGCGCGCTGGATGCCCTGCTGGATTACCAGGACTACCCGATCCCGGCGGCCAAACGCGGCGCGATGGGCCGTCGTACGCTGGGTATTGGCGTGATTAACTTTGCCTACTATCTGGCGAAGCACGGTAAACGCTACTCCGACGGCAGCGCTAACAACCTGACGCATAAAACGTTCGAAGCGATTCAGTACTATCTGCTGAAAGCTTCTAACGAGCTGGCGATCGAACAAGGCGCGTGCCCGTGGTTTAACGAAACCACCTATGCAAAAGGCATTCTGCCGATCGATACCTACAAGAAAGACCTGGATGCTATCGTCAGCGAATCTCTGCACTACGATTGGGAGCGGCTTCGCGAGTCGATCAAAACGCACGGCCTGCGTAACTCCACGCTCTCCGCGCTGATGCCGTCCGAGACCTCTTCGCAGATCTCCAACGCCACCAACGGCATTGAACCGCCGCGCGGTCACGTCAGCATCAAAGCGTCAAAAGACGGTATCCTGCGCCAGGTGGTGCCGGATTACGAAAAACTGCAGAACGGCTACGAGCTGCTGTGGGAAATGCCGAACAACGACGGTTATTTACAGCTGGTCGGTATTATGCAGAAGTTTATCGACCAGTCGATTTCCGCCAATACCAACTACGACCCGACGCGCTTCCCGTCAGGCAAAGTGCCGATGCAGCAGTTGCTGAAAGACTTGCTCAATGCCTATAAGTTCGGCGTCAAAACGCTGTACTATCACAACACTCGCGATGGCGCGGAAGATGCCCAGGATGACCTGGCGCCGTCTATTCAGGACGACGGCTGCGAAAGCGGCGCATGTAAGATCTAAGTTTTTTGCCGGGCGGCGCGATGCTGGCCCGGCCTAAGGTTTTGTAGGCCCGGCAAACTCACTGCCGCCGGGCGATACAATCTCAACAGGACTCACTTCAATGGCATATACCACTTTTTCTCAGACTAAAAACGATCAGCTGCTTGAGCCGATGTTTTTTGGTCAGCCGGTGAACGTCGCCCGCTACGATCAGCAAAAATATGACATCTTCGAAAAGCTGATTGAAAAACAGCTCTCTTTCTTCTGGCGTCCGGAAGAAGTTGACGTTTCCCGCGACCGTATCGACTACCAGGCGCTGCCGGAACACGAAAAACACATTTTTATCAGCAACCTGAAATATCAGACGCTGCTGGACTCGATCCAGGGACGCAGCCCGAACGTTGCCCTGCTGCCGCTGATTTCCATTCCTGAGCTGGAAACATGGGTTGAAACCTGGGCGTTCTCGGAGACCATCCACTCGCGCTCCTACACCCATATCATCCGCAATATCGTTAACGATCCGGCGATGGTATTTGACGATATCGTCACCAACGAGCAGATCCAAAAACGCGCGGAAGGCATTTCCAGCTATTACGATGAATTGATTGAGCTGACCAGCTACTGGCATCTGCTGGGCGAAGGCACCCACAGCGTGAACGGTAAAACCATTACCGTGAACCTGCGCGAGCTGAAGAAGAAACTGTACCTGTGTCTGATGAGCGTGAACGCGCTGGAAGCCATCCGTTTTTACGTCAGCTTCGCCTGCTCTTTCGCCTTTGCCGAGCGCAAGCTGATGGAAGGTAACGCCAAGATTATCCGTCTGATCGCCCGTGACGAAGCGCTGCACCTGACCGGCACTCAGCACATGCTGAATCTGCTGCGCTCCGGCGTTGACGATCCGGAAATGGCGGAAATCGCCGAAGAGTGCAAGCAGGAGTGCTACGACCTGTTCGTGCTGGCGGCACAGCAGGAGAAAGAGTGGGCGGATTATCTGTTCCGCGACGGTTCGATGATCGGCCTGAACAAAGATATTCTTTGCCAGTACGTTGAGTACATTACTAACATCCGCATGCAGGCGGTAGGTCTCGATCTACCGTTCCAGACCCGCTCCAACCCGATCCCGTGGATCAACACCTGGCTGGTGTCCGATAACGTGCAGGTCGCGCCGCAGGAAGTGGAAGTCAGCTCTTATCTGGTCGGGCAGATCGATTCCGAAGTCGACGCTGACGATCTGAGCAACTTCCAGCTCTGATGAAACGCATTTTCTTGAAGATTTCTGACACTCGCCTTGAGTGTCAGGATGAACATCCCTCCCTGCTGGCGGCCCTGGAATCGCACAATATCGACGTGGAGTATCAGTGCCGCGAAGGATACTGCGGATCGTGTCGTCTGCGGCTGGTTTCCGGTCAGGTTGACTGGCTCACCGAGCCGCTGGCGTTTGTCCAGCCGGGAGAGATTTTGCCCTGCTGCTGCCGGGCAAAAGGCGATATCGAAATTGAGATGTAAGTTTTGTCGGGCGGCATAACGCTTATGCGCCCGACAAAACTGCCGTTCACAGGCCGGGTAAACCCGGCTTTTTACTACTTAGCGTGCAGAAACTGCACGGCTTTATCCGGAAAATCGGTGAACAAGCCGTCGACATCCGCCTGATGGTACAGCACGTTATAGAGCTGATTGACGTCGATGGCGTAGTCAGGCAATTGATCCGCGCGAACCGTGTATGGATGTACCTGCATGCCGCTGGCGTGCGCCTCTTTCACCATTGCCGTCAGCTTCACGTCTCCCGGTTTCGAGCCTTCCGCCACCAGCATATGGTAGTCCGGACCAATACCGTCAGCGTACTGGGCGATCTGCGCCATTGCCCCTGGTTTGAACATCCAGTCATAGCTGTAGTTCACCCACTTGCCGTCAGCCTGCCGCTGCTGGGTCTCATTCCAGTCGGTATAGGCGATAAGCTGCACCAGATTGAGATCCATCCCCATTTTCGGCTCCAGCTCATGCTTAATACGCTTGAGCTCGTTGGCGTCAAAGCACTGCAGATACACCTTATCCTGCTTGCCGGTGTAACCATATTCCTTCAGCACTTTCAGCGTGCTGGCGGCAATATCCTTGCCTTCCTGATGGTGGAACCACGGCGCTTTGATTTCCGGGTAGATGCCAATGTTTTTGCCGGTCGAATGGTTTAACCCCTGGACAAACTCAATCTCCTCTTCGAAGGTATGAATGCGGAAATCAGATTTCCCCATCGGGAAGCGACCCGGATAAGTTTGCACGTTCTTGCCATCTTTCGGTTCAAACCCTTCGGTAAACTTCAGCGACTTTATCTCAGCGAGGGTAAAGTCGATAGCGTAGAAGCGGCCATCTTTACGCGCCCGCTGCGGGAAACGCTGGGCCACGTCGGTCACCCGATCCAGATAGTGGTCATGCAGGACCACCAGCCGGTCATCTTTGGTCATCACCAGGTCTTGCTCAAGGTAATCCGCCCCCTGCGCGTAGGCCATCGCTTTCGCCGGCAGGGTATGTTCCGGCAGATAGCCGCTGGCGCCGCGGTGGGCGATAACGATTTTCTCTCCCGCCACGGCGCTGAAGGAGAGCGCCGTGGCGGCCAGCAGCACTCCGCTCATCAGGGTGGTTAATTGACTTTTCATCGCCGCACCTTAACCTTGTTTCATCTGTTGATGGTGGCGTCGTTCACCCAGCATCACGATAATCAGCAGCACAACCGCCAGCACGCTGCCGCCGATCATCACCATAAAGCCGCCGTCCCAGCCGAAGAAATCGACGGTATAGCCAACGATGGCGCTCGCGGCCACGGAACCGCCGAGATAACCGAACAGGCCGGTGAAGCCCGCAGCGGTGCCGGCGGCTTTTTTCGGCGCCAGCTCCAGCGCATGCAGGCCAATCAGCATCACCGGGCCATAAATCAGGAAGCCGATAATAATCATACAGGCCATATCCACGCCCGGGTTACCCGGCGGGTTCAGCCAGTAGACAACGGTGGCGATGGTGACCAGGGTCATAAAGAAGACGCCGGTCGCGCCGCGGTTGCCTTTAAACACTTTATCCGACATCCAGCCGCACAGTAGAGTGCCCGGAATCCCCGCATATTCATAAAGGAAGTAGGCCCAGGAGGATTTATCCAGCGCGAAGTGCTTAACCTCTTTCAGGTACGTTGGCGACCAGTCAAGAATGCCGTAGCGCAGCAGGTAAACAAACACGTTTGCAACGGCGATGTACCACAACAGCTTGTTCGGCAGGATATACTGCATAAAGATCTGCTTTGCGGTCAGCTCCTCTTCATGCTTCTCGCTGTAGTCATCAGGATAATCGTTTTTATACTCTTCGATCGGCGGCAAACCGCAGGACTGCGGAGTATCGCGCATCATCGCGAAGGCGAAAATCGCCAGCAGGATCGCGCCGAAAGCCGGCATATACAGCGCCGCATGCCAGTCGTTAAACCACGCCATTCCCAGCAGGAACAGCAGCGGCGGGATCCCGCCGCCGACGTTATGCGCGCAGTTCCATACCGACACGATACCGCCTCGCTCTTTCTGCGACCACCAATGCACCATCGTACGTCCGCACGGCGGCCAGCCCATCCCCTGGAACCAGCCGCACAGGAACAGCAGAACGAACATCACCATAATGCTGGAGGTCGCCCAAGGGACGAAGCCCATCACCAGCATCACCAGCGCGGCAAGAATCAAGCCTGCCGGTAAAAAAATGCGCGGATTCGAGCGGTCGGAAACCGACCCCATGATGAATTTCGAAAATCCGTAGGCGATGGAGATACCGGAAAGGGCAAAACCGAGGTCGCCACGGGAGAACCCCTGCTCGATAAGGTAGGGCATTGCTAAAGCAAAGTTCTTACGAACCAAATAGTAAGCAGCATATCCGAAGAAAATACCGATAAAGATCTGCCAGCGTAATCGACGATATAAAGGATCGATTTCCGCGGTTGGCAATCGCGCTTTATGCGCTGCGGGTTTAAATATACTTAACATATCAGCCTCCGTGGCCATTGCTGTTCTTCTGACGTCGACGCAAAAAAACGTAATTTATTCACCAACTTCTGATTTGGTCGCGATAGTAGGCAAAGCGTAAATCTAATACTGTGAAATGTCGCACACTTTGTTACAGAAATATGACAGCATTTTCTAATATGCGCACAAAGTCACAACAAACGCTCGAATTGCGCGCAAATATGCTCGAAATCAAACATTAAATGCTGTCGATATGGCTAAATGATGTAAAACGAAAACAGAGGACGGGGAGATGGCCGATAGTCGTGAATATGACGTCATTATTATTGGCGGCGGCGCCACCGGCGCCGGGATCGCGCGCGACTGCGCGCTGCGCGGGCTAAAGGCAGCGCTGGTGGAGCGCTACGATATCGCCACCGGCGCGACTGGCCGCAACCACGGTCTGCTGCATAGCGGCGCGCGCTATGCGGTCACCGATAGCGAATCAGCGCGCGAGTGCATTAGCGAAAACCGTATATTGCGCCGTATCGCCCGCCACTGCATAGAGCCCACCAGCGGCCTGTTTATTACCTTGCCGGAAGATGACCCGGCGTACCAGTACACCTTTATCAGCGCCTGTCAGCAGGCAGGCATCGAAGCCCAGCCGCTAACGCCCGCCGAAGCGCTGCGTATTGAGCCCGCGGTTAACCCGGCGCTGCTCGGCGCGGTACAGGTTCCCGACGGCACCGTCGATCCTTTCCGCCTCACCGCGGCGAATATGCTCGATGCCCGCGAACATGGCGCGACGATCCTCACCGGCTGCGAAGTCACCGGTCTGCTGCGGCAGGGCGATCGCGTCCATGGCGTCGCGATCTACAATCATCAGCGCCGAGAATCGCGCACGCTGCGCGCTCAGGTGGTGGTCAACGCCGCCGGGATTTGGGGGCAGCGCATCGCAGAGTACGCCGACCTGCGCATCGCGATGTTTCCGGCAAAAGGATCTTTGCTGATCCTCGACCACCGCATTAACCGTCAGGTTATCAACCGCTGCCGCAAACCAGCTGACGCCGATATCCTGGTGCCCGGCGATACTATTTCGCTGATTGGCACCACCTCAATGCATATTCCTTATGACGAAATTGACGACAACCGTGTAACCACCGAGGAAGTCGAAACGCTGCTGCGGGAGGGGGAAAAGCTGGCGCCGATCATGGGGCGGACGCGGGTCCTTCGCGCCTATTCCGGTATACGCCCGCTGGTCGCCAGCGATGACGATCCCAGTGGCCGTAGCGTCAGCCGCGGTATCGTGCTGCTCGACCACGCCCGCCGCGACGGTATGGAAGGCTTCATCACCATCACCGGCGGTAAACTGATGACCTATCGTCTGATGGCGGAGTGGGCCACGGATGCGCTATGCCGCAAGCTCGGAAATACCGCCCCCTGCACGACCGCCGATACGCCGCTACCCGGTTCGCAGGAACCGGCGGAAGCCACGCTAAGTAAAATCATCTCGTTACCTGCGCCGCTGCGCGGGTCGGCCATCTACCGCCACGGCGATCGCACCCCGGCATGGCTTGGCGATAGCCGCCAGCGGCGTAGCCTGGTCTGCGAATGCGAGGCGGTCACTGCCGGAGAAGTAGAGTACGCGGTTGAAAACCTGGCGGTGAAAAACCTGCTTGACCTGCGCCGCCGTACCCGCGTCGGCATGGGAACCTGTCAGGGCGAACTGTGCGCCTGCCGCGCCGCCGGGCTGCTCGCGCGTTTTAACGTCACCACCTCCGCGCGGTCCCTCACCCAGCTGTCCCAATTTTTGAACGAACGCTGGAAAGGCGTTCAGCCGGTGGCCTGGGGGGATGCGCTGCGCGAAAGCGAGTTTACCCGCTGGGTTTATCTCGGTCTGTGCGGATTAGAAAAGGAGCACCAGGATGAAGTTTGATTGCGCGATTATTGGCGGCGGCCTTGCCGGGCTGCTCTGCGGGCTGGCGCTCAACCAGCGCGGCCTGCGCAGCGTGATTATCAGCCGGGGCCAAAGCGCCCTGCACTTCTCTTCCGCCTCGCTGGATTTGCTCTCGACGCTGCCGAATGGCGAAACCGTCACCGATGTTGCTTACGGTATCGGCCAGTTGGCCCGCCAGCTTCCCGAACACCCTTATGCCAGGCTCGGCGCAGAAAGGGTGATGAATTACGCCCGCCAGGCTCAGGCGCTGTTTTCCGACTGCGGGATTGCCATGCAGGGCGATGCCAGCCAGCCGCATCTGCGCTTGACGCCGCTGGGAATCTTACGCGCGGCCTGGCTTTCTCCGCAGGAAATCGCCACCGCGCCGCTGCCCGTCAGCGGCGTCTGCGTCGTTGGCATCAGCGGGTTCGGCGACTTCCAGCCGCATCTTGCCGCGGCCTCTCTGCACCAGCACGGCGTGACCGCCGTAGCACACGAGATAGAATTACCCCTTCTTGATGTTCTGCGCGATAGCCCATCCGAATTTCGCGCCGCCAATATCGCCCGCCGGCTGGACGATGAAGCGCACTGGCCTGCCCTGCTGGCGGCGCTGCGCCCGCTGGCGCAGCAGCATAATTTACTGATTATGCCCGCCTGCTTCGGCCTCGCCGACGATCGCTTGTACCAGTGGCTGCGGCAGCGTCTGCCCTGCCCGCTGCGCCTGCTGCCTACCCTGCCGCCATCGGTGCCGGGGATGCGCCTGCACGCCCAGCTGCAGCGGCAATTTATCCGCAGCGGCGGGACCTGGCTGACCGGGGATGAAGTCATTGATATCAGCCACCAGGACGGTAGGGTTAACGCGATCTGGACGCGCAATCACGGCGATATTCCGCTGCGCCCGCGCTTCGCTGTGCTGGCCAGCGGCAGCTTTTTCAGCAACGGGCTGGTCGCCGAACGTAGCGGCGTGCGCGAGCCGATCCTCGGTCTGGATCTGCAGCAGACGCTGCCGCGCGAAAGCTGGTATCAGCAGGATTTTTTTGCCTCGCAGCCCTGGCAGCGTTTCGGCCTGAAAACCGATGAGGCTCTGCGTCCCCAGCGTCAGGGGCGGACGCTGGAGAATCTGTTCGCCGTCGGTTCGATCCTCGGCGGTTTTGATGCCATCGCGCTGGGATGCGGCGGCGGCGTGTGCGCAGTGACCGCGCTTCACGCCGCAGGGCTAATTGGCGAGCTTGCCGGAGGTGAGTCATGAACGACACGCGCTTTGAACACTGTATTAAATGCACCGTTTGCACCACCGCCTGCCCGGTCAGCCGGGTTAATCCGCGCTACCCGGGGCCAAAACAGGCCGGGCCGGACGGCGAGCGCCTGCGCCTGAAAGACGGCGCGCTCTACGACGAGGCGTTAAAATACTGCATTAACTGTAAACGCTGTGAAGTCGCCTGCCCTTCAGACGTCAAAATCGGCGATATTATCCAGCGGGCGCGCATGGAATACGGCCGGCAAAAGCCCACGCTGCGCGATACCATCCTCAGCCACACCGATCTGATGGGCACCCTCTCCACGCCGTTTGCTCCGCTGGTAAACGCCGCCACCGGACTGATGCCGGTACGTCGGGTACTGGATGCCGCGCTCAAAATCGATCACCGCCGCTCGCTGCCCAAATATGGCTTCGGCACCTTTCGCCGCGCGTATCGACAGCTGGCTGGCCAACAGGCGCAGTACGCCGAGCAGGTGGCCTTCTTTCACGGCTGCTATGTGAACTACAACAATCCGCAGTTGGGTAAAGATCTTATCCGGGTGCTCAACGCCATGGGCATCGGCGTGCAGCTATTGCATAAAGAAAAATGCTGCGGCGTGCCGCTCATTGCCAACGGTTTTTTTGCGAAGGCGCGTAAACAGGCACAGAGCAACGTTACCGCGATGCGGGAAAATAACCTGCCAGTGGTGGCGACGTCCTCGACCTGCACTTTTACGCTGCGCGATGAATATCCGCACGTCCTTGATATCGATAATCACGATGTGCGCGACCGGGTTGAACTGGCGACCCGCTGGATCTGGCGTCAGCTGGACGCCGGACGGAAGCTGGCGCTGAAATCGCTGCCGCTGAAGGTGATCTATCACACGCCCTGCCATATGGAGAAGATGGGCTGGTCGCTGTATACCCTTGAGCTATTGCGGCTGATCCCCGGCTTGCAGCTGGAGGTGCTCGACTCGCAATGCTGCGGTATTGCCGGCACCTTCGGCTTCAAGTCGGAGAATTACGACTCATCGCAGGCGATTGGCGCGCCGCTGTTCCGACAAATTGAGGAGAGCGGCGCGGACCTGGTAGTGACCGACTGTGAAACCTGTAAATGGCAGATAGAGATGTCCACCAGTAAACGCTGCGAGCATCCCATCACTCTGCTGGCGCAGGCGCTGGCCTGACGCCAGCGCCAACACCGGGGGGCTAGTAGCTCCCCTTGCCCTCCGCCTGTTCGGCTACCGGCCTGAACATCGCCAGTCGTTTATCCAGCGCGCTGGTATAGAGGTTGGTATCGACGCCAACGGCAACGAAATTCGCCCCCCACGCCAGCGCTTTGTGCGCCATCTCCGGATCGACGGCCAGGAATCCGGCCGCCTTTCCCGCCGCGCGAATGCGGCGGATGCTCTGTTCAATAACCCGCTGCACTTCAGGATGACCGGCGTTATCCGGGTAGCCCAGCGAGGCCGACAGGTCCGCCGGGCCGATAAAGACGCCGTCAATCCCCTCGACTTCAAGGATCGCATCCAGATTATCGAGGGCGGTTTTGCTCTCAACCTGAATCAGCAGGCACAGCTCATCGTTGGCCTGCGCCATATAGTTCTCTACCCTTCCCCAGCGCGCGGCGCGAGCTACCCCGGCGCCGACGCCGCGGGTCCCCAGCGGCGGATAGCGCGTCGCCGAGACAATGTCCCGCGCCTGTTCTGCGGTATCGACCATGGGGATCAGCAGCGTTCTGGCGCCAATATCCAGCACCTGTTTAATCAGGCTACGATTGCCCTCTACCGGACGAATCACCGGCTGGCTGGCGTAGGGCGCAATGGCCTGTAGCTGATGATAAAGATCCTGAATAGTATTCGGCGCATGTTCACCGTCAATCAGCAGCCAGTCGTAACCCGAGGTGGCGGCAATCTCAGCCATATAAGAGGAGGTCGAGCTCAGCCACAGGCCAATTTGTGCTTCCCCTTGCAATAACCCCGCTTTAAATGGGTTCGATAAAATTGCGTTCATAGTTCTCCCTTAAATTAATGCTGTACGCTGCCGGCCTGCGGTACCGTGCGGCTCACGCGCAGTGAAAAGATAATAACAACCCCGATAACCGCCACGCAGGCGAGCGTCAATAATCCGGCAGAATTATTGCCGAACATCGTTTCAGCCTGGACGCGTATAATCGGCGCTAAAAATCCGCCGATCGCGCCAAACAGGTTGACGAAACCAATGCCTGCGGCCAGCGCCGTGCCGGATAACAGCTGCGTCGGCATAGTCCAGAAGACCGGCTGTACGGCAATGACGCCGACGGCGGCAACGCACAGCGCGATGATGGCCAGTACCGGCGACACCAGCCCGGAGACCGCAATGCCAATTGCCGCCGCCAGCAGGGTCAATGCCGCAATATTACGCCGCTCGCCGGTGCGGTCGGAGTAGCGAGGAATCAGCCAGGTACCGAACAGCGCTGCCACCCACGGGATCGCGGTCACCACCGATGCTACAAACCCCACTTTAGTGCCGAGCAGCGCCGCAACCTGGGTCGGCAGGAAGAAGATCAGGCCGTAAACCGCCACCTGAATGGTGAGATAGATAATCGCCAGCTGCCAGACGCGGCCGTTGCGCAGCGCATCGGACAAACGCGAAGTAATCTTTTTCTGCTCTTCGCTGGCCAGCTCGCTGATGAGCGCCTGCTTTTCGGCAGCGGTCAGGAAGCGGGCGTTTTGCGGCGTGTCGTCAAGCCAGAAGAAAGTGAAGAAACCCGCGCCGACCGCCAGTAAGCCTTCAATAATAAACATCCAGAACCAACCGGGATGCCCCATAAAACCGTGCATTTCCAGCAGCGCGCCGGAGAGCGGCGACCCGAGGGTCAGCGCCAACGGCGCACCCATATAAAATAACCCCATAATGCTGGCGCGGTTCTGCTGCGGAAACCACTGTGAGGTCAGGTAGATCATGCCCGGAAAGAAACCTGCTTCGGCGGCGCCAAGCAGGGTGCGTACCAGCAGAAATTTCGCTTCCGTATCCGCCCACGCCATCGCCGCTGAAAGAATGCCCCACAGCAAGGTGGTGCAGCCAATCCATTTTCTCGCGCCGAATTTGCGCATCAGCAGGTTGGCCGGTACCCCAAGAAAGGCGTACACCACAAAGAAAATCCCCGCCCCCAGCGCGTAAGCTTCATTGCTGAGGCCGGTATCCAGTTGATAGGTCTCTTTCGCAAAGCCGATATTCGAACGGTCAAGAAACGCCAGCACGTACAGCGCCAGCATAAAGGGGATCAAACGGGCGCGGTTTTTCTTCACCACGCTCTCAAGCAAGGTGTTGCTCATCGTAATATCCTCAACAATAGGCCGCACATCAGCGCTGTGCGGCACGACGGGATCAGTGGCTATAAGGACGTTTCAGGTTGCAGTCGCGGTTCAGCTCGACGCCAAAACCCGGTTTATCCAGAACGGTTTTATGAATGCGCCCGTTCACCGGTACCGGCTCATCAACCAGAATCGGGTCAAACTGCGGACGCATCGTTGAGCAGTCCGGGCTGGTCATCAGGAATTCGCTGAACGGCGTGTTGGTAAAGGTAATGACCGCATGATGCGAATAGACCGACGAGCCGTGCGGTACCACCAGCTGGCCGCGCGATTTGGCGATCGCCGCAATCTCCACCAGCGTGGTCAGACCGCCGCACCAGCCTACGTCAGGCTGCATAATATCGATGCCGGTTTCCGACAGCGTGCGGAAGGATTGCAGCGTGCCGTGGTGCTCGCCGCTGGTGACCATCATTCCGGCCGGGGCATTGCGTTTCAGCTCGCGATAGCCTTCATACTGCTGCGGCGGCAGGCACTCTTCGATCCACTTAAGGTTATAGGGCGCGCAGGCGTGGGCCAGTTTAGTGGCGTAGTTAACGTCCTGGCTCATCCAGCAGTCCAGCATTAGCCAGAAGTCCGGGCCGCATTTTTCGCGCATATCGGCCACCATGGCGGCATCTTTGCGGATCCCCGCATCGCCATCGTGCGGGCCCCAGTGGGTCGGCATCTTGCCGCCAATAAAGCCCATCTCTTTCGCCAGGTCCGGACGGGCCCCGGTAGCGTAGAACTGAATTTCATCGCGTACCGCGCCGCCCAACAGTTTGTATACCGGTAATCCCACCACTTTGCCGAACAGATCCCACAGCGCCAGGTCGATACAGGAGATGGTATTCATCACCAGGCCGCCGGAGCCGGAGTAGTACATGGTGGCGTTGAGCATCTGGTCATGGATCAGTTTGATATCGCTGACGCACTTCCCTTCGATAAAGCGGTTCAGGTGCTTTTCCACAATAAAACAGCCCATCTCGCCGGCGGTTGATACCGCAAAGCCGGTCTGGCCGTTTTCGGCTTCGACTTCAACAATCAGCGTGCCGAGAACGTTGATGCCAAACGACTGGCGGGACTGTTCATACTGTTTATATTTGCTCATCGGCGTGGCGATATGATCGTCAATCCAGTGGTTTGCTCCCTGGTCATGATAGTCGCCGCCGCCAGCGCCTTTCTCTGCGGTAGCGCCGCCGATAAACCAGGCGCGGACGTGTTTAATTTTCGGTAGGGTCATGATCTTCTCCTTATTATGAGGCTTGTTGTTCGAAGGGGCTTTTCCACCCCAGCAGACGAGAAATGTCCTTGGCGCAGGCAATCGCCCTGCCAGCGAGATAATCGCGATTGTCTTCATTGATTTGCAGACGAGTACCCACCACGGAGATGGCGGCGGTCAGCTCGTTATTGGCATTAAAAACCGGCGCCGCCACGCAGCGAACGTCGGGATAATCTTCGCCGTTATCGAAGCTCCAGCCGCGGGCGCGAATACGCCCCAGTTCATCGCGAAGCAGCTGGGCGCTGGTGATGGTGGTTGGCGTTGCCCTCTCCCACTGCAGCTCGCTGATAATTGACTCCTGAACCCGCTCGGGCTGCCAGGCAAGCAGGCATTTACCGATACCGGAGCGGTACAGCGACAGGCTTTTACCTTCGTGGGAACGCACGCTGATGGTGGCCGGGGATTCAATCTTCAGAATGTAGTAGGCGTTACCGCCATCGATAATGCCCAGATGGCAGAGCAGTCCGCACTGATCCATTAGCTGCGTCAGGCGCGGACGCGCCAGTTCGCGCAGATCCATTTTGCTCAGCGCATGACCGGCCAGCTCAACCAGTTTGGTCCACAGACAGTAGTTGTCCTGATTATCCATGCTGAGGAAGCGCTGTTTTCTCAGTTCTCCCAGCAGCAGGTAAGCGGTGCTTTTCGGAATACCCAGTTCGTCAATAATGGTCGCCGCGCTGCACGGACCAATGCGGGCGATCAAATTGAGAATATCGATGGCGCGGGTTAGCGCCGGGACTTTGCTTGATTCCAACATACTGGACTCCAATCCTGAATACTGGAATCAGTGTTGCGGTTGTCGGGTCTGTAAATTGTGAGCGACTTCAAATGACGACGCTATTCCAGCAGGGTGGACGTTCAAGGGGATAGAAATGCGAGATAGTGCACAGAATTTTTAAAAGCAAGTACAGCAGGTTGGACTGATTGCGCGTCGGGTAGGGCTCCCGACGCGGTGTTTTATCTAAACGGCGAGATAGTCAACGACGTTAATCCAGCCGTGTTCACCGGCCACGGGCTGGCCATTCAGCCAGCGGCGCAGCATGTTGAGAGCCATCATCGCGCAGACCTCCTGACGCACCTGCACGCTGTGGCGGTTGGTCGCGAACTTCACCCGCAGCGCGTGGGTGCCGTCCGGCGTGGAAAGCGCAAAGTTCAGGTGATCGCTCTCCTGACCACTCACCGCCAGCGCCAGACCGGCAAAGTGTTTTTCGCGCCGTTCCGCCGCCCAGCGCGCAGACTGCGCCAGGGTCTCCTCCTGCGCCGGAATGACTTCGCTGGCCAACAGCGGGGCATTGACCCGTGAAAGCTGTAGCGCCAGCAGACCGCCGGTGAACTGCTCGCTTAGCGTCAGGCTTAGCTGGCGCTCCTGCAGACGACGGGCGATCTGCGCCGGCAGGCCTTCGGTGCCTTCGAAAACGATGCTCTCTCCGGCCACTTTTTGCACTTCCGGCCACAGCGCCAGCATCGCCTCGCGCTGTTCGGCAGGCCCGGTCAGCTTCAGTTCGATAATCGGCATTGAGGAACGATAGCCCATCACCACGCCCGGCGGCAGTTGTAAATGCTCGAGGCTCTGCGCCAGCTCGCTTTCGGAACGACCGAAGGTGGTCAGACGCAGACACAGCGGCGCGGCGGGCAGCGGAAAACGTTCGCGCAGGCGCGGTAAGATTTCCTGCTCGACCATTATCTTAAATTCAGACGGCACGCCGGGAGTGAAAAACATCAGGCAGCGGTTTAGCTGCACAGCAAAACCGCAGGCGGTTCCGACCGGATTGTTGATCATCTCGGCGCTTTGCGGAATTTCCGCCTGTTTACGGTTGCTGGCGGCCATAGGCCTTCCGCGCTCGGCAAAGAAACGGGTCATGGTTTCCAGCCACGCTTCATGCAGAATCAGCCCTTCACCTTTGGCGGTCGCTGCGGCAAGCGCGCTTAAATCATCGCTGGTCGGGCCCAGACCGCCGTTGACGATCAGCACGTCGGCATGCTCGCTGCGCTCGCGTAAAATCGCCACCAGGGAGTCAAGATCGTCACCCACGGTATGGCGACGCTTTAAAGGTAATCCTTGATTAAAAAAGAAATCCGCCAGCCACGCGGCATTGGTATCGATGATTTGCCCATGCAGCACTTCATCGCCGGTGGACAGCATTTCCACGTTTAACATTGTCAACTCCAGCCTGATAAGTAGAAATACTATATCGCAAAGCGGCTGGCGAAAAAGCCTGAAAATCAGGCGCGGCGGAATACCGCGCCGAAGGGGTTAGAAGCTGGCGTTAACGCCGACGTACGGGCCGTCCGCGACCGCGTTATCGCGGTTGCCTTCTTTACCCGCCAGGTTAAGGTAGCGATAACCGGCTTCAATGCTCAGAGGACGCATAATGGTAAAGCGCGCGCCGGCATTAGCTTCCTGATAACTGTCGATACCGCTGGAGAGCGAATCAGGAGAATAATAATATTCGCCGAACAGGCGGAAGCTGTCGCCGATCTTCCACTGCAGGCCGCCGCCAACCGCTGCTGCGTAGCCCTCATCGCCGTTATTCGGATTGGTATAAACCCCTTTACCGCCAACGGTGGCAAGGAATGGACCTAAAGGGATGTTCAGCCCCAGTCCCAGGCCTGCCGCATCGCCGTCGTCATCGTTATGCAGCCAGTTGCCGGTTACCGCCAGGCCGGTAGATTCCGTGCCAAATCCGACGCCAAGGTTCGTGTAGTGCTCGCCGGCCTGTCCGCTGAAACTGATCGCATGCGCCGCCGTTGAGACGAACATCATGCCAGCGAGGGCCGCAAATATACTTTTTTTCATTTTTACTCTATCCAACAAACAAGAATTAAAAAGTCCCAAAAAACCGCGAAATTGTACTGCCGAACGTTAAGGAATCAATGCGCTAAGACGAGCTTTACCATTGTGATTGTAACCAGTTGCTACCGGAGCCAGGCCAACGGACGCGGGTATCAAATCGATAGCCAGAGCCAGATTGTCCGTGTTGGATATTTATTCTACAAATAGCGCTCAGCTTATTCTGCCCTTGCGGGAAATGAATAAGTTACATAAAACTTTGTCAGGAGATAAAGATGAGCAAAAAAGGATTAACCACCGGCTCCGGCGCGCCGGTTGTCGATAATAACAAAGTCATCACCGCAGGTCCTCGCGGCCCGATGCTGCTGCAGGATGTCTGGTTTCTGGAAAAACTGGCCCACTTCGACCGGGAGGTTATCCCGGAACGCCGAATGCACGCAAAAGGCTCCGGCGCTTACGGTAAATTAACGGTCACTCACGATATCAGCCGCTACACGCGCGCAAAAATGTTCGCCGAGGTCGGTAAAACCACCGATCTGTTCCTGCGCTTTTCCACCGTTGCCGGAGAACGCGGCGCCGCAGACGCCGAGCGCGACATCCGCGGCTTCGCTATCAAGTTTTATACCGAAGAGGGCAACTGGGATCTGGTAGGCAATAATACCCCTGTTTTTTATCTTCGCGACCCGCTGAAATTCCCGGACCTGAACCACGTAGTGAAGCGCGATCCGCGCACCAACCTGCGCAACCCTACCTGGAAGTGGGATTTTTTCTCCCTGCTGCCCGAAACGCTGCATCAGTTGACTATCGACTTCAGCGACCGCGGCATCCCGCGCTCTTATCGCCATATGCACGGCTTCGGCAGCCACGCGTTCAGCTTTATAAATGCCGACAATCAACGTTTTTGGGTGAAATTCCACTTTAAATCCCAGCAGGGGATCGCCAACCTGATGGATGATGAAGCAAAACGTCTGGTGGCCGAGGACCGCGAGAGTTCGCAGCGCGATCTCTATGAGTCGATTGAAAGAGGCGATTTTCCGCGCTGGACCTTTTACGTGCAGATCATGCCGGAAGCAGAAGCCAGCCGGGTCCCTTACCATCCTTTCGATCTGACCAAAGTATGGCCGCATAGTGATTATCCGCTGATTGAAGTGGGGGTACTTGAGCTCAACCGCAACCCGGACAACTATTTCGCCGAGGTTGAGCAGGTTGCGATGAATCCGGCTAACGTGGTGCCTGGTGTCAGCTTCTCTCCGGATCGCATGCTGCAGGGTCGTTTATTCTCCTACGGCGACACCCAGCGCTACCGCCTGGGCGTTAACCATCATCAGATTCCGGTCAATGCGCCGCGCTGCCCGTTCCATAACTACCATCGCGATGGCGCGATGCGCGTCGACGGCAATAGCGGCAACGGCGTCACCTATGAGCCAAACAGCTTCGGCCTCTATCAGGAGCAGCCGGACTTTAGCGAACCGCCTTTAAATCTTGAAGGCGCGGCGGCTCACTGGAATCATCGGGAAGATAACGACTATTTTAGCCAACCGCGCGCGCTGTTCGGGCTATTAAGCGAAGACGAGCATCAGCGTATGTTCCATCGAATCGCCAGCGATATGCGGGATATCCCTGAATTTATCCAGCAGCGACAAATTGGCCTGTTTAGTCAAGTCCATCCCGACTACGGCGCGGGCGTGGCCGCGGCGCTGAAAGTCTTACAGAAAACCCTGTAAACACAAACGGCAGCCCAAGTGCGGCTGCCGTTTGACGAAAACGTTTTAGGGGTTAGTGCTGAAGCTTAGCGAGCTGCCGCAGCGACAGTCCGGTTAGCTTTGCGCAGGCTCAAGCCCCTCTTCCAGCATCGCCCGGGCGATGCGTTTTGTCGCCGCTAGTTGCCCTTCATTTCTGCCTTCATTACGACCTTCCTGTCGGCCCTTGCGCAAACCTTTTTCTATCCCCGCCTTCATTCCCTGAAGCATCCCCTCTTTGCGACCTCGCTCTTCGGGAAAATGAGCAATATTCATCAGCGTCTCCTTATGCGGCTTGAGTGACGTCTTTTGCGCTAGCTTGCGTAAAAAAGCCACCGGATCGGCGGCGTTGCCCGCCTGAAGCATATAATTCAGCAACGTTTTAAACTGCCGACGGGTAGTGTATCCCGGGGGGATATTCTGACCAGTTGCTCTGAGATGCCCATCCTATCCCGCTGCCGAATATGCTTTTGCAACAGTTCCAGCATAGCGACCCGCCGGTGCTGTATCAGCTGGTCATCTGGGATCTCAGTCACGTCTATTAGTGGAAAGTTCTGGCTATAGAGCCGCTCGGCCACCTCTGGTAGAGAAAAACCGTCCAGCCAGCGCGTTGAGTGCGGGTAGGGACTGATTCTGCCGTGATAAAACAGCAGAGGAATAACCAGCGGCAGCTAATGATGGCCCCAACCCATTAACCTGCGCTCACCCTACCACCGCTCGCGCTCAACGCGTATTTTCGCTTGCGGTTTGCCGAGGCAGCTCGCAAACTGGACCATCCCGTGATATATCCCTGCCATCATTAAGGAGAAGTTATGCGTCAAAGGACTATTGTCTGCCCGCTCATTCAACATGAGGGTCACTATCTGTTGTGCAAAATGGCCGACGATCGCGGGGTATTTCCCGGGCAGTGGGCGCTCTCCGGCGGCGGCGTCGAGCCTGGCGAACGCATCGAAGCGGCGCTGCGGCGGGAAATTCGCGAAGAGCTGGGCGAAAAACTGCAGCTAACCCACATCACACCGTGGACCTTTAGCGATGACGTACGGGTTAAAACCTACGCCGATGGCCGTCAGGAAGAAATATATATGATTTATCTTATCTTCGACTGCGTCAGCGCCAATCGCGAAGTAACCATCAACGAGGAGTTTCAGGACTACGCCTGGGTAAAAGCGGAAGATCTTCCCCACTATGATTTGAACGAGGCGACCCGGAAGACGCTCACCCTGAAAGGCCTACTCTGAACCCACAGTCAAAAAGCGCAGCCTGACCTTCAGCCCGCCCAGCGTTTCGCTACGCAGCAGCTGCGGATGGCTGCGATGCAGGCGTGCAATATCGCTGACCAGCGCCAGTCCGAGCCCGGCGCCGGGATTATCACCAACGTTTTCCAGACGGTGGAACGGCATGAGCGCCTGCTGGATCTGCGCATCATCGATTCCCGGCCCGCTGTCTTCAACATCCAGCAGCACCGCCTCCCCTTCACGATGCAGGCTGACCGTGACGATACCGCCCTGCGGCGTATAGCGGATCGCGTTATCCAACAGATTTGCGCACAGCTCGCTCAACAGCACGCCATCGCCGGCGATAGTCACCGTTGAGGGTTCCCCCTCATAGCCGAGATCGATAGCTTTGCTCCGCGCCTGCTGAAGACGGGAAAAGCAGCTGTTGTGGACGATCTCATACAGATCCACCGGCGGAAACGCGTGTTCTCCCTGCTCTTTACGTTTGATGGTAGCCAGCTGTAGCAGGCGTTCGGTAAGCAGAATCGTACTGTCCAGCGTGCCGCTCATCGCCTCCAGACTCTCTCGCCACAGCCGGGGATCGCCGCTCGCCAGCGCCACCGAAGCCTGGGTTTTCAGCACCGCCAGCGGCGTTTTTAACTGGTGAGAAGCATCGGCGCTAAACCGCTCCTGCCGGGAGATCATCGCCCGCAGCCGGTCGATATAGCGGTTAAAAGCAACAATCAATAAACGGGTTTCCGACCACGGCAGCAGTTCCGGCAGCGGCGTCAACAGGCCGGGTTCGCGCCGCACCATGAGCGCCGAAAGCCGACGCATCGGCCGCAGCACCCGACGCAGCAGCCAGCCGGTGAGCACCAGCGTCAACAGCACCAATAGCCCCTGCGAGATCCACGATGAAAACAGCAGCTGTCCCGCCAGCCAGCGCCGCGACTGCAGCGTTTCGGCGATATAGATTTCCGCCATTCCCACAACGCCGCCTTCGTTAACCGGCTGCAGCAGCCGCGCCACGCGGATGGCCTGACCGCGATACTCGGTATGATAAAACCACGCCAGTGCCGGATAGAGCTCGGTACGAGAGGTTGAGGGCGGCATCGATGGCAGATCGTCAAAACCGGAAATCACCCGTTTACCGGGATCGAGTACCTTATAGTACAGGCGATCGTTCATATTCAGCTCGAAGCTATCGAGCACCACCCAGGGGACATTCACCTCCAGTCTGCCGCCGCGTACCACCAGGCGTTCCGCCACCGTGCGGGCGGAGGAGAGCAGCGTACGATCGTAAGCCTGGGTCGCCGCCTGCAGAGCGCTGACGTAGCTATTGAATGCCGACAGCCCCCACAGTAACACCAGCGGCAGGCCAAGAAACAGCAGCAGCTGAGCGAATAACGACTGCGGCTTACCCCACCTCATCGGCGAGCTCCAGCACGTAACCCAGGCCACGCAGGGTCACAATTCGCACGTTGCTCTCCTGAAGTTTCTTCCGCAGACGATGGATATATAGCTCGATGCTTTCCGGGCTGACGTCATCGTTAAGGCTGAAGACCTGTTCAAACAGCTGCTGGCGCGACACCGGACGCGTGCGGCGAAACATCAGCACCGTCAGCAGCGCCTGCTCGCGCGGGGTCAACGATAGCGTCTGTCCGCGCAGTAAAAAATAGCCTTCATCGCGATATTCCAGAGAGCCGATCTGCTGAGTCTCATGCACCTGGCCTTCGCTACGCCGTAGCAGTGCGCGCAGCCTGGCGTCGAGCTCTTCAAGTTCAAACGGTTTTGGTAAATAGTCATCGGCGCCGACGTTGAGCCCTTTTACCCGATCCGCCACCGCGCTGCGTGCGGTCAGCAGTAAAACGGGAAGGGTTTGTCCGCGCTTTCGCAGACGCTGCACGACTTCCAGGCCATCGAAGCCCGGCATGCCGATATCCAGTACCGCCAGCGCGTATTTTTCGCTTTGCAACAGATGATCGGCCGCCCGGCCATCAAATACGCAGTCCACGGCAAACCCGCCCTGTACCAGCGCTTTCTCCAGCCAGTGAGCCAGCTCACGGTTATCTTCTGCCAGTAAGAGACGCATATCACATCCTGTAAAGTTGCTGCCGCATTGAAAGGGAAATGAAAGGTAATTGTTTTAACAATCACGCAACCGAATAGCCACAAGCCGGTTCACATAATCAAAAAAACGTCCCCTGTATCTGACTGAGGAAGCCTATGAATATCCCGTTCCTTCGCCCTCTTAGCGCTATCGCGTTATGCCTTTTTACCGCCTCTGCCTGGGCCGCCGAAGCGCCTTCCCGTACCGAATGTATCGCGCCCGCCAAGCCCGGCGGCGGCTTCGATCTCACCTGTAAGCTGATTCAGGTGAGCCTGATGGAAACCGGCGCCATCCAAAAACCGATGCGCGTCACCTATATGCCCGGCGGCGTAGGCGCAGTGGCCTATAACGCTATCGTCGCCCAGCGCCCCGGAGAACCCGGCACCGTTGTCGCCTTCTCCGGCGGCTCGCTGCTCAACCTGGCGCAGGGCAAGTTTGGCCGCTACGGCGTGGATGATGTCCGCTGGCTGGCCAGCGTCGGCACCGATTACGGCATGATTGCCGTCCGCGCCGACTCGCCGTGGAAAGATCTGCCGTCGTTTATGGCGGCAATGGAAAAAAATCCCGCCAGTATCGTCATCGGCGCCGGCGCCTCAATCGGCAGCCAGGACTGGATGAAAGCGGCGCTGCTGGCGCAGAAAGCAAACGTCGATCCGCACAAAATGCGCTACGTAGCGTTTGAGGGCGGCGGCGAACCGGTCACCGCGCTGCTGGGTAATCACGTGCAGGCAGTATCCGGCGATCTCAGCGAAATGGTGCCTTATCTCCAGGGCAATAAAATCCGCGTGCTGGCGGTCTTCGCTAACGAAAGGCTGCCCGGCGCGCTCGCCGATGTCCCTACCGCCAAAGAGCAGGGCTATGACCTGGTGTGGCCGATTATTCGCGGTTTCTTCGTCGGCCCGAAAGTCAGCGATGCCGATTATCAGTGGTGGGTGGCGGAGTTTACTCGACTGCAGCAGACCGACGCGTTTAAAAAACAGCGCGAGCTGCGCGGCCTGTTTGAATTCAATTTGAACGGGAAAGAGCTGGACGCCTACGTCAAAGAGCAGGTGGAAGAGTATCGCCTGCAGGCGAAATCTTTTGGCCTGGCCAAATAACCCACGGAGGCTGCGATGAGCGATCGTATTTTTGCCGGAATATGGCTGCTGCTCTGCGTAGGGGGGATGTTTATCGCCTGGCAAATCCACAGCGAATACGCCTATGAACCCGTCGGCCCACGCCCCTTTCCGGTCGGCATTATCGGCCTGATGCTGCTGTGCTCCGTTTTGCTGCTACTGCGGCGGCCCGACGCAATCTCCTGGCCCGGGCGTCTGGTTTTACAACGGCTGTTGACGATGGTCGTGGCGTTGGCGGTTTATGCGTGGGGTTTTGAATGGCTGGGGTTTCCTCTGGCCACCGCGCTGCTGACCGCTGTTTTTGGCCTGCTGTTTGGCGCCACCCTGCCCGCTTCTGGGGTAGCTGGCGTCGCGATGGGCATCGCGCTGTGGTACGTCTTTGACGCCCTGCTTGATGTCACCCTGCCGCTCGGCGGCTGGTTGAGTTAACGGAGAAGGTTATGGATATCTGGATTTATCTGTCGCAGGGCTTCGCCGTCGCCATGACGCCGGGCAACCTGACGATCGCGCTGATCGGCTGCTTCGTCGGCACCATCGTCGGACTCCTGCCGGGTCTCGGCCCGATTAACGGCGTGGCGATCCTGTTGCCGCTGGCCTTTGCCCTGCACCTGCCCGCAGAATCGGCGTTAATTCTGCTGGCTACGGTCTATATTGGATGTGAATACGGCGGGCGTATTTCGTCGATCCTGCTCAACGTGCCCGGCGATGCCGCCGCCATTATGACCGCCATCGACGGTTACCCGATGGCGCAGCAGGGACGCGGCGGCGTGGCGCTGTCGATCTCTGCCGTGAGCTCCTTTGTGGGTTCAACGATCGCTATCGGCGGGATCATCCTGTTCGCGCCGGTGCTGGCGCAGTGGTCGCTGGCGTTCGGTCCGGCGGAATATTTCGCCCTGATGATTTTTGCCATCGCCTGCCTCGGCAGCATGATGGCGCAAAATCCGCTGAAATCGTTTCTCGCCGCGTTAATCGGGTTGGGGCTGGCGACGGTGGGCGTTGATGCCAATACCGGGGTGTACCGTTTCACTTTCGATAGCGTTCATCTTTCCGACGGCGTGCAGTTTATCGTGGTGGTGATTGGGCTCTTTTCGGTTTCGGAGATTTTGCTGATGCTGGAGAGCACCAGCAGCGGACAGAGGCTGGTACGGAAAACCGGGCGCATGCTGTTTAACGCCAAAGAGGCGGGCCAGTGCGTGGGCGCGACGCTGCGTTCATCGGTGGTGGGCTTTTTTGTCGGTATTCTGCCGGGCGCGGGGGCGACCATTGCCAGCGCCATCACCTATATGACCGAGAAAAAGCTCAGCGGTAACAGCGATACCTTCGGTAAGGGCGATATTCGCGGCGTGGCGGCGCCGGAGGCGGCAAATAACGCCTCCGCCTGCGGATCGTTCATTCCGATGCTTACCCTCGGTGTCCCCGGCTCCGGAACTACCGCGGTGATGATGGGCGCCCTGACCCTCTACAATATCACTCCGGGTCCGGCGATGTTTACCGAGCAGCCGGATATCGTCTGGGGATTAATTGCCGCGCTGCTGATCGCCAACGTGATGCTGCTGATTATGAACATTCCGCTGATCGGTCTGTTCACCCGCATGCTGACGATCCCGCTGTGGTTTCTGGCCCCGGCCATCGCCGCTGTGTCCGCAGTCGGCGTCTACGCGGTACACAGCACTACCTTCGACCTGCTGTTGATGGTTGGGCTGGGCGTGCTGGGCTACATTATGCGTAAGATGCACTTCCCGATGTCGCCGTTGATCTTAGGGTTTGTGCTGGGCGAGATGCTGGAGCAAAACCTGCGACGCGCGCTGTCCATCAGTAACGGCAACGTGGGAATTTTGTGGCAAAGCGGCGTAACTAAAACGCTCCTGGTGTTAGCCATCGCGGTGCTTGTTGTCCCTCCGCTGCTGCGTTACTGGCGCAAGCGCCAGCCTAACACGCAGGGCGACCTGCCCTCTTCCTGATGCGCAACGAAACTGGCGGTCGCTCAGCGCCGCCAGTCTCGGTATACGTTGAATTTTCACCGCACCTGCCTGATAGTTATGGTTTTAACTTTCTGGTGATCCGTTATGACCGTCGCAGCATCCCGCTCGGGGTTAACATTCGCAGCGCTGGCGCTGGCCCTGATTCTTATTTATACCGGTATCAGCGCAGGGGAAAAACTTACCTGGCTGATGGAAGTGACGCCGGTGATTATCATCGTTCCGCTTTTGCTGGCCACGCGCTCTCGCTATCCGCTGACGACGCTGCTTTATGTGCTGATTTTCTTCCATGCCATCATTTTGATGGTCGGCGGTATGTACACCTACGCGAAAGTGCCCATCGGCTTTGATGTCCAGGCGTGGCTGGGTTTGAGTCGTAATCCCTACGACAAGCTGGGGCACTTTTTCCAGGGGCTGGTGCCGGCCCTGGCGGTGCGGGAGATTCTGCTGCGCGGCGGCTACGTTCACGGGCGTAAAATGCTCGCTTTCGTGGTCTGCTGCATTGCGCTGGCGATTAGCGCCGTCTACGAGCTGATCGAATGGTGGGCGGCGCTGGCGCTGGGACAGGGGGCGGATGATTTTCTCGGCACCCAGGGCGATCCCTGGGATACTCAGTCCGATATGTTCTGCGCCCTGCTCGGCGCGCTGACCACCGTTTTTGCGCTGGGCCGCTGGCATACGAAGCAGCTACTGCACGTCCAGCGCATCTGAGGCGGAGCTCTGCTGCTGGTTGACCCAGTCACGTAACGCCCGGCGGGAAATTTTAATTCCGCCGGTTTTCAGCGATTCAGGCAGCCGTAACCAGCGCACAGGCTGCTGAAAGCGCGCCAGCTTATCGGCGCACCAGTCAGCCAGCACGGATGGATCGCCATGATCGCGACACTCTACTACCGCCACCGGCCGCTGGCCAAACTCCGCATCATCCTGCGGCACGATAAAAACTTGCTCAATCAACGGGTGTGCGCCGATAACCCGCTCGACTTCCTCCGGCTGAATGCCTTCTCCGCCGCTAAAAAAAAGATTATCCATTCTTCCAAGGATGGTCAGCCTGCCGTTGTCAAGCCGGCCCCGATCGCGGGTGGCAAACCAGCCATCGGCGTTGGTGAGCGGTATCGTTTGGCCGCCTCGCCAGTAGCCTGCGGCCATGCTGTCCGATCGAAGCCACACTTCGCCATCCACGATGCGCAATTCGCGCCCCGGCAGCGGCAGCCCGACATCCGCCAGGCCATCCGCTTCCTTGGCGCATACCGTGGAGGCAAACTCGGTCAGTCCGTAGCCACACCAGCAGCGGATACCGCGCCTGCGCGCCTGTTCGGTTAGCGCCACCGGGATGGCCGCGCCGCCGAGCAAAACTGCTTTTAACGACACCTCGTCATCGCCGCTCAGCAGCCGCCAGAGCTGGGTTGGCACCAGGGAGGCGTGAGTACAGCCGCGTAGCGCCAGCGCCAGCGGCTGTTTGTCGCGCACCGTCAGGCCTGCGCCGGCAACCAGCCAGCGCCAGAGAATCCCCTGGCCGGAGACGTGAAACAGCGGCAGCGACAGCAGCCAGTCGTCCTGCGGCGCAAAGGGTATCAACGCCAGTACCCCTTCAGCGCTGGCAATATGGGCGCGAAAAGCGTGTACCGCCGCTTTCGGTAGCCCCGTCGACCCCGAGGTCAGCGTCATGGAAGCCATACGATCTTCTCGCCAGTCAGCCGCGCGCTCGCCATTGACGGGGTACAGAGTCAGTGGATTAAGCGTTACCGGAAGATCGCCGCCGTTCAGCACCAGCGCGTGGCGCAGGTCCAGGGTCGGCAGCAGTTCAGCCAGCAGTGGCCCGGGCAGCTGCGGATTCAGCGGCAACACGCGCGCACCGCACTGCAGGAGCGCCAGCCATGCCAGCAAAACATCGGGCTGGTTGTCAGCCCGCAGCAGTACGCCATCACCATCGCGAACGCCCTGGGCGTGCAGTCCTGCCGCCAGCACATCGATTTGCGCGCACAGTTCCCGCCAGCTTAGCCGCCGCTCGTTCAGGCGCAGCGCATGCGCCTCCCCTCGCTGCTGGCGCCAATGGCGCCAGGGCCAGTCGCTAAAGGTCACAGCAGCGGCTCCAGTTCATCGACGGTCAGACACGGCAGCTCGCTTTCCGGCCAGCAGCGAACCAGCTGGCCGCGCATGAGGCTCAGGGTATCCAGACCGGGAATGGTATTCGGCGTCAGCCAGGCGGCAATTCGCGCCAGCTGCGTCAGGCCAAGGCTGGACTCAATGGCTGAACTGATAACCGCCGTCAGCCCCAGCGCATGAGCCTGCGCGACCTGCTGCTGGACCTTTTGCAGACTGCCGGTCAACGTCGGTTTAATCACCACCGCGCGCAGACCCGGCTCGGCAGCAAACGTAAAGTCCGCTTCGCGCAGGCTCTCATCCCAGGCGATAGCGATGCCCGTTTGTTGGGCAAACGCGCGCGAATCATCGCGGTTTTTGCAGGGTTCTTCGAGAAAGGCGATACGGGTGCGATAGTGCGGGCTCACGTATTTAGCGAACTGCTGCGCCTTCAGCGGCGTCCAGGCGCGGTTAGCGTCGAGACGCAGCGTCAGATCGGGAATCGCTTCCAGCAGCAGATTGACCACCATGCCATCGCGCACCGCCTCATACAGGCCGACCTTGACCTTGGCGACCTTCTCGCCGGGCATCTGCGAAAGCCTGGCGAACAGTTCGTCCGGATCGCCGGAACAGAGCGGCGCGGCGCGATAATCCGCCGCCAGCGGCAGCTCACCGCCCAGCTCCGCCAGTGCGCAGCTTATCCCGAAGGCGGCTGAAGGCGGCGTCGGCAACGCGCCATCCTGGCCTTCGCGCCAGGCGTTCGCCCATGCCAGCAGCGCTGCCTGCGCCTCATCCAGCGTTTCCAGACTGAATCCAGGCAGGGGAGAAATCTCCCCCCAGCCTTCGCGCTCGCCATCGCGCAGCTGCAGAAGCAAGCCATCGCGGGTTTTTAACCGCCGTTCACGCAGCACCACTCCCGCGTCCATCGGTAGCTGCCAGCGGTAGACCTGCGCCTGCCGCATTACGGATTCCGTTTAAATTTGCTGAAGTCCGGCTGGCGCTTCTGATTGAAAGCGTTGCGTCCCTCCTGACCCTCTTCGGTCATGTAAAACAGCATGGTGGCATTGCCCGCCAGCTCCTGCAGTCCCGCCTGACCATCGCAGTCGGCGTTCAGCGCGGCCTTCAGGCAGCGCAGCGCCATCGGACTGTTCTGCAGCATTTCACGGCACCAGCGCACGGTCTCTTTTTCCAGATCAGCCAGCGGCACGACGGTATTGACCAGCCCCATATCCAGCGCCTGCTGCGCGTCGTACTGGCGGCACAGGAACCAGATCTCACGGGCTTTTTTCTGCCCGACAATGCGCGCCATATAGGAGGCGCCCCAGCCGCCGTCAAAAGAACCAACTTTCGGGCCGGTCTGACCGAAGATTGCGTTTTCCGCGGCGATGGTCAGATCGCACATCATATGCAGAACGTGGCCGCCGCCGATGGAGTACCCCGCCACCATCGCCACTACCGGTTTCGGACAGGTGCGGATCTGGCGCTGAAAATCGAGTACGTTGAGATGATGAACGCCGGAGTCATCCTGATAGCCGCCGTAGTCGCCGCGGACTTTCTGATCGCCGCCGGCGCAAAAAGCTTTATCGCCTTCACCGGTCAGGACGATCACGCCGATATTGTCGTCATAGCGGGCATCCGAGAGCGCCTGAATCATCTCTTTGACGGTCAGCGGACGAAACGCGTTACGTACCTGCGGGCGGTTGATGGTTATTTTGGCAATCCCGTCCGCCGATTTGTGGTAGCGAATATCGCTGTAGCCTTCGGAGCAGTCCTGCCATTCAATCGGAGCGTAAAGCATTGCTTCATCAAGAGAGATCATAAAGTGTCCTTCGGTTAACTCGCTAAAAACTGCGCCAGACAAGCCACGACTGCATCGGGGTTTTCCCGATGCGCGTTGTGTCCGGCATGATTAATCACGTGCGTGATGGCGGATAGCTCATCGGCGATGGCGCGAAACTTGCCGTCGCGTTCGCCGCAAAGGTAATGGAATGGGAAATCGCGCGCCCGTAATGCCTCGCGCAGATCGGGCTGTTCAGCCAGTGAGCAGGCCTGCAGCATCGCTGCTAACGCCCTGCCGTTGTTGCAGCTGCGTAGCGCAACCAGCGCCGCACGCTGCGCTGCGTCCAGGGAGGCGAAGACCGGCTGCTGATACCAGTCGGCAAAGACCTGCGTAAGCGGCTCTCGGCGAAAGCGTTCAGCCCAGGCGGCATCGCTGCGCCGGCGCTGCGCACGCTGATTATCGTCCGCCAGACCCGGATGCCCTCCCTCGACGACCAGCCCGCAGAGCCCCTCATGCGACTGGCTGGCATAATACATCGCCACCCGTCCGCCGAGGGAGTACCCCACCAGCCAGTACTTATGTATGTTGTAACTAATTAGCGTATTCTTAATCAGCTCGCTGACATCCGTAAAACGGTTAACTGCCCTATCCGCCGAGCCGCCGTGGCCCGGCAGGTCAATATAGAGACGCGGATACGCGCCGAACGCCTGCCCCACCGCCCGCCATTCGAGGCTATCGCCGGCAAAACCATGCAAGAAGACCAGCCAGGGATAGCCCGGTAGCCCGCGTTCCGCATGCGCGTGCAGAATCATAGCTGACTCACCTGCGCAAGCAGCTGCTGGAGGGTTTGCGTACCGTCGGTTTCATTAACCACCAGCTCGATCAGCGTTGCGCCGGGCGCTCGCCAGGCAACGTCCAGCGCGCGCTCCAGCTCACTCCAGTCCGCGGGGCAATGATAAGTCAGATCGAACATCGCCGCCGCGTGCGCAAAATGGATATTCTGCGGCATCAGATAGAACTGGCTGCGCTGCTCCTGCGGCGTTGGCAGCAGGGAGAAAATCTGCCCGCCGTTATTGTTGACGACAATCAGCACCAGCGGCGCGGAGGCCTGACGCAGCAGCGCCAGCGAATTGAGGTCGTAAAGCGCCGAGAGATCGCCGACGATGGCCAGGGTCGGACGCGCGCTGGCACGCTGCACGCCGGCCGTCGTCGCCAGCAGACCATCTATTCCGCTGGCCCCGCGATTGCTGTAGACCGGGTAGCCTGCGGGAAGCTGCGACAGGGCGTCAATTAAGCGCACCACCAGACTGTTGCCGACAAACAGCTGGCCCTGATCCGGCAGGTAGCGACGGATTCGCTGCGCCAACTGGGCCTCGCCGAAATCCTCGCTGCTGGCGACAGCCGCCTGCCATGCCTGGCGTGAAAGCGCAGGAATGACGGTAGCCCACGGCTGCCGCTTTTCCGCCGGATGCTGTTCAAGCCAGCGGTCGATGGCGCACACCAGTCGGCGACCACGATGTTGGGCGGGATCCAGACGACCCGGCAGGTTGTCGATCAGCCAGTACTCTTCAGGTTCGCAGGTGGCCTGCCACTGCAAAACGCGTTTGCTGGTCAGGCTGCTGCCCAGCTGAACGATAATTTGCGCCTGCGCCAGTTCGCTAACCGCTTGACCGTTACCGAGCCACAGATCGGCGCAGGGGAGCGGCTGCCCGGTTTGCGAAAGGACATCGCCAATCAGCGGCCAGCCGAGCGTTTTCGCCCATTCGGCAACCTTCAGGCCCTCTTCCGCGCTCATTCGTCCGGCAACCACGACGCCGCGTTTTTGCCGCCAGAAAAACCAGTCGCGCTGCTTTTCGCTTTCCAGATGCAGATTGTGACTCAGCCAGGGCTTGTCGCTCTGCCACCAGTCGCCGAGCTGCTGCTGCCACGCGACCCCGGTGTCGTCCATATCGCCGTACAGCGGTTCGGCAAAAGGACAGTTGATATGAATGCCGCCGCAGTGCAGCGCGCCGAGCGCCTGGTCGAGGGTCGAGACCAGCCAGCGGGCGGAGATATCCTGCGATGGGCGCGGCAGGGCCAGGGTCTGCGACGGATGCGAAGCAAACATGCCCGGTTGACGAATGGCCTGGTTCGCACCGCAGTCGATGAGCTCCGGCGGCCGGTCGGCGGTCAGTAAAATGAGTTTTTCGCCGGTCAGACCCGCTTCTATCAGCGCAGGATAGAGGTTGGCCGTGGCGGTGCCGGAAGTGACAATCACCGCCACCGGCTGGCCGCTGGCTTTTGCCAGCCCTAACGCCAGATGGCCAAGGCCGCGTTCATCAAAGTGGGTATGGTAAATAAACGCGCGGTTTTCCGCCGCAGCCAGGGTCAAAGGGGTCGAGCGCGATCCGGGCGCAATGCAGATATGCTGCACGCCGTGGCGCGTTAAAGCTTCGAGGATCACCGCCGCCCAGCGTCGGTTAAATGCGCTTACTGACATGAATTTGTCCGATATCAAATATTGACGCTAAGTATAGATAAAGCCCGTTATTGCCGTTTTGATATGCATCGTTTTATCTCTGCTTCTGTGAGCAGTAACGAACGCAATCCTGCAGCTTTATTTTCAATTTCCTGCCACTCTTGCTCCGGGTCAGAGCCGCTGACGATGCCTGCTCCGGCGTAGAGCCTGAGCGTATGCTGCCGTACCTTCGCCGAGCGTAGCGAAACGCAAAATTCGCTTTGCGCCAGCGACAGATAACCGGCAGAGCCCGCATACCAGTCGCGGGTAAAAAGCTCGTTCCGGGTGATAAAATCCAGCGCCACCTGACGCGGCAGCCCGGCGACCGCCGCCGTGGGCTGGAGCTGGCGCAGACAGCGGGCATCATCGGGGACGTCCAGCTCGGCCCATATACAGCGCCGCAGATGCTGCACTTTACGCAAACGGACGATCTGCGGCGGCAGCACCTCCAGCGCGCGCGTCTCCGCCTGCATACGCTGACAGATATCCTCAACCACCAGCATATTTTCCCGCTGGTTCTTGTCATCGCCCATCAGCCAGTCGCCCAGGCGCTGCGCCTGGCGATCGTCCTCATGGCTGGCCGCTGTTCCCGCCAGCGCCTCGGTACGCATCAGCGCGCCGCGCCGTCGCCATAGCCGTTCCGGCGTTGAGCCGAAGAAGGCTTCTTGCGGATTAAAGGCCATCAGATAATGAAAACAGTGCAGATTGCTGCGGCGGCTGGCGGCCATTATCGCCCCGACGTTCAGCGGGGCGGCAAACTGTAAATCGGTGGCGCGCGCCAGCACGACTTTATCCATCTCCCCTGCCGCTATCGCCTGTGTCGCCTGTGCAACCAGATCTCGCCACTGCGGATAAGCCGGGAAATGCTGCTCACTGAGCAGAGAAGGAAGCGTGCCAGGCTGCGCTTGCCGGGTCGTCAGCGAGCGGAGAAACTCGCGCGCCGCGCAGGCATCGTCACGGAGTGAGGTATCGCTATACAGCGTCAGGCGTAGCGTGGCGTGACCGCCAAGCCGACGCCACTCCAGCCTCGGCAACAGCAGCATGCCGCGCTGCGGATCAAACGCGTTAAGGCCGCAAATCCGCAGATCGTCACGCGCTTGTTGCTGAAGAAAAGCGTGCGCCTGCGGCAGAGAGGAAAAGATTTTTACCGCCCCCAGAGCGGCCAGCTCTTCATCGCCGCTGCGCTGCTGCCAGTAGAACTGCGGCCACTGCTGCTGATGGGTACACCACAGAAGCGGATCAAAAGCGTCATTCAGCGCGAAGGGGATATCGAAGATGCGCCAGCCGGGCGATGGCGGAAACGCTTCATCCAGGCAGCGGTACAAGCTTTCCAGCGCGGTGGACACAGACAGCACGCAAACCTCCACGGAGTAAAAACCCCACATTATACGGGGTACTGCTGCGGAATAGCAGTACCCACGATGAGGGAGCGGCTTTTAATCAGCCCGGCGGCTAGTGGGTGGCGATTTCGTATGCCATGCCAATATGGTCGATGCCGTCCTCGTCGTAGACGTCGGTCACCGGCACAAAGCCGAAGCTGGCGTAGAATTTTTGCAGATGCGCCTGGGCGCCAAGATAAATGGCCTTCTGCGGCCAGTGTTGACGGCAGCTGGCCAGCGCCTGCTCCATCAGTTGATAGCCCAGCTTTTCGCCGCGCACCGCCGGGCTGACGATCACCCGGCCAATCACGACCGGCTCATATTCATCATCGCTCTTGAGAATGCGCGCATAGGCCACCAGTTCATCGCCGCGCCAGCCGAGAAGATGGCGGTTCTCCCCTACCAGATCGTCGCCGTCGATATCCTGATAGGCGCAGGTTTGTTCGACAACGAACACCGCACAGCGTAATTTCAGCACAGCATAGAGTTGGGGGACGGTCAGTTCAGCGTGGTGAAGATCCTGCCATGTCATCATCTGCGGTTCCTTAGTTGGTATACTTTGTTTTTTGACCCACGCCCTGAGGACACTGGACGATGGAATTACTCTTTTTGGGGACATCCGCTGGCGTGCCAACCCGTACGCGTAATATGACGTCGATGGTGCTGAATTTGCAACAGCCAACTATGGCGGAGATGTGGCTGTTCGACTGCGGGGAGGGAACGCAGCATCAGTTTCTCCACACCCCTTATCATCCCGGCAAGCTGAATAAGATCTTTATTACCCATTTACATGGCGATCATCTTTTCGGTCTTCCCGGCCTGCTGTGCAGCCGCTCAATGCAGGGTAATTCTCTGCCATTAACGCTGTACGGGCCAAAGGGGCTTAAGGAGTTTGTGGAAACCGCTCTGCGTCTTAGCGGTTCCTGGACCGATTATCCACTGGCTATCGTCGAAGTCGAACCGGGTCTGGTATTTGATGAAGCCGGTTTCCGGGTCACCGCCTGGCCGTTAAACCATCCGGTTGAGTGCTACGGCTATCGGATCGAACAGCATGATAAGCCGGGTACCCTTGATGCCGCACAGCTTATCGCCGAGGGCGTGCCTCCCGGTCCGTTGTTCCACCGCTTAAAACTGGGGCTGACGGTTGAACTGGAAGATGGTCGGTTGATTGACGGCAGCCGCTACCTTGGGCCGGCAACGCCGGGTAAGAAGCTGGCGATTTTCGGCGATACCGCCCCCTGCCCGGAGGCGCTGGAGCTGGCGCGCGGCGTGGACGTTATGGTTCATGAGGTTACGCTCGAACAGGCGATGGCGGAAAAAGCCAACGGTCGCGGGCATTCATCCAGCCAGCAAACGGCGGCGTTAGCGAGGGAAGCAGGTGTCGGGACGCTTATCGCCACTCATTTTAGCTCGCGCTATGATGCCGAAGGCTGTCAGCGGCTGTTGGCTGAGTGTCGGGAGGTCTTTCCCCCTACCGTGCTGGCGGAAGATTTTCTGGTTTATAACATCGAATAAAAAAACAGGCGTAACGCGGGAGATGAACGTTACCCGCGATTACGCCAAAAATTACTCTTCAACATAACCGTTATAACGCAGAATAGATTTTAAATTGCGATAGCCCAGATAATCCTGGATAGAGTCATCATCTATGCCTTTTTTACCCAATTCATATCCGCAAGCATGGCGCAGCATCCGCGGGTGAATATTTTGCTTCAGTTTCGCCAGCTCACAGCATTCACGAATGATTTGATAAAAACGCTGGCGAGTCATCTGATTTCCCCGCGAAGAGATAAAGAGTAAATCATTATGGGCTGGATAACACTCTCTGGCCAACAGCCAGCGCTGTAATGAGATAATCTCTTTGGGTTGTAATGGATGATACCCCGAGATACCGTGACGCGCCCGGCGAATATAAATTCGTTTTCCCGGCAGGTCGACATCCCGCAAAGTTAATGCGGTAATTTCATTAATCCGACAACCGTGCAAAAAGCACATTTGGATCATGCAGCTATTTCTCTCGGGGTGCGCACAATAATGTGCGGCAAGCACCAGGCGCTCAACGTCTTTAACGCTCAGATATTCCGTCTCATCCTGCATATGACATTCCTTTTCATCCATTTAATACATACAATTACTGATAGGTAAAAGTCAGCTGCACCACCGACTCGAATTTTCCCACTTTTGCTCCGCCCTGCGTTGAATATAAGCGCGCGGCCAGCGGGAATTCGCCTTTGCCGGTGCTACCGTTAATAGCAATAGTCATCCGATCCTGGTTTTTATAGGTTGTGGAATGATCGGTATTGGTTATCTGCAGCGCGATATTTTGCGCCGCATCGCTGGCGGCCATATTGGCGAAATGCGTGGCATCATCGCCGTCGGTCACGCCATCAAATTTCACCGTCGCTTTCGTCGTACCCACCGGGCAATTTTCAACGTTCAGGCTAAAGGTTTTCCACTCAGAAGCGGTGCCGGCAGTTTGAAAATCGATATTCAGCAGCGTGCCGAAATTCACCTCCTGATACTTCGTATCGGTGCTGACGTCGCAGGGGAGATAATAAATATTACCCTTCACGTTCAGAGGGATGCCGCCCCAGGATGAAAAAACAGGCAGCAGCAATGCCAGCCATAGCGCCTTTTTCATTATTCACTCCTGCTATTCGATTTCTGCTTGAATGGTTGCCGTCGCCGTAAATCCGCCGCCATCGGGTACATTCCCGGTGGTATTAATCGGATAGATTTTCATGGTCGTGTCCCCTTTCTGGGTCGCGTAATTCAGATTGACCGGCAGCATTCCGGATATAACGGGGATTTTGACACCAGTAATATTTTCTATACGAACCGCAATATCACTATTTGTGGTCGCCAGCGCGGTACTGTCATTCGTATCCGCCGTTCCCTGGAAGGAAAGCGCAATTTTTACCCCTGAGGAAATATTAGTACAGGCTACCGTCATATTGACAACATGCGGCGTAAAGCCCGTCGGCATCTGACCTGAAGTTTTAAAGTTATTCGCGGCAATATCGCCGAAGTCGATATTAATCGGCTGACCGGTATTAATCTCGCAGGACTGCGGTACTGTTACCGAGCCGCTCATTGAGATCTGCGTGAGAGGAATACTGCTATAGCTCCCCGTTTTCCGCGACCCGTAAACGTTCAGGATCACCGTTGGCGGGATCGTCACCTGACCGACGAACGGCCGGGTAAAGTAGAGCGAGATATATCCCACTGAACCGGTATTAAACAGCGTACCGCCCGGATTACAGGCATAACCCTGATTATTTAGATTGCTTTTATCCTGAATGGGCGTCGGTAAATACTGATTCACCCCGCCGGCAATAAATAGCTCGCTGGCGATTTCCAGGTATTTATTCAGCTGATAATAATTCAAGCCGCTTCGGGTTTGCGTCGCGACTAATCCCGGAACCGTGGCTCGAAAATACGTAGTACCAGTAACATCGCTACCGCAATCACATTTCGCCTGATAGGTTCCCCCGGTAGTCCAATGGTACAGACGAGGGAACGCCATTCCGGCCTGGTTTTGCGAAGGGTTAGTAAAAGTTTCAATAAATGAAAAGCTGTCCTGGAAAGGAGCTCCGCCATTACCCGTATTCTGACACCAGCCCGTTTCCGCCATAGTCTGCGACGATATCGCCAGCGCCGCCAGACCGGTCAGTAATCCCCATGAAAATCGTTTCATTGTCTCTGCATCCTTTCGATTAACGGCATAGCCCCTGGGCTACGATAATGCCGGTGAGGCTTTTCCCTGACGGCAGCGCATACTGGACCCGGCAGCGATCTTGCGCGCTGGCCCCCCACTTCACGTTAAGTACGCCGCTAGATTCCAGCCCGGTCAGATAGACCTGGCCGCTATCGCCAACGATAAAAGCTTGCTCAGATGACGCGGCTCCAGGAATGCTGACCATGGCGCCAAAAGGCACCGGCCGCCCGTTATCCTGACGCACCGTCATCAGCACCCGGCTACCGACGCTGGTAGCGTAATTAGCGCGCACTACCGCCCCGCGGGTTGGCACCACCGTTTGCGTCGTTAGCTCAAGGTCGACATCATCCGGCATCGTGCTGGTATCAAGCGTTAAGGTGTTTTTACGATACGGCGAGGTGTAAGGCACCAGGGCATAGCCCCGCCAGTCGGTTCTGACGCCGGTCTGGTTGTTGATGCCAACGCCAGCGGCGCCCGGGGCTTTAACTAAAGCGAGGGTTTCACCAAATGGCTGCCCGAGCGTCAGCCCATTCTCATGCGCCAGAACTCCGCCGCGCAGGGCGTAGTTAAGGCGGTGGCTATATTTATCATGACTGTAGCCGCCGGTCAGTTCCGCGTAGGTCGCACGCCAGTCGGCGTTAACGCTGCCGCTCTCCCCTCTTCCCTGGCTGGTGTAACCTTCCTGTACGCTCCAGCTCAGGTTGTTACGCTCCAGCAAGGTACCGGAGAGGCCCAGGTTGTTGGTCGTGGAGCCATTTTTGCTGCTGTTAAGGGAGTAGTTGGCATAGACCGGATTAGGTAGCCATTCGCCCAGCGGTATGCTGATGCTTAAGGCGAACAGATGGTCTTCATCATTACGTTTACCGGTGTTCTGATCGGTGGTATTGCGATTGTAGCTATAGTTCATGCTATAGCTGATGCCGCGCCAGCTATTGTTGTAACCGACGCCCACGGACTCCATGGTACGACCAGTGCTCCAGTAGTCCTCGCGAATATAGCTTAGCGATAGCGACCCCATCTCATCGCCAAGACTCTGGCTGATCGTCACCTCTCCCCGGTTGCGCCGCCGTTCCACTGAAGGCGTATAGGCGTCATCGCGATAGGTATCCAGCACCTCCTGCATATCCCAGTAACCGCTGGTGGCATAGCGATATCCTGCCAGGCTGACGTTGGTCCCTAATCCCGGAAGATCTTTGCTGTAACGAAGACGAACCGACTGACCGCTCTCTTTATCTTTATCCTGGCGATTCGACCAGGCCTGGGTAACGTCGGTCGACACGGCTCCCAGTTCGCCGAGGTTTTTGCCCATACCCAACGCCAGCGACTGATATTTGCTACTAAACTGACCGCCGCCGTACAACGTCCATCCCCATGGCAGACCGTAGATGGCCGTTGCCTGAGAGAGAGGCGTCTCGTCAATACTGTTGTCGTAGGCGCGATACACCCCAGTAGTTACGCTATATTTCAGACGCCCTTCACGCTGCAGAACGGGGAGTGAAGCATAGGGCACGATCAGGTTCTGCTCGCTGCCATCGGCCTCTTTGATAGTCACCGACAGATCGCCAGACCCCCCGGTCGGATACATATCGGTGATTTCAAATGCCCCGGGGGAGACGTAGGTCTGATAAATCTCATAGCCGTTCTGGCGAATAATGACCTGGGCGTTAGTCCGCGCGATCCCGCGCACAACCGGCGCATAGCCGCGCAGGCTTTCCGGCAGCATATCGTCATCGGAAGCCAGCATCGCTCCGCGAAAGGGAATGCCTTCAAAAACGTCGGCGTCGGTGCTACTGTCGCCCAGCGTCATCACCCCTTGCAGAGCATTAATATTGCGCTGCGCATAGGTGTAGACCGTATCCCAGCTGTTACTCGACTCGCCGCCGCCGCTGCTGCGGGTCCAGGTCGTGTAGTTACGCAAACGCCACGGTCCGATGTTAATACCGGGACGGAGGTTAACGTATTGATTATCGCTATCCGGCGTGTCGTTCTTGCGCGACCAGTTGTTGGCTCCGCTAAAAGCGTAATTCAGCAGCAGCGCCGTCACCCCGTCATCCCACTGTTTAGGATCGACCCAGCCCCGGGCTGCGCTGGACACTGCCGCCTGAGGGAAGCTTAATAACAGCCGCTGTTGGCTGAAACGAAACTCGGCTTTCGCCTGCGGTATGACGCTCATATCCGCACAGTTTGCTGACTTTCGCCCTAAATCTGGAAATCGGGAGACGCGCACGCCCCATTCCGCAAGCTCTTCGACCTTCAGGCACGGCTGCAGTTCCGTTTTCCCGGCGCCTTCCCCCTGCTGAAAAGTCACATCGCGGGTATCCATAAAAACGTTATTAAGGTAAATATCCACCCGATAGCTGCCCGGCTGCTGGCCTCCGACCTGCTCATAGGCTGATAAATCCCTGATGCCCGTCTGAGGTCCATCCATTTCCAACAGGGCCGGGTTGAAAACATCCCGCGCCAGGACCTCGTCACACAGCGGTAACAGCGCAACGGCCAGAGCTCCGGCTATCCGGTTAAGCCGCCATTTTTTATGATTATTTTTCATTTTCTCTGGAACTCCCTGGCCAGACAGCCTCTACAAATTAGCGCGGTGCTGCGCGCCGATTCCGCCGTAATCGTTAATCAGCTTCCACTGCAAAGCGCCGGCGCTACCGCGCGGTAGTTCAAAGCGCGCCGTTTCCCCTGGCCCCACCCAGTTGGCGTCCTTGACTTCGGCCCCGCCTATTTTGACCTCGGCGAAATTCATATAGAACGCGGTCGGATTGGTTACCTGGAGCGTGTTACCGCTACGCGCCCAGCGAAGCTGTTCCGTTACCATCTCCGGCGAACCCACGACGGATTTAGGTCGATAGATGAGTTTGATGCGCGTTTTGATCGCGATCTGCAGGGTGTTGGCCCCGGCTTTCGCTTGCGAAGAAGGAATCGCTTTGATGTTCATCCAGAACATGCTCTCTTTGTTTTCCGGCAGGCCGCCGCTATAAATCACCCGCAGACGGGTTTGCTGCTCGCCATCCAGGCGAAATAAAGGCGGAGTCAACAGAAAAGGGGCGGCCCCCTGCGCAGCTTCAACCCAGCTTTGAATGAGATAAGGCGTAGCATCGGTATTGGTAACGCTCAGAGAGGACTCTTTTTTGCCCCCGGGATATATCAGGCGAGTGCCCCCGGTGACGACGCCCGCATGTGCCGCAGCGCCCACTAACAGCCATCCAGCCATTAGCACTTTCAGGTATCGTTTCATCTCCAGCTCCCTGGAAAAGCGAGCCACGCAGGGCTCGCTAACACTGTCATACAAACGGAGAATCAGTTGTAGCTGATAGTGAAGTTCGCGCTACCGTCTGCCTTACCGGCAACCACTGTGGTATCAGTCTGGATATAACGAACGCGGAACGGCAGATCGATTTTGCCGGTAGCCGGAATATTCAGGCTGGTGGAACGGGTGAACAGCGGCAGGGTATTGTTGTTGCTGCCATCAACCAGCTGCAGGGCCACGCCTTCGGCAACGTCAGGATCGGTACCGGCGCCGGTCAGCTCCAGTTTTTCATTATCACCGTTGACGTTAGGGCCGGAGAACAGTACCGATGCTTTGGCGACGGTCGTCGGGCAGTTTTCCAGTTTGATCGAGAAATCCTGTTCAGCCGCAGTAGAACCGGTACCGCTAAACGCGGTCTTGGCAATCTGCCCCATATGAACTTCCAGCGGGTTGGTCATGTCGTTAACCACGTCACAGCCAGCATCGATGATTTCGCCGAGAAACTTCACCTGACCGTCATCCGCCAGCGCAGCACCAGAGAACGCCGCGCAACCGGCAACTACAGCAGCAAGTAATGTTTTTTTCATGATTTATCCTTTTCAATGCAGTCAATGCATTAATTTAAAAGCGCAATACTGAGCGCATCCTTTTATTTACGCTTGATATTAATAACGTTTCAAAACATTGACCCATGAATGGATATAATATTTTGAAGTGGTCATTTTGTATCAATTTGACCACTTCAATTAATTGAAATATAAATTGCCAGGGAAGGCATATTTGATTTTATATTTGCCAGGTGAAACCTTAATAAACACGATAAAACACTAAGGGTCGAAAGGAGAGACAACTCATGCATTAAACTAATTTAAATAACCCCAAGAATAAATGACACTAATATATAATTTAAGCATATGAAAAACATAACAAAAAATATTGTTAATCATAAATTGACATTGTTACCACCTGTGGATAGCATAGGAGACAGTTTGATACAAAATGACTATTTCATTTACCAAACCTCTCTAAATCTTGCATCATTACTTGCTGTATAAATGACCGTATGCTGAATATTCCTGTGCCCGAGAAAATCCTGGATTAATCGCGTATCGACACCGTTGTTAGCCAGCGCAAAACCGCAGGCGTGGCGCAGCATATGGGGATGAGCGCTGATCTCCAGCTGGGCGACAAGACTCAGGTTCTTCATCATCTGATATATTCGCTGCCGGGATAAAGGTTGACCATTGCGCGATAAAAAGAGCCAGCCGGAATGATTACCGGGATAATCCTTACGCACGCGCAGCCATTCATTAAGAACTTTCACCTCTTGTTTATATATGGGATGGGTCGTTGAAAAGCCATTTTTTAACCGTCGAATATAAATAACCCCGCTTTGAATATCGATATCCGAGAGCTTCCAGTGACGAATTTCACTCACCCTGCATCCATGATTAAAACACATCCACAATAAACAGACATCGCGTTCCGGGTTAGCCCCCCGCCTGGCTGCATCAACCAAACGCTGAACTTCACCGACAGTCAAATGCTTACGCCTTGTTTTCATTCACTTTCTCCATCTACAGAACACAACAGTGTGCGTATCAATAATAGTACGGAAAATAAGAGGATGAGTGGAAACGTAAAGTGAGATTAATATGATAAAAAGCATGAATAATACGAAAAATAGGCAATATTAAAGAAAATTCCCATCGCTTGCTGGTAGAGATAAAAAAAGGACCGCCGAAGCGGTCCTTGTTCGTTCCCAATCTGCGTGCAGCATTACATCAGCGGCGTCGCCAGCTGTACGATGTTGATGAGCGGTTGCGGCCACACGCCGAGCACCAGCACCAGCAGCGCGGAGATCAGCACGACGATGCCGCCGGCGCTGTACTGCCAGTTAGACGGCGCATCGCGATTCAGTTTCTCCGGCGCGCTGAGGTAGAGGCTCACCGCCACGCGCAGATAGTAGTAGAGGCCAATCGCCGAACCCACGACCACCGCCCCGACCAGCCACCACAGGTGCGCATGCACACCCACCGCCAGCACGTAGAACTTACCGATAAAGCCCAGCGTCATCGGGATACCGGCAAGAGACAGCATCATCACCGTCATCACCGCCGACAGAATAGGTCGGTGCCAGAACAGGCCGCGATAGGAGTAGAGCGAATCCGCATCCGGTCCGCGATACGGGCTGGACATCAGGCTCACCACGCCGAAAGCGCCGAGGCTGCTGAACAGATATCCGGCCAGATAGACGCCCACCGCTTCCATCGACATCTCACCGCTCTGCAGGGCAATCAGCGCCACCAGCAGATAGCCAAGATGGGAAATGGAAGAGTAGCCGAGCAGACGTTTGATGTTGGTCTGGCTCAGGGCCATCAGGTTACCAAAGATAATCGATGCAAAGGCGATCAGACCCAGTACCACCCGCACTGCCTCGCTGTCACCCACCGGCATGTAAAGGAACAGACGCATGACCACACCGAAGATAGCAATCTTGCTGGCGGTGGCCAGAAAGGTCGATACTGGGGCAGGCGCGCCCTGGTAGACGTCCGGCGTCCACAGATGGAACGGCACCAGCGACAGCTTAAAACCAAGACCGACAATCATCAGGCCGAGACCGGCCAGCAGCAGCGGCTCATGCAGCATGCCATCCGTCAGGCTCTTACCGAGCGCCAGGAAGGAGAGGTTACCGGAATTTGCATACACCAGCGCCATACCGAACAGCAGGAACGAAGAGGCAACGGCGGACAGGATCGTATATTTGATACTGGCCTCCAGCGAACGTTTCTGGCGGAAAGCGTAGCCGACCAGGCCAAACAGCGGCAGCGAAATCAGTTCAATGCCGAGGAACAGCGCCGCAAGATGGTTCGCGCCCGCCAGCAGAATGCCGCCCAGCGCGGCAATCAGCACCAGCAGATAGAACTCTTCTTTATTGTCCTTGTAACCCTCAAGCCACGGGTAGGCAAAGGTGCAGGTTGCCAGGCTGGCCAGCAGCACCAGGCCGGTATAGAGCATGGCGTAGCCGTCAACGCGGATCAGCGGCGTGACGTCCATCGCCCCGTTCTGGCCTACGAACCAGAGTGAGATCAGCGCGGCGTTAAGGCCGAGAACCGACAGCGTGGCATTAAGGAAATGATTGCGTCGCCACGCAATGGAGAGCATCACAACCACCACCGTCAAGCCGACGATCAGCAACGGTAGCAGTGCGATCAGTTGTTGTGGAGTTATTGTCATGGCGAATTACGGCCTTGTAGTAGAAACAGAATTAACAAACCACTGCTGAATGTTGCTCATCGCAGAGTGCGAGGTGTCCAGAATCGGCTGCGGGAAGAAGCCCAGCAGCACCAGCAGAACAACCAGCAGCAGGATGATCGACAGTTCACGCAGGGACATTCCCGGCAGCGCTTTGGCGGCGATTTCGCTTTTTGCTTTACCGAAGTACGCGCGATGCAGCATCGACAGCGAGTATACGGAAGCGAACACCAGACCAAAGGTAGAAATAACGGTAATCACCGGCACGGTCTTATAGCTACCGAACAGAATCATAAATTCGCCGACGAAGTTACCGGTGCCCGGCATCCCGAGGGTCGCCACCGCAAAGAACATCGACAGCGCCGGCAGCCACTTAATTTTGCTCCACAGACCGCCCATCTGGCGCATATCGCGCGTATGCAGACGCTCGTAAAGCTGACCGCAAAGGATAAACAGACCGGCTGCTGACAGACCATGAGCGATCATCTGAATCACCGCACCCTGGTAAGCCAGCTGGCTGCCGGTGTAGATAGCAATCAGCACGAAGCCCATATGGGAGACGGAGGTGTAAGCGATCAGACGCTTAATATCGTACTGGCTGAAGGCCATCCACGCGCCGTAGAAAATACCGATCACGCCAAGCCACATCGCGATCGGCGCAAATTCGGCGGAAGCGTTCGGGAACAGCGGCAGCGCAAAGCGCAGCAGGCCGTAGGCCGCGGTTTTCAGCAGGATCCCCGCGAGGTCAACGGAACCCGCGGTCGGCGCCTGAGAGTGCGCATCCGGCAGCCAGCCGTGCAGCGGAACCACCGGCATTTTTACCGCGAAAGCGATAAAGAAGCCCAGCATCAGCAGGTATTCCACGCCGTGCGACATCGGCGTCTTCAGCAGCTCTTCATAGTTGAAGGTCCATACGCCGGTAGCGTTGAAGTGCACAAACGCCAGCGCCAGGATGGATATCAGCATCACCAGACCGCTCGCCTGGGTATAAATGAAGAACTTGGTTGCCGCCGTGATACGCGTTTTACCGTCGGAAGCCTTATGGCCCCACAGCGCGATCAGGAAGTACATCGGCACCAGCATCATTTCCCAGAAGAAGAAGAACAGGAACAGGTCGATAGCCAGGAATACGCCGATCACGCCGCCGAGGATCCACATCAGGTTAAGATGGAAAAAACCCTGATATTTCTCGATTTCGCGCCATGAACAGAGCACCGCCAGCACGCCGAGCAGCCCGGTCAGCACCACCATCAGCAGCGACAGACCGTCGATAGCCAGATGAATGCTAATCCCGAATCGCGGGATCCACGGCATCACGAATTCCGACTGCCACTGCGGAATACCGGTAGATTGCGTGAGAGAATAGCCGCCCTGCATCCACAACTGCAGGCCAAGCAGAAACGTCAATCCCATAGTGATCAGCGCGATCCAGCGCGGCATCTTCACGCCAAAGCGTTCAGTCTGCCAGCACAGGAAGCCGCCGATGAAGGGAATTAATATTAGCCAGGGTAATAACATGGCGATCTTTATTCCTTGTTAAAGTCCCGTTCAGGACCGATTTTCAACGAATTCTCACAGAAAATTCACTTCGGATTGCGGGTGTTATTGCCCGGCAGCGCTATGCTTGCCGGGCCTACTGCTTGTAAGTCGGGTTAACCGACAACGCCCACAATCCTCAAACTCAGCGCAATACCATCAGTAACGCCAGCACCACGACAGCGCCAATGCCCATTGAAGCCACATACCAGCGCAGATAGCCGTTCTCGCTTACCACCAGGCCTTTACCTGCGAAGCGGGAAAGGATCGCCGGAATGTTCATCAGCGCATTCAGCGGATCGCTCTTCAGCAGCCACGCCACGCCGAGGAACGGCTTGACGAACACTTTGTCGTACAGCCAGTCAAAGCCCCAGGCGTTGTACCACCAGGTCCCGAGCAGACGACCCGGCGCGCTGTTGGCAATCGATGTGACCAGCGTGCGTTTACCCAGCCACAGCCAGGCGGCAATCAGAATACCGGCGATGGCAATCACTCCGGAGGCAATCTCCAGGGTCATGACGCGTCCATGCTCAAGCTCGGTGGTCTGCGGCAGTACGCCATCCAGCGGCGGCACAATCAGCGCGCCAACGAAGGTTGAGAGCACCAGCAACACAATCAGCGGCAGATGATGGGTAATCCCCTTCCCTGCGTGAGCATGAATTTGTTCTTTGCCGTGGAACACGATGAAAATCATACGGAAGGTGTACAGGGAGGTCATAAATGCCCCGACCAGACCGGCCACCATCAGATTCAGATGACCGTTCGCCATCGCGCCCGCCAGGATCTCATCCTTACTGAAGAAGCCTGCCGTCACCAGCGGCAGTGCGGACAGCGCCGCGCCACCCACCAGGAAGCAGACGTACACCAGCGGAATAGACTTACGCAGGCCGCCCATCTTGAAGATATTCTGTTCGTGGTGGCAGGCGAGGATCACCGAGCCGGACGACAGGAACAGCAGCGCTTTGAAGAACGCATGGGTCATCAGGTGGAAAATCGCCGCATCCCACGCCTGCACGCCGAGCGCGAGGAACATGTAGCCAATCTGGCTCATGGTGGAATACGCGAGTACGCGTTTGATATCGGTCTGCACCAGCGCGGCGAAACCTGCCAGCACCAGCGTTACCGCCCCAACGATCCCGACGAGATGCAGAATTTCCGGGGTCATCAGGAACAGGCCATGCGTGCGCGCAATCAGGTAGACGCCGGCGGTCACCATGGTGGCGGCGTGGATCAGCGCGGAGACCGGCGTTGGACCAGCCATCGCGTCCGCAAGCCAGGTCTGCAACGGCAGCTGCGCAGATTTACCCACCGCGCCGCCCAGCAGCATCAGGGTTGCCCACATCAGCATGTTATTACCGGCGGCAAAGTGCGCAGGCGCCAGCTCAACCATTTCGCGGAAGTTCAGGGTGCCCAGTTCGTTGTAGAGAATGAACAGCGCGAACGCCAGGAACACGTCGCCGACGCGGGTCACTACGAACGCTTTCATTGCCGCCGCGCCGTTCTTCGGATCGGTGTAGTAGAAACCGATCAGCAGATAGGAGCAGAGGCCCACGCCTTCCCAGCCGAGGTACATCAGCAGCAGGTTATCAGCGAGCACCAGAACCACCATGCTGGCGATAAACAGGTTGGTATAAGCGAAGAAGCGGGAGTAGCCCTCTTCACCGCGCATATACCAGGAGGCGAACATGTGGATCAGGAAACCGACGCCGGTGACCACGGACAGCATGGTCAGAGAGAGACCGTCCAGCACCAGGTTGAAGCCAACATTGAAGTCGCCCACCGACATCCAGGTCCACAGCGGAACGCTGACCGCCTGTTTGCCGTTGGCAAAGAAGTCGACGCCGACAAACGCCGTCGCCAGCGCCGCCAGACCGACCGAACCCACCCCCACGGTGGCGGATAAATTCTCCGACCAGCGTCCGCGAGAGAAGGCCAGCAAAACAAAGCCAATCAATGGCAAAAGAATGGTTAGGGTAAGCATGTTCATCCGCGCAACTCACTTACTGAATCGATGTTCAGGTTCTGGCGACGACGATGGAGCTGCAGCAGCAGCGCCAGGCCGATACTCGCTTCCGCGGCGGCGAGGGTGATGGCGAGGATATACATTATCTGGCCATCGGTCTGGCCCCAGTAGCTTCCTGCAACCACGAAAGCCAGCGCCGCGGCATTGATCATGATCTCCAGGCTAATCAGCATAAACAGCAGATTGCGGCGGATAACCAGCCCCGTCAGGCCGAGGACAAACAGGACAGAGGCGAGGATCAGTCCATGTGTTAAGGGGATCATGCGTGTTCCTCCGTTTTTCTTTTATCGCTGTCGTTCGGGCGGTTGCTCAGCACTTCCCCGGCGCGCTCTTCGCGGCCGATATGGAAGGCAACAACCAGGCCCGCGAGCAGCAGCATGGAGGCCAGCTCCACCGCCAGAACGTACGGACCAAACAGCGCAATACCGACCTCTTTGGCGTTAATCGCCGCACCGTCAATTCCCTGATCGTTAATACCGAGGATGGCGTAAACGATAACCACCAGCAGTACCGCAGAGAGGATGGCGGGGCCAATCCAGATCCCGGGTTTCAGCCACTGGCGCTCCTGCTCAATTTCGCTGCCGCCCAGATTGAGCATCATCACCACGAACACGAACAGCACCATAATGGCCCCGGCGTAGACGATAATTTCCAGCGCACCGGCAAAGTAAGCCCCTAGCGAGAAGAACACCCCGGCAATCGCCAACAGCGAAATGATCAGGTACAGCAGCGCATGCACCGGATTGGTGTGGGTGATCACCCGCAGGGTAGCGAGGATGGCTATCAGGCCACAGATATAAAAAGCGAATTCCATTGCCCTCTCCTTACGGTAACAGGCTCTTGACGTCGATAGGCTTAGCTTCGTTCTCTGCTTCGCCCTTATCTTTGCCGTCGATTGCCATACCCGCCATCCGGTAGAAGTTATATTCCGGGTATTTACCCGGACCGGAAATCAGCAGATCCTCTTTTTCGTACACCAGATCCTGACGTTTGTATTCGCCCAGCTCAAAGTCCGGGGTCAACTGAATCGCCGTCGTCGGGCATGCTTCTTCGCACAGACCGCAGAAAATGCAGCGTGAGAAGTTGATGCGGAAAAACTCCGGATACCAGCGGCCGTCTTTAGTTTCGGCTTTTTGCAGAGAGATACAGCCTACCGGACAAGCTACCGCACACAGGTTACAGGCAACGCAGCGCTCCTCGCCGTCCGGATCGCGCGTCAGCACGATGCGGCCACGGTAGCGCGGCGGCAGATATACCGGCTCTTCCGGGTACATCCGAGTTTCACGTTTGGCAAAGGCGTGCATCCCGATCATGCAGATACTGCGGACCTGGGTGCCAAACCCTACCAATAATTCTTTTAAGGTCATGGTCAATTCACCCCTTATTGCGCCTGCCAGAGAATGACAGCCGCCGTTACCAACAAGTTGATCAGCGTTAACGGCAGGCATACCTTCCAGCCAAAGGACATTACCTGGTCATAGCGCGGACGCGGTAATGATGCGCGGATCAAAATGAACATCATCATAAAGAACGCGGTTTTCAGCGCGAACCAGATGAAAGGAGGTAACCATGGGCCATTCCAGCCGCCGAAGAACAGCGTCACGATCAGCGCCGATACGGTAACAATCCCGATATATTCACCGACGAAGAACAGACCGAACTTCATGCCGGAGTATTCGATGTGGTAACCGTCAGCCAGCTCCTGTTCCGCTTCCGGTTGGTCAAACGGGTGACGGTGACATACCGCCACGCCCGCAATCGCAAAGGTCACGAAACCAAAGAACTGCGGGATGACGTTCCACAGATGCGCCTGGTTGTTGACGATATCGGTCATGTTGAATGAACCGGCCTGCGCCACTACGCCCATCAGGGAAAGGCCGAGGAACACTTCGTAGCTCAGGGTCTGGGCAGAAGCACGCATCGCGCCAAGCAGCGAGTATTTGTTGTTGCTCGACCAGCCGGCGAACAGCACCGCATAGACCGCCAGGCCCGCCATCATCAGGAAGAACAGGATACCGATGTTCAGATCGGCCACCACCCACGTCGGGCTGACCGGCACGATGGCGAAGGCCAGCAGCAGCGAAGTAAAGGCGATCACCGGCGCCAGAGTAAAGATCACACGATCCGAGAAGCGCGGAACCCAGTCCTCTTTAAAGAACATTTTGATCATGTCGGCGACAAGCTGCAGCGAACCGCCCCAGCCCACGCGGTTAGGTCCGTAACGGTTCTGGAACAGGCCCAGCAGACGACGTTCGCCAAAGCTCATAAACGCGCCGCAGGTGACCACCACCAGTAGAATCACTACCGCCTTAAGGATGCCTAACAGAATGTCGATGAGATCGGGAGTTAACCAACTCATGCTTTCGCCTCCTGCAGAGTATCAATACGCGCTCCGGTCAGCACCGGCGCAATCCCTGGCAAGCCCATCGGTAAGCCAACCTGCCCTGCCGTCAGCCCCGCCGAGATTACCAGCGGCAGGCTAAGCGCCTGGCCATCAACGCTGAAGGAAACCATCGCCCCTTCGTTCACGCCAAGCTTCGCGGCATCTGCCGGGTTGAGCTTAACGTACGGCTGCGGCATACGGCTCTGGAATACCGGAGAACGCTGCGACAGCTCGTCGCTGCCGAACAGATGGTAGTAAGGCGCGATACGCCATTTCCCTTCTTCTGCCTGGAAGCTTGCCGGAACCGCGGTAAAGTACTCAAGACCGCTGGCGGAGGCTTCAATCAGACGCACGCCCGGATCGCCGTGGCGCAGTTTACCGCCCACTTCATCCTGGAACTTGTTCCACGCCTGAGGGGAGTTCCAGCCCGGAGCCCAGGCAAACGGAATTTGCGAACGCGGCGCGGACGGCTGGTTGTTCCCTTCCATAGAGAAGGCGAACATGGTGTCTTTATCCTGCGGCTGACGCGGTTCATGCACGCTGATGTTGGCGCGCATCGCCGTACGTCCGCTGTAGCGGTGCGGTTCACGAGCCAGCTTCTGACCGCGAATGCGGAAGGTCGCATCCGGCGCGGCGTCTTTGATCCCGGCCAGCTGCGGCAGGGCGGCAATGGCGGCGTCAATCACGTGGTCCAGCTGCGTCCAGTCAACCTGACGATTGTTCACTGTGCTGTGCAACGAGTGCAGCCAGCGCCAGCTTTCCAGCATCACGGTTTTCGCATCGTAATAGGCCGGGTCGTAAACCTGGAAGAAGCGCTGGGCGCGACCTTCGTTGTTGACCACGGTGCCATCGCTTTCCGCAAAGCTTGCCGCGGAGAGCACCAGATGCGCTTTTTCCATAATCGCCGTTCGCTGATGGTCAACCACCAGCACCAGCGGCGCTTTCGCCAGCGCCGCATCTACGCGGGCGGCTGAAGCGTGGCGGTGCAGATCGTTTTCCAGCACGATAACCGCATCGGCTGCGCCGGTTTCCAGTTCACTCAGCGCCTCTTCAAGCGAGCCGCCGCCGATCATCCCGAGACCAACGCTATTCACTGCCCGGGCGACCATGGTCACGCCAACATCGACGCCGCGGCCTTTCAGGGCTTTCGCCACGTTCGCTGCGGCCTGAATCACCTCGATGCTGCCAGCGTTAGTTCCGGAAACAATCAGCGGTTTTTTCGCTCCGGCTAACGCCTGAACGATCACCTCGATTTTGCCTTTCAGCTCGCTGCTCAGACCTTCGACCGCCGGCGCACTATCGTCCAGCGCGTGGGCAATGGCGAAGCCAAGACGCGCCTGATCTTCCACCGGCGCGCGATAGGTCCATGCCGCAATGTCATCAAGACGGGTGTCGTCGATGTTGGTCACGAACAGCGGATGCTTTGCACGCTGGCCGATGTTAAGGATCGCGGCGATCTGCCAGTCGGCGACCTTCTGCGCCGCCGCCATTTCGCGCGCTTTGCCTTTCACCGCCTGACGCACCGCCAGCGCGATACGCGCGCCGGTCTGGGTAATATCTTCACCGAGGATCAGCACCGCATCGTAAGATTCGATCTCGCGCAGCGCCGGGGTATGAATACCGCCTTCGCGCAGCACTTTCAGCATCATCTGCAGGCGTTCCTGTTCGCCCTTCGCGATGCCGGTATAGAAGTTGTCGGCGCCGACCAGCTCACGCAGCGCAAAGTTGCTTTCAATGCTGGCGCGCGGGGAGCCGATACCAATCACTTTCTTCGACTGGCGCAGAATATCTGCCGCCCCCTGCATCGCCTGCTCGGCGTTAAGGGTAATCAGATCGTCGCCGCGACGCTGAACCGGCTGACGCGGGCGATCTTTCAGATTCACATAGCCGTAGCCAAAACGTCCGCGGTCGCAGAGGAAGTAACGGTTAACGGTACCGTTATAGCGGTTTTCGATACGACGCAGTTCGCCGTAGCGCTCGCCGGGGCTGATGTTACAGCCGATGGAACACTGCTGGCAGATGCTTGGTGCAAACTGCATATCCCATTTACGGTTATAGCGCTCGGAGTGTGTTTTATCGGTAAAGACGCCGGTCGGACAGACTTCAACCAGGTTGCCGGAGAATTCGCTCTCCAGCACGCCGTCTTCCGGGCGACCGAAGTAGACGTTATCGTGAGCGCCATAGACGCCCAGGTCGGTACCGTCGGCATAGTCTTTATAGTAGCGAACGCAGCGGTAGCAGGCGATGCAGCGGTTCATTTCGTGGGAGATGAACGGCCCCAGATCCTGGTTACGGTGGGTACGCTTGGTAAAGCGGTAGCGACGGAAGCTATGACCGGTCATCACGGTCATATCCTGTAAGTGACAGTTGCCGCCCTCTTCGCACACCGGACAGTCGTGCGGGTGGTTGGTCATCAGCCACTCAACTACGCTTTCGCGAAACTGCTTCGCTTCTGCGTCGTCGATAGAAATAAAAGTGCCGTCGGATGCCGGAGTCATACAGGACATCACCAGGCGGCCACGCGTGTCTTCCGCGTTCTGATATTGCTTCACCGCACACTGGCGGCAAGCACCAACGCTTCCCAGCGCCGGATGCCAGCAAAAGTAAGGAATATCAAGACCCAGAGAGAGACAAGCTTCTAACAGGTTGTCCGCTCCGTTGACCTCGTACTCTTTGCCGTCTACATGAATCGTAGCCATTAGCGTGCTTCCAAAGTAAAAAAATCTTTTCCACTTCTTCATTCAGGCGGCCTCTGCGTTGGCTGCCTTCGTTCACCCCGGTCACTTACTGTAGTAAGTCCTGGGGGTTCACTCAGTTGCCGCCTTGATGCAACCTGAATGATCTTGTGGATACATTACCAGCGCGTCTTAAGCAGGTTCGGCTGAATCCCGTTGATTGCATGGGTATTGCTGAACTGCTGTTTAATGCCAGCTTCGAATTCTTCGCGGAAATATTTAATCGCGCTCTGTAGCGGCTCAACCGCACCCGGCGCGTGCGCGCAGAAGGTTTTACCCGGTCCGAGGAATCGACACAGTTGCTCAAGCGTCTCGATATCCCCCGGCTGCCCTTCGCCGCGCTCGAGAGCGCGCAGAATTTTCACGCTCCACGGCAGACCGTCGCGGCAAGGCGTGCACCAGCCGCAGGACTCGCGGGCGAAAAACTCTTCGAGGTTGCGCACCAGCGATACCATGTTGATCTCGTGGTCAACGGCCATCGCCAGCGACGTCCCCAGGCGGCTTCCCGCTTTACCGATGCTTTCGAACTCCATCGGCAGGTCAAGATGCGCTTCAGTCAGGAAGTCGGTACCCGCGCCGCCCGGCTGCCAGGCCTTGAACTTCAGGCCATCGCGCATGCCGCCGGCGTAATCTTCGAGGATCTCGCGCGCGGTGGTGCCGAACGGCAGCTCCCAGACGCCCGGATTTTTCACCCGCCCGGAGAAGCCCATCAGCTTGGTGCCGGCATCTTTACTGGTGGAAATGTTCTGATACCACTCAACGCCGTTAGCCAGAATCGCCGGCACGTTGCACAGGGTTTCAACGTTGTTAACGCAGGTCGGTTTGCCCCATACGCCGGAGCTGGCCGGGAACGGCGGCTTCGAGCGCGGGTTCGCGCGGCGGCCTTCGAGAGAGTTAATCAACGCGGTTTCTTCGCCGCAAATATAGCGCCCTGCCCCGGTATGGACGAACAGCTCGAAGTCAAAACCGGTGCCGAGTATGTTTTTGCCGAGCAGGCCCGCTTCGGTCGCTTCGGCAATCGCCCGGCGCAGATGCTGAGCCGCTTCAACATATTCTCCGCGCAGGAAGATGTAGCCGCGGTAAGCTTTCAGCGCAAAAGCGGAGATCAGCATACCCTCCACCAGTAGGTGCGGCAGCTGCTCCATCAGCAGGCGGTCTTTATAGGTACCCGGCTCCATTTCATCGGCGTTACACAGCAGATAACGGATGTTCATGGATTCGTCTTTCGGCATCAGGCTCCACTTCAAACCGGTGGAAAAGCCCGCGCCGCCGCGCCCTTTCAGGCCAGCGTCTTTTACCGCCGTGACGATTTCATCCGGCGCCATCCCGGAGAGCGCTTTACGCGCCCCGGCGTAGCCATTTTTGCTCTGGTATTCATCCAGCCAGACCGGCTGCTTGTCGTCGCGCAGCCGCCAGGTCAGCGGATGGGTTTCGGCAGTACGAATAATGGTTTTCATTTATACCGCTCCAGGAGGTCAGGAATCGCTTCCGGCGTCAGATAACTGTGAGTGTCCTCATCAATCATCATCGTCGGCCCCTTGTCGCAGTTGCCCAGACAGCAGGTCGGCAGCAGAGTGAAGCGGCCATCAAAGGTCGTTTGACCCGGTTTGATATCCAGCTTCTTCTCGATCGCCGACTGAATGCCCTGGAACCCGGTAATATGGCACACCACGCTATCGCAGTAGCGAATCACGTGACGCCCTACCGGCTGGCGGAAAATCTGGCTATAGAACGTCGCCACGCCTTCTACGTCGCTGGCCGGGATCCCCAGCACATCGGCGATAGCGTAGATTGCGCCGTCCGGCACCCAGCCGCGCTGCTTTTGAACGATCTTCAGCGCTTCAATGGACGCCGCACGCGGGTCTTCGTAGTGGTGCTTCTCGTGCTCAATCGCCTCACGCTCTGCCGCACTCAGCTCAAAAGCCTCGGTTTGTGGTTGTTGATTCTCGTGCATAATTAGCGGTCCACGTCTGACATAACAAAATCGATACTACCCAGATAGACAATCAGGTCAGAGACCAGACTGCCGCGAATGGCGGCCGGGATCTGCTGCAGGTGCGCGAAGCTCGGCGTACGCACGCGGGTACGGTAGCTCATGGTGCTGCCGTCGCTGGTCAGGTAGTAACTGTTAATCCCCTTCGTCGCTTCAATCATCTGGAAGGATTCCTGCGCCGGCATCACCGGGCCCCAGGAAACCTGCAGGAAGTGCGTAATCAGGGTTTCGATATGCTGCAGCGTGCGCTCTTTCGGCGGCGGCGTCGTGAGCGGGTGATCCGCCTTGAACGGGCCTTCCGGCATGTTATCGAGGCACTGCTGAAGAATGCGCAGGCTCTGGCGCAGCTCTTCCACTTTCAGCATCACGCGGGTGTAGCAGTCGGAGACGCCACCGCCGGTCGGGATCTCAAAGTCGAAGTTTTCATAACCAGAATAGGGACGCCATTTACGTACGTCGAAACCGATGCCGGTGGCGCGCAGGCCCGCGCCGGTGGTGCCCCACTCCAGCGCTTCTTTCGCATTATAGGCGGCAACCCCTTTCGAACGACCGATCAGGATAGTGTTGCGTAGCGCGGCTTTCTCATAGGAATCCAGACGCTTCGGCATCCACTCGAGGAATTCGCGCAGCAGGCGATCCCAGCCGCGAGGCAGGTCGTGCGCGACGCCGCCGATGCGGAACCAGGCCGGATGCATACGGAAACCGGTAATCGCCTCCACCAGATCGTAGATCTTCTGGCGGTCGGTAAAGGCAAAGAATACCGGCGTCATCGCCCCGACGTCCTGGATAAAGGTGGAGATGTACAGCAGATGGCTGTTGATGCGGAACAGCTCGGAGAGCATCACGCGGATCACGTTGACGCGGTCCGGCACGGTAATACCCGCCAGTTTCTCTACCGCCAGTACGTACGGCATTTCGTTAACGCAGCCGCCAAGATATTCAATACGGTCGGTATAAGGAATGTAGCTATGCCAGGACTGGCGTTCGCCCATCTTCTCCGCGCCGCGGTGGTGGTAACCGATATCGGGCACGCAGTCGATAATCTCTTCGCCATCGAGCTGCAGAATAATACGGAACGCACCGTGCGCTGAAGGGTGGTTCGGGCCGAGGTTAAGGAACATGAAGTCCTCGTTTTCGGTCCCGCGCTTCATGCCCCACTCTTCCGGTTTGAAGGTCAGCGCTTCCATTTCCAGATCCTGTTTGGCTTTGGTCAGCTCAAACGGGTCAAATTCGGTGGCGCGCGCCGGATAGTCTTTACGCAGCGGATGGCCTTCCCACGTCGGCGGCATCATGATGCGCCTGAGGTTCGGGTGGCCGTCGAAGGTCACGCCAAACATCTCCCAGGTTTCACGCTCATACCAGTTAGCGTTAGGGAACAGTTTGGTGAAGGTCGGCAGATGCAGATCGTTTTCAGACAAGGCAACCTTGAGCATGATGTCGCGGTTGCGGTCTATTGAAATCAGGTGATAGAAAACGGAAAAATCCGCGGCGGGTAAACCGTCGCGGTGCGTGCGCAGACGTTCGTCCATGCCGTGCAGGTCGAACAGCATCACGTAAGGCTTCGGCAATTTCTTCAGGAAATCACCCACCTCAAGCAACTGTTCGCGCTTAACCCAAACCACCGGAACGCCGGTGCGGGTAGGCTGAACGGTAAAGGCATCCGGCCCAAAACGGTTGCGCAGTTCGCCGATCACCGGGTCATCTAGGTGATCGCGGGTTTGCCAGGCTGGTGCGGCGTCATGCGCGGTTAAATCGGTCATATTGTTCACCATTGCAAAAGGTCCGTGGTGACTGCTGGCGAGGCTTCGCGCTGTAGTAGATTGATTTGCGAAGTTTTTATCCCGCCCGCAGGCGCAAGTTAAATCTCGTCCGGAGTCCGCAGATTGGTCACTGCAATACGCTCGCCGCGTTTACGCTCGCGTTCCGACTGCATATTGGCGCGGTACACGCCCTGATCGCCTACCACCCACGAGAGCGGACGGCGTTCTTTACCAATGGATTCCTGCAGCAGCATCAGCGCCTGCATGTAAGCTTCCGGACGCGGTGGACAGCCCGGGATGTAAACATCGACCGGAATAAACTTATCCACGCCCTGGACGACTGAGTAAATATCGTACATTCCGCCGGAGTTGGCGCATGCGCCCATCGAGATAACCCACTTCGGCTCCAGCATCTGGTCATAAAGACGCTGAATGACCGGCGCCATTTTGGTGAAGCAGGTCCCCGCAACCACCATCAGGTCAGCCTGACGCGGGGAGGCACGTAATACTTCTGCACCAAAGCGCGCAACGTCATGCACCGCGGTGAATGACGTCACCATTTCCACGTAGCAGCAAGAAAGGCCGAAGTTATAAGGCCAGATTGAGTTCTTACGGCCCCAGTTCACCATGTCATGCAAGGCGTGTTCGAGTTTCCCCATATACACGCTTTTATTGACTTCTTGCTCCAGGGGGTCGGTTACGATCTCCTGTTTTTGCAGGGGGTAACGGTCGTTCTCACCGTTAGGATCGATGCGGGTGAGCGTATAATCCATCTTATTGCCTCGCTTTTACTGCGTATGACGGTTAGTGGGACTGTCTGTTTCCGGGTTAACCAGCGTGCGACGGGAGCGCGCAGGCGTCCAGTCCAGTGCGCCGATACGAACGAGGTAAACCAGACCAGCCAGTAGCACTAAAATGAAAATTGCGGCTTCCACAAAGCCGACCCAGCCGCTTTCACGGATAGAGGCCGACCATGCGTAGAGATACAGGGCTTCCACGTCGAAAATCACGAAGAACATGGCTACCAGATAAAACTTCGCAGAAAGACGTAAGCGAGCCGAACCGACGGAGTCGATCCCGGATTCAAACGGCGTGTTCTTGCTACGCGCGCGCGCGCGTCCGCCAAGATACCAGCCGCCGACAAGCATCAGGCAGCACAGGCCGATAGCGATGATGAGAAATATAGCGAATGCCCAATGATGAGCGATGACTTCAGTGGATGTTGACATACGCATTGCTTAACCAAAAAAGTGTAGCGCTAAAACCCTCTGCTCTTACTGGCAGATGAACGCCACAGCGTTTCACGGGGAGGAATAAAAAAAATGCCGTGCAAAAAAGCGTCCCTGGGTGATGTGGAAGGCCAGTTGCGGTGGCTTTTTACTCCTTTCATTAACCTTTTGTCAACTTTAACAAAAGTTTTCACAACATTAATTTACATTGGATTTTTTTCATTAACATTAAATGCCCTTTCATGCGGAATAACCTTGCATACTGTTCGGCTTTAGTGTTGTTGAATCGTGTCCGTTTCCGCCGTAAATCAAAATTACCCGTCTATTTTGACAGGATTCAGACACGATTCCTCCCCCTAAGGAGGGGTATTTTCTTGATCTGCGACACGCTTTTGTTAATTCAACCAAGAAAACAGCAACAAACCAGATGGTTTTTTAACATTAGCAGGAAGTATTGAAAGTGCAGAGAAAAGTGGAGAAATGAGAGGAAGAGCAGAACTAAGCCACTGATTTAGATGCAAAGAAACCAACAAAACATTTAATTCATCAATAAAATTTGAAAAAAACGAACCACAGTGGCCATTTTGCAGGTCTGTGGTTCGTTTTTGCACTTACATTTTGTTACCAGTTTTTGTGATGTTTGTTAGCTTTTTCCCTTCAGGAAACAAGGGAATTATCTCCCCCTTCAGGGGTATAAATGCGCTGGCTAGACCATGGCTGGTACTCCGTGCTCAACGACTGGAAAATCGCCTGAGTGAGCTCGCTTGCCTTCTGAGGGTTACAGTTCAACATGTAGTGGGTATCCGGCAGCACCGGTAACCCGTCGCTTCTGCCCGGCACGCGAAACTCCGGGCTCATCATCTCTACCGGCTGCGCGGTTACGCCAAGTCCGGCTTTCACCGCCGCTTTGACCCCAGCCATTGATGACGCCGTATGGGACAGATGCCAGGGAACCCGGGCAACATCGAGTACCGTAGTGATATCTTCGCGAAACGGATCTGCGGCATCCAGCAATACAAGCGGGACCGACTCGCCCTGCGGGAGAACGTAATCCGCCGCGCAGTACCACAGGGTTGGCGAAGTGCGTAGCGTCAGCATTTCCGAACCCTTCGTTGGTCGGGTCGTTAGCGCGAGATCGATCGCCCCATTGTTCAGCATATCTACTATATCGGGATGATTGAGGACTTTAATTTCAAGGGTCAGCTTGGGATAAAAACTGCCGATCCGATTTAATAAGAACGGTAAAATGGTATCCGCTGTCTCATCAGAAGCACCCACTGTCAGCGTCCCCTGGAGGCTGCCGAACATGAGCGACATACAGGCTTCATCGTTAAAACGCAGAATCTTCCGCGCATAGCCTAACAGCTGAATACCCTGTTCTGTCAGGAGTTTATTGCGCCCGTGGCGAGCAAAAAGTTCTTTGCCGACCAACTGCTCCAGCCGCTGCATCTGCTGGCTTACCGCTGACTGAGTCCGGCACACCGCAACGGCGGCAGCGGCAAATGTACTGAGATCGGCGACGGCAACAAAGGTTCTCAAGAGGTCGAGGTCTAAATTTAGTATCGAACGATTTTCATTTATCATATTTGCTTCACTTTCAGGCGGCTAATGCTTACCTGCCTTGTTGATGCTGTGCTCCAGGTTTCCGGCTAATCCTTCAGCTTCGCGTTATCCGCCAGGAGAGAGGCGAATGAACAACTGGACGAACGTTATTGCATTAGAAAGCACTCATCCGCAGCAAATGTGCGGAATTTCTGAGTAATATTTTGTTCGTAGGCCTAAGCGCTTTTAATTACGACGCGCTGGCTTTTTGTGATGTGACGCAAAAAAACAGCCAGCGATGGCCATCTTCGGCATCCTCACGGGCGACAAACTTGCCATAGCCCTCAGGAAGATAACAAAAACCTGCAATAACAATGTATTAATAAAAAGACTAGCTACCGGGTATAGCTCTACGTCCGTATTAACGGCGATATTCTAACCGAAAACCACAATATTTATAAGAGTTAATCAGTATTAACTCAGCTAATTTTAAACGCTTTTCAGAACCTTAATTAAATTAACAAATCTAAGAATATTCCTTATGTAAAATAAAGCTCATTTATCGATTAAATACTTTCATTAAAAATAGCGCGTCAAGTTGTTACAACCTACTGTGTATTGTGAAATAAACGTTCTCATTTAAGAGACGCTTTATTGCGCAAAAAATAATCCGCTCATCCTCCAGGCAGAAAAAACCATATAAACGTTCGCAAAAACACGACATCACACAATATAAGACCAATTATAAAACCAGAGAAGGCATAATGTATAAACAAAATCGCCTGACGCCAGGGAAATTGATTAAACCAAAAAAACATGAATAGCAAAATCTTCTCCTGTTAACCCTTCAAAACAGCGGGGATGCGGAGTACATTGTTCCGTGCTGACTTCCACGGCAGGGAGTGGCGATAACAGCTAAAAGGTCAAGGTTCATGTCCCCCATCGAAAAATCCAGCAAGTTAGATAACGTCTGTTACGACATCCGCGGCCCGGTTCTGAAAGAGGCGAAACGCCTTGAAGAAGAAGGCAATAAAGTCCTGAAGCTGAACATCGGCAACCCAGCGCCGTTCGGCTTTGACGCACCTGACGAAATCCTCGTTGACGTCATCCGCAATCTCCCCACCTCCCAGGGCTATAGCGATTCAAAAGGTCTTTATTCCGCGCGTAAGGCCATCATGCAGCACTATCAGGCCCGCGGTATGCGCGATGTGACGGTCGAAGACATCTATATCGGTAACGGCGTTTCCGAGCTTATCGTCCAGGCCATGCAGGCCCTGCTGAACAGCGGTGATGAAATGCTGGTTCCGGCGCCGGATTATCCGCTCTGGACCGCCGCGGTCGCGCTTTCCAGCGGTAAAGCGGTGCATTATCTTTGCGATGAATCGTCCGACTGGTTCCCGGATCTCGACGATATTCGCGCCAAAATCACCCCGCGCACCCGCGGCATTGTGATTATCAACCCGAATAACCCAACCGGGGCGGTATACTCAAAAGAGCTGCTGATGGAGATCGTAGAGATCGCCCGGCAGAATAACCTGATTATTTTCGCCGACGAGATCTACGATAAGATCCTCTACGATGATGCGCAGCACCATTCGATAGCCCCGCTGGCCCCGGATCTGCTCACCGTAACCTTTAATGGTCTGTCAAAAACCTACCGCGTCGCCGGCTTCCGCCAGGGCTGGATGGTGCTTAACGGCCCGAAGAAACACGCTAAAGGCTACATCGAAGGCCTGGAGATGCTGGCTTCCATGCGCCTGTGCGCCAACGTTCCGGCCCAGCATGCAATTCAAACGGCCCTCGGCGGTTATCAGAGCATCAGCGAGTTTATCGTTCCCGGCGGCCGTTTATATGAACAGCGTAATCGCGCCTGGGAGCTGATTAACGAAATCCCCGGCGTCTCGTGCACTAAGCCGAAAGGCGCGCTGTATATGTTCCCGAAAATCGATGCTAAACGCTTTAATATTCACGATGACCAAAAAATGGTGCTCGATTTTCTGCTGCAGGAGAAAGTCCTGCTGGTTCAGGGAACCGCCTTTAACTGGCCGTGGCCGGATCACGTACGTATTGTGACCCTCCCGCGCGAAGACGATCTTGAAATGGCGATTACCCGCTTCGGACGCTTCCTTTCCGGCTACCATCAGCTCTGATTTAGCCTGTCCAGCCGCCGGTATTTGCATCCGGCGGCGATCCCTGCGCACAATGGCACCCGACGTCGTAACTGATTAAGGGTTCCTATGAGTCAGAGTCATTTCTTTGCCCACCTCTCCCGCCTGAAACTGATCAACCGCTGGCCGCTGATGCGCAATGTCCGCACAGAAAACGTCTCCGAACACAGCTTACAGGTCGCCATGGTTGCCCATGCGCTGGCGGCGATTAAAAATCGCAAATTTGGCGGTCAGGTTAACGCTGAGCGAATCGCGCTGCTGGCGATGTATCATGATGCTTCGGAAGTGCTGACCGGCGATCTGCCGACGCCGGTGAAGTATTTCAATTCGCAAATTGCGCAAGAGTACAAAGCCATCGAGAAAATCGCCCAGCAGAAGCTGGTCGATATGGTTCCTGACGAGCTGCGCGACATTTTTGCGCCACTCATTGACGAACATCACTATAGCGAAGAGGAAAAATCCATTGTCAAACAGGCCGATGCGCTTTGCGCCTACCTGAAGTGTCTGGAAGAGCTATCGGCGGGTAACAATGAATTTCTGCTGGCCAAGGGCCGCCTGGAGAAAACGCTGGAATCGCGCCGCAGTCCAGAGATGGACTACTTTATGCGGGTATTTGTACCGAGCTTCCATCTTTCCCTTGATGAAATTAGCCAGGATTCACCTTTATAAATCACTTCCCGGCCGGCGCGCGCCTGACCGGGAATTTTTACAGCGCTATCAAAACGGGAACAGTACCGGGATTAGCAGTACGCACACCACCATCACCATGATGGTAAACGGTACGCCAATTTTGACGAAATCGCTAAATGAGTACTTACCCGGCCCCAGCACCAGCGTGTTCACCGGTGATGATACCGGCGTCATAAACGCCGCAGAAGCCGCCATAGCCACGACCATCGCAAAGGGATATGGCGATACGCCCATCGACTTCGCCGCAGCCAGCGCAATCGGCGCCATCAGCACCGCGGTAGCGGTATTGGAAATAAACAGGCCGATAGCCGCGCACATCACGAACAGGCAGCCCAGCATCAGATAGGGCCCTTTACTCCCCGCCACGTCCATCAGGCCTTTCACAACCAGATCCACCCCGCCGGTTTTCTGCAGCGCCAGGGCAAAAGGCATCATTCCGACGATCAAAATAATGCTCGGCCAGTGGATGGCTTTATAGGCGCTTTCCGCGTTGATGCAGCGGAATTTACCCATCAGCAGGCAGGCAATGATGGCCGCTATAGGGTTAGGTATTTCGTCAGTCAGCATAAGCGCCACCATCAGCACCAGACAGAAAATGGCGTGCGGCGCCTGGCTGTGCGCCGGCGAGGCGTCATTGACCTCAATGGGCATATTCAGCACCACGAAGTCCCGCCCCCGCTTGGCCAGCAGGGCTATCTGCCGCCAGTTGCCAACCACCAGCATGATATCGCCAAGCTGCAGGGGTTCATCGGTGACCGCGCCATCAATGGCTTTGCCATCGCGCTTCAGGCCCACGATGTTCAAATCAAAACGGGTACGAAAAGCGATTTCGCGCACCGACTTGCCAATCAGCTCTGAATCCGGGATCAGAGAGACTTCCGCCATCCCTACGTCCAGCGCCTGATCGGAAAAATATTCACCGCGCAGCACCATCGGCTCAAGCATCTGCTCGCCGCAAAACTGGCGTAAATCAACGTCCGAAGCCGACATATCGATCAGCAAAACGTCACGGGCGCGGAATTCTGATACCCCATTAACGTTCACGATAACCCGCCGAAAGCGCCGCCAGCGCTCAACGCCGATGACGTTCGCCCCATAGCGCTCGCGTAGTTTCAGGTCGTCCAGGCGCTGGCCAATCATCGGCGAGCCGGGGCGAATAGCCAGGCGACGCGCCCTGCCGGTCAGATGATAATCTTTGATGAGATCGCGAAAGGTGCTGCGTTTACGCCCATCTCTGACCTGTTCGCTTTCATCTCCCTTAAGCATAAAGCGCATCACCAGCATATAGAAAACGCCCAGAACCAGCACCACCAGGCCTATCGGCGTGACGCTAAAAAAGCTGAATCCTTGCAGCCCTTCGCGTAATAGTTCGCTGTTGACGACCAGGTTGGGCGGCGTGGCGACAAGCGTCATCATCCCGCTGATAAGCCCGGCAAAACTGAGCGGCATCATTAACCGCGAAGGCGAGGTGTTCATGCGCATTGATACGCTGAGCACCACCGGAATAAAAATGGCCACCACGCCCGTCGAGCTCATAAAAGCGCCCAGCCCGGCAACGGTCAGCATCAAAAAAACCAGCATTTTGGTTTCGCTGTTACCGGCAACCTTCACCAGCCAGGAACCCATTTTAGTGGCAACCCCGGTACGCACCAGCCCATCGCCAATAATGAAAAGCGCGGCAATAAGGATAACGTTGGGATCGCTAAAACCGGAGAAGGCCTCGCTGAGCGTCAAGGTATCGCTGAGGACAAACGCGACAATCACCAGCAAAGCGATAGCGTCCATGCGCACTTTTCCGGTGGCAAAGAGCACGACGGCTACGGCAAGAAGAGATAACACCCAAATCAATTCACCGTTCACAACTTATCCTTGTCAGAAGATGGAGTTGGAAGTTTGGCATAAAAAAGCCCCGCCAACGCGGGGCTAAATCATGAGATTAGTTTTTAAGGCTAACATTCACCTTGCCGTCAGGCAGACGCTCAACCTGCAGGCTTTCCAGCGTCGTTAATACTAAATCCGCTTCATCAAGACGCGGTGCATCGGCGGGTACGTTGACCGCGATAGTCCGACAGCCGGCATTCAGGCCGGAAAGCAGACCGGCAGGGGCATCCTCCACGACGGCGCAATCCGCCGGTGCCAGGCCCAACAGTTCGGCCCCCAGCAGATAGGCATCCGGAGCGGGTTTCCCGTGCTTTACGCGCTCGGCAGTGACGAACACCTCAGCTTCAGGCAGACCTGCGGCACGGTGACGAGCGTGGGCCACGGGTATCGAACCCGACGTCACAATCGCCCAGGGGATCCCGGCTTCATCCAGGGTTTTGAGCAACGCAACCGCACCCGGCAGCGCCGTAACGCCATCGGTATCCGTCGCTTCTACCGTTTCCAGCAGGGTGAATTCAGCCTGAATCTCTTCTTCGCTGCGGCCGGGGAGAAAGTGACGCAACGAGGTGATTGCCTGCTTGCCATGAATGAAGTTCAGCACTTCATCATGAGGGATACTGAATCGATCCGCCCATTTGCACCACGAACGCTCCACCACCGGCAACGAATCGACTAATGTCCCGTCAAGATCAAACAGGAAACCTTTACACTGCACGGGAACCTCCATCAGGCGTTGATAATTTGATTAATTTCGTTACTGCTCAGATGATACTGACGCGGGCAGGCGTGCCAGGTGCTCAGCATACGCTGGTATTTTTCCCACATCGGGGTCTGGGAGTTAAAGCCGTGAGTCCCGGCGTCAAAGTGGCTGTAGCGTCCCTCAACGTTGACCATAAAGCGAACGTAGCCGAGATAGCGAGCTTCAGTGGCAACGTCAAAACCGAGGAATGTGACCCGACGCTCGTCGATTCCGCTGGCGTCCTTCAGGTTGGTCCAGGAGACATGCAGCGCATGATACATCTCCATGATATCAATGATGGTACGACACGTTTCCTCGGTAAGCTGGCCAAACTCGCGGTCCAGCTCGCGCATCTGCAGCCCGTATCCACGCTCAATGATGGTCTGTAGACGGCGATAGCGTTCGGCGTTGTCCGGGTCGAGCATCGTCATCATCTTGTACTGATTCGACAGAATCAGACGTTGCGCATTGGTCATTTCCATTTTTGACTCCTGTTGCACTTTTTACGGCGTGAAAAAAGAAGGCGCATGAATTATGCGCCTTCTTTTATATGCGTTTTCCTGATGCAATTACAAATCATCCAGGAAAGTTTTATCCAGTTGTTTGAAGGCGCGCTTAAGCGTGTCAGCTAAAGCCTGATAATCAGGCTTACCGTCGACCGGCGTTAATGCTTGTCCGGCCTCCTGCAATTTACCGCGCACTTCATAAAACCAGTTTAAAATCGACGGCGGCAGCGGCGTCACCGAGCGCTTGCCCAACCACCATAATCCCTGCATCGGCAGGCTCAGCGCAAACAGCGCGGTAGCCACGGCCGGGCCAAGCTGGCCGCCAAGGGCGATTTGCCAGCACAGCGTGAAAATCGCTACGGGCGGCATGATACGAATCGCATAGCGCGTGGCGCGAATAATACGGTTTTCGATAAACACCGGGGCAAGGCGCTTATCCAGAGGCCAGGTCTTTGCATAATGCTGCCCGTGGCGAAACAAGCCGAAAAAACTTACAGGGCGATTTTCTGGACCAGACATGGCTTACCTCAACTTTACATATAAAACTTAAAAAATTTGTGCAAAACACCAACTGTGTATGACAACGTTCAAAAGATTTTGGCAATGGCGGCCTCAATCAGGTATTCTGTGCGCACCTGAGGGGCGGTTAGACCCTTTTACCAGGTTAGTCAAATTATCGCATATTCTGCCACTGGCTGAAAATTATGCAAAATGACATAAAATCAAATGTACTTCTCCCATCGTGCCGAAAACAGTGCAAGGCATGATGTTAATCATAAATGTCGATGTCATCCTGCGCTACGCTTTGTGACACACTGACGTTTTTTTAGCCACGTATCATAAAAGGTACTTCCATGTCGAGTAAGTTAGTACTGGTTCTGAACTGCGGTAGCTCCTCTCTGAAATTCGCTATCCTTGATGCCGTCAACGGTGACGAATACCTGTCCGGTTTAGCAGAATGTTTCCATCTTCCAGAAGCCCGTATCAAATGGAAAATGGATGGCAGCAAACAAGAAGCCGAGCTAGGCGCTGGCGCTGCTCACAGTGAAGCGCTGAACTTTATCGTTAACACTATTCTGGCACAAAAACCAGAACTGTCTGCTCAGCTGACCGCAATCGGCCATCGTATCGTTCACGGCGGTGAGAAATACACCAGCTCCGTTGTTATCGATGACTCCGTCATTCAGGGCATTAAAGATTCCGCATCTTTCGCTCCGCTGCACAACCCTGCGCACCTGATCGGTATCGCTGAAGCGCTGAAATCCTTCCCGCATCTGAAAGATAAGAACGTTGCCGTGTTCGACACCGCGTTCCACCAGACCATGCCGGAAGAATCTTACCTCTATGCCCTGCCGTACAGCCTGTACAAAGAACACGGCGTACGTCGCTACGGCGCGCACGGTACCAGCCACTTCTATGTGACTCAGGAAGCTGCGAAAGTTCTGAACAAACCGGTTGAAGAGCTGAACATCATCACCTGCCATCTGGGCAACGGTGGTTCCGTTTCCGCTATCCGTAACGGTAAATGCGTTGACACCTCTATGGGTCTGACTCCGCTGGAAGGCCTGGTTATGGGTACGCGTTCTGGCGATATCGACCCGGCAATCATTTTCCATCTGCACGATGCCCTGGGCATGAGCGTAGACGCCATCAACAAAATGCTGACCAAAGAGTCCGGTCTACTCGGCCTGACCGAAGTGACCAGCGACTGCCGCTATGTTGAAGACAACTACCAGGACAAAGCGGATGCTAAACGCGCTATGGACGTTTACTGCCACCGCCTGGCAAAATATATCGGTTCCTACACCGCGCTGATGGATGGCCGTCTGGACGCGGTTATTTTCACCGGCGGTATCGGTGAGAACGCGGCGATGGTTCGCGAACTGTCTCTGGGCAAACTGGGCGTACTGGGCTTTGAAGTTGATCACGAGCGCAACCTGGCTGCCCGTTTCGGCAAGTCTGGCTTCATCAACAAAGAAGGCACTCGCCCGGCTATCGTCATTCCGACCAACGAAGAGCTGGTCATCGCGCAAGACGCCAACCGTCTGACCGCCTGATTCCACACCGCCAGCCATAACCCTAAATAATTCGAGTTGCAGGAAGGCGGCGACGCAGCGAATCCCCAGGAGCGTATGAGGAGTACGTGACTGGGGTGAGCAAGTAAAGCCAACGCACATGCAACTTGAAGTATGACGGGAAGCTGGTGGTGCAGTTTTGTATCCCGCCCGATACTGGCGGTAACGAAAGAGGATATATCGTGTCCCGTACAATTATGCTGATCCCTACCGGAACCAGCGTAGGCCTGACCAGCGTCAGCCTCGGTGTTGTCCGTGCTATGGAACGTAAAGGCGTGCGCCTGAGCGTCTTTAAACCAATCGCTCAACCACGCGCCGGTGGCGATGCGCCAGACCAGACGACGACCATCATTCGCGCGAACTCCGACCTTCCGGCCGCAGAACCGTTGAAGATGAGCCACGTTGAGTCGCTGCTCTCCAGCAACCAGAAAGACGTGCTGATGGAAGAGATCATCGCCAACTACCACGCCAACGCTCAGGATGCTGAAGTGGTGCTGGTTGAAGGTCTGGTCCCGACCCGCAAACATCAGTTTGCCCAGTCGCTGAACTACGAAATCGCCAAAACGCTGAACGCTGAAATCGTCTTCGTCATGTCCCAGGGTACCGATACTCCGGAACAGCTGAAAGAACGCGTTGAGCTGACTCGCAGCAGCTTCGGCGGCGCGAAAAACACCAGCATTACCGGCGTAATCGTCAACAAGCTGAATGCGCCAGTTGACGAACAGGGCCGTACTCGCCCTGACCTGTCAGAAATCTTCGACGACTCTTCCAAAGCGAAAGTCGTGAAGATCGATCCGGCTCAGCTGCAGAACGGTAGCCCATTACCGGTTCTGGGCGCGGTGCCGTGGAGCTTCGATCTGATCGCCACCCGCGCGATCGATATGGCGCGTCACCTGAACGCCACCATCATCAACGAAGGCGACATTAATACCCGCCGCGTGAAGTCCGTGACCTTCTGCGCACGCAGCATTCCACACATGCTGGAGCACTTCCGCGCAGGATCGCTGCTGGTCACTTCCGCAGACCGTCCCGACGTTCTGGTCGCCGCCTGCCTGGCCGCGATGAACGGCGTGGAAATCGGCGCCATCCTGCTGACCGGCGGCTACGAAATGGACGAGCGCATCAGCAAGCTGTGCGAACGCGCATTCGCGACCGGCCTGCCGGTATTTATGGTCAACACCAATACCTGGCAGACCTCCCTGAGCCTGCAGAGCTTCAACCTGGAAGTTCCGGTTGACGATCACGAGCGCATCGAGAAAGTTCAGGAATACGTGGCTAACTACATTAACGCTGACTGGATCGAGTCGCTCACCGCGACTTCCGAGCGTAGCCGTCGCCTCTCTCCGCCAGCCTTCCGCTATCAGCTCACCGAGCTGGCGCGTAAAGCAGGCAAGCGCGTTGTTCTGCCGGAAGGTAACGAACCGCGTACCGTTAAAGCCGCCGCTATCTGCGCCGAGCGCGGTATCGCCACCTGCGTCCTGCTGGGCAACCCGGAAGAAATCACCCGCGTTGCCGCGTCTCAGGGCGTAGAGCTGGGCGCCGGGATTGAAATCGTCGATCCGGAAGTGGTTCGCGAAAGCTACGTAGCTCGCCTGGTCGAGCTGCGTAAGAGCAAGGGTATGACCGAAGCGGTTGCTCGCGAGCAGCTGGAAGACAACGTGGTTCTTGGCACCCTGATGCTGGAGCAAGACGAAGTTGACGGTCTGGTCTCCGGCGCGGTTCACACCACCGCCAACACCATCCGTCCGCCACTGCAGCTGATCAAAACGGCCCCTGGTAGCTCTCTGGTCTCCTCCGTATTCTTCATGCTGCTGCCGGAACAGGTTTACGTTTACGGCGACTGCGCGATCAACCCGGATCCGACCGCTGAGCAGCTGGCTGAAATCGCCATTCAGTCTGCTGAATCCGCAATTGCCTTTGGCATCGAGCCGCGCGTGGCCATGCTCTCCTACTCCACCGGCACTTCAGGCGCAGGCAGCGATGTAGAGAAAGTTCGCGAAGCAACTCGTCTGGCGCAGGAAAAACGTCCTGACCTGATGATCGACGGCCCGCTGCAGTATGATGCTGCGGTAATGGCTGACGTTGCGAAATCCAAAGCGCCGAACTCCCCGGTTGCCGGACGCGCTACCGTGTTCATCTTCCCGGATCTGAACACCGGTAACACCACTTACAAAGCCGTACAGCGTTCCGCCGACCTGATCTCCATCGGGCCGATGCTGCAAGGCATGCGTAAGCCGGTGAACGACCTGTCCCGCGGCGCGCTGGTTGACGATATCGTCTATACCATCGCCCTGACCGCGATTCAGTCGTCCCAGCAGCAAGCATAATCTGCCCGCTGCATGAAAAAAGGCGACCGGGTGGTCGCCTTTTTTATTTACAGCAGCTCGCGCGCCGCTGAGACAATATCATGCGCCGTCAGGCCATACTCCTTCTGCAAGAACTCCTGCGTTCCCACCTGACCGTAGCGCTCTTTCACTCCTACGCGCCGCATCGGTACCGGACAGGTTTCCACCAGCACCTCCGCCACCGCCGATCCCAGTCCATTGTGAATACTGTGGTTTTCGCAGGTCACGATGCGCCCGGTTTTTTCGGCGTAATTTTTCACCAGCATGCGGTCAATGGGCTTCAGGGTAAACATATCAATCACCGCCGCGCTAACGCCTTCCTGCTCAAGCTGGCGCGCCGCCTCCAGCGCTTCCGCCACCATAATCCCATTGGCAATCAGCGTGATATCTTCACCTTCGCGCAGCACATTCCCTTTGCCAATGGTGAACGTTGAACCCGGCGCGTACACGCTCGGCGCCTGTTTGCGAATGGTGCGAACCCAGTAGAAGCCGTCGAGATCGATAAGCTGACGCAGAATCTCATCGAACATCACCGCATCGGTCACTTCCAGCACGACCGAATGCGCCAGGCCGCGCACAATCCCCATATCTTCAAACGACATATGGGTTCCGCCGTTATGGCAGGCGGTCACCCCCGCATCGGAAGCAATTACTTTGACGTTATTCCGCTGATAATCGAGCGACATAAACAGCTGGTCGAAACAGCGGCGGCTGGCAAAAGCGGTAAAGGTGTGCACAAACGGCTTGCGTCCGGTCAACGATAGCCCGGCGGCAGTGCCTATCACGTTGGCTTCCATGATGCCGCAGTTGATGACGTGCTGCGGATGCTCCCGCGCGACGCCGTCCATCGCCATGGAACTCATCAAATCCGCTTCCAGCGCGATGATTGGGCTCTTGTCTGCAATCTGCTCTGCGACGAACCCGGCATAAACCTTACGCATCTCTACGGCATCTTTTTGCCCTGCAGGTGCAAGCTTAATCATGTTCGGCCTCCAGTTGGCGAATTGCCTCGTTTAGCGTCTCTTTCATTTCGCCCGTCAGGCGCAAATGGTGGTTGTTGCTGAGATTTTCGAGATACGGCACGCCCTGGCCTTTCACGCTATCGAGAATGACTACCCGCGGTCGCGCATCGACGGGCGGAACGGGCTGTACCGCAGCCAGCAGTCCGGGAACGTCATCGCCTTTAACGGTCACGACATCAAAACCAAAGGCGCGGAATTTATCTTCCAGATTAAAAGCGCGAATGATCTCATCCAGCCTGCCGTCAAGCTGTAGCTTGTTCCAGTCAACAAACACGGTCAGATTATTCAGGCGATGATGGGCGATAAACTGGAATGCTTCCCAGCACTGGCCTTCATTCAGTTCACCGTCTCCAACGATACAGAACACACGATTCGTCCGTCCCGCCAGCTTATGCGACAGCGCCATCCCGCCAGCGATGGAAATCCCCTGCCCCAGCGACCCCGTTGTAGCGTCTACGCCGCGCGTTTTTAGCCGATCCGGATGGCTTGGCAGCCGCGTACCGTTCTTGTTCAGCGTGCTTAGTTCCTCCATCGGGAAATATCCCTTTATCGCCAGCGTACTATACAGCGCCGGGCCGGCATGGCCTTTCGATAACACAAAGTAGTCGCGCTCGGGCCAGTCCGGATCGGCGGGATCAATTTTCATCACCGCGCCGTACAGTACCGCCAGCGTTTCCACGACCGACATACTGCCGCCGTAGTGGCCGAAACCGAGATCCGTCAGCGATTTAAGGGTTGCGACGCGAATGTCTCGCGCCAGTTTAGTCACTTCTTGCACATTCATGATTTCGCTCCGCTGTTCTCCTGCGCGCCGCGGCCCACAGATTTCTTTTTCGCAAAAACGTTGTACGCCACCAGCAGTACGAACAACGCCACAACCAGGCCAGTTATCGCAAACGGCGACAGATAGCGGGCCAGGTTACCCAGCACAATGCCGACGACGCCGAAATCAGCATCCGAGAAAGTGGTGTTGGCAAAACCAATCGCCCCCAGTACAGGAAGGAGCAGCACCGGCAGGAAGGTGATCAGCAGACCGTTGGCAAACGCGCCGATCATTGCCCCGCGCCGCCCGCCGGTCGCGTTGCCAAACACCCCAGCGGTCGCGCCGGTAAAGAAATGCGGCACCACGCCGGGCAGAATCAACACCCACTTAAATTGCCCGCAGAGGAACAGCCCGACCAGCCCGCCGAGGAAGCTAAACAGGAAGCCAATCAGTACCGCATTGGGCGCATAGGGATAAACAACCGGACAGTCCAGCGCCGGACGGGCATTGGGCACCAGCTTTTCCGAAAACCCGGTAAAAGCCGGTACGATTTCCGCCAGAATCAGGCGTACCCCTTGCAGGATGATGAACACCCCGGCAGCGAAGGTGATCGCCATAATGATGGCGTAGACCAGGTAGTTCTGGCCGCCGCTGAAGGTGCTTTCAACGTATTCACGCCCTGCGCTCACCGCCATAATCAGATAGATGATCATCATGGTCAGCGAAATAGAGATGGAGCTGTCGCGCAGGAAGCTCAGGTTTTTCGGCAGGTTCATCTCTTCTGTTGAACGCGAGCCTTTACCGCAAACGCTACCGATCCACCCCGACAGTACGTAGCCCAGAGTGCCGAAGTGGCCGAAAGCAATGTCATCGGTTCCGGTAATACGCTTCATATAGCGCTGGGCCAACGCCGGGAAGAATGCCATGACCAGGCCAAGGATCAGCGAACCGGTAAATACCAGCCCGACCCCCTCAAAACCCGCCACGGTGAGAATCACGCCAATCATGCAGGCCATATAGAAGGTGTGGTGCCCGGTGAGAAAAATGTACTTCAGGCGCGTAAACCGGGCGACCACAATATTTGCCACCATCCCAAACGCCATAATCAGCGCGGTTGAAGCACCATATTTTTCCAGCGCAATAGAAACTATCGCCTCATTATTAGGGATAATTCCCTGAATATTAAATGCGTGTTCAAACATCCCCCCCAATGGATTCAGCGAGCCGACTAATACCGTCGCACCACCGCCGAGAACGATAAAGCCCAGAATAGTTTTAATTGTTCCCTTCACAACGTCGGAGAAAGATTTTTTTTGCGCCACCAGACCAATTAACGCAATTAAACCGACCAGTACTGAAGGGACTTTAAGAATATCAACAACAAAATTCAGCGTTTCAAGGATAAACATATCCACCTCGCTATAAATAGTTATTGTCTGGCGAACCACGCGCGCAGCTGCGCTTCGAGTTCATTAATATCGATGATGTTAGTAATCACCACCAGCTGGCTTTCCGGTACGCTGGCGCTGGCAGCAATATCTTTCGCCATCACAAACAGATCCGCCGCGCCAGGAGTTGCCGACGACAGATCGGAGTGCTCTACCTCGGCCTCGATTTCGAGCTTTTTAAGCACTTTTTTAATATTCATTTCAACCATAAAACTGCTGCCCAGGCCAGAACCGCAAATTGCCATAATTTTCATTGTTATCACCTTTTTTGGGTAGAGTAGGTCCGCATCACGCAGGCGCGTAATGTCCGATAAGTCGGATGTTTAAATTAACTCAGAAGCGTGCGATGATTTTTTTAATCTCCTCAAGGCCGGTTGCCTGATGTAATTGATGCATATCTTCATCGCTGGAAAATAATTCCGCCAGAGCCGCGATCATTTCGAGATGGCTATGTTTATCCGGTGCCGCAAGCATAATGATAATATCAACCGGGTCGAACTCCTCAGAGCCAAACGATACGCCCTGTTCCAGTTTCAACAGCGATAGTCCTAAGCCCTTTGCCCCCTCCTCTGGCCGCGCATGCGGCATCGCCAGTCCCGGCGCCAGCACGTAATACGGCCCCAGCCTGCGATGCTGCTCCACGATCGCCTTCACGTAAGCAGGTTCGATAACGCCGGCCTCGAGCAGCGGCCAGGCGCAGATATCCAGCGCCTGGGGCCAGCTGTCTACGTTCTGCCGCAGCGCAATGGTGGCATCAGAGAGCCATGTGTTGAGCATTTTATCCCCCGTCTTTTAGCAAAAGATGGGCAAACTTTATGCAAGCAGGGAAGAGTTATCTGCGAGAACGATCACAAAGATAGCGCTACCAAAAAGGAACATTCAGATTTGTGATAGCGCTATCAATTCACAATCATCCTGTGAAAACGCAGCAAAAAGCCCCGGTTAAGGCGTATACTCCCTGACACGTGAAGGAATGGATGAAAATAAAAAACGTCTGTTTAGCAGGAATATGTATGTCTCTAACCCGAAAACGGCGTAGTACCGGTAAAGTGACGATCGCCGATGTTGCTCAGCTGGCAGGTGTGGGAACCATGACCGTATCCCGCGCGCTTCGCACGCCGGAACAAGTTTCCGATAAACTCCGTGAAAAAATCGAAGCGGCGGTGCAAGAACTCGGGTATATGCCTAACCTCGCCGCCAGCGCCCTGGCATCAGCCTCTTCAAGAACTATCGCGATGGTGGTCCCCAATCTGGCGGAGGCGGGCTGCTCAGCGATGTTTGCCGGGCTTCAGCAGGTACTACAGCCGGCGGGTTATCAAATCATGCTCGCGGAATCGCAGCACCGTCTTGAGCAGGAAGAAAAGTTGCTGGAAACGCTGCTGGCTTCGAATATCGCCGCCGCCATTCTGCTTAGCGTTGAACATAGCGATACCGTACGCCACTGGCTGCAAAACGCCTCGATTCCGGTGGTGGAAATGGGGGCGATGCGCGCCGATCCTATCGACATGAATATCGGCATTGATAACGTAGCGGCGATGTTCGAGCTGACGGAGATGCTCATTCACCGCGGCTATCAGAATATCGGTCTACTGTGCGCCAATCAGGAACAGTGGATTTTTCAGCAGCATTTGCAGGGGTGGTACAAGGCCATGCTGCGCCATCATATGTCGCCTAACCGGGTGATTAACGCTGCGCTACCGGCCAACTTTTCCACCGGCGCTTCGCAGCTGCCGGAGTTTTTGCTGGCATGGCCAGAACTCGATGCGCTGGTCTGCGTTTCCGATGAGCTGGCATGCGGGGCGCTGTATGAGTGCCAGCGTCGGCGTATCAAGGTGCCTGATGATTTAGCCGTCGTCGGCTTTGGCGACAGTGACGTGAGTCGGGTGTGCCAGCCGCCGTTAACGACCATGGCTGTGCCGCACCACAAGATTGGTATAGAAGCCGGGCGAGCCCTTCTGGAGCGTTTTAATGAGGGAAACTGGAGCGACAGGAAACCCATCGCGTCCAGTTTATGCATGCGGGATAGCTGCTAAAGGCTATTCCGCCTCTTCCTGTTTTTCGGCTTTTGTTGGCTCATTGTTGGCATTGCGGGTCATCCACAGCGCCAGCGCTTTTAATGAATCCGGAGTGAACTCATCGCAGCGGGCGGTGATCTCTTCCGGCGTCAGCCAGCACACTTCGCTCACTTCTTCTTCTTGCAGCGCGAACGGTCCGTGCGATACGCAGCTAAACAGACCGCCCCAGACGCGGCAGTGCTTATCTTCGTAGTAGAACTGCCCGTGGTCAGCGAAGGGCACGCCGGCAATGCCGAGCTCTTCTTCCGCCTCGCGGCGCGCGGACTCCAGCATTTGCTCATCAGCCTGCACTACGCCACCGGCGGTGGCGTCCAGCATGCCCGGCTGGAAATCTTTCGTTTCGGTACGACGCTGCACCAGGATTTTGCCCATCCCATCATGAACAACAATGTAGGTCGCGCGATGACGCAGACACTCCGCGCGCATTTGTTCGCGGCTGGATTGTGCTATCACCTCGTTGTTTTCATTAACAATATCGACCCATTCTGTGCTTGCCAAATGATTCTGTTCCGCCATCAGGAAACCTTACTTTTTAAAGCGCTCTCGCGGCGCGTCTATACGATTGAGGGGTAAATTACGGGTAAATTGCGACCTCTGCAATAACCTGATGATCATCGAGTGCTAAAACCTGCAATCGCCCCTCGTTCAGAAGACCGTAGCTGGCGGTAAATCCCCCTTTAGGGATGCTGACCGAGCCGGGATTGAAGAGAAAAATCTCGCCGCGTTTCTCGGCTACCGGAATATGAGTATGGCCGTAAGCCAGCACATCGCCAGCGGCGAGTGGAGGCAAATTATCGGGGCTGTACAGATGTCCGTGAGTGAGAAACAGGCGGGTTCGCTCGCTCAAAACCTGCTGCCAGGGGGCGGTTATGGGGAAATGGAGCAGCATCTGATCGACTTCGCTGTCGCAGTTGCCGCGAACGGCAATCACCCGCTCCGCTACGCGGTTTAACGCCTCTGCGACCTGGGCCGGGGCATAACCTTCAGGAAGCGCGTTACGCGGTCCGTGATTCAGCACATCACCGAGAATAACCAGCCACTGCGCCCCGCTTCGCGCGAACAGCTCAAGCACGCGTTCGGCTGCAGGTAGAGAGCCATGGATATCCGAGGCAAACATCAGCTTCATACAATTCATCTCCACGCATTACGATGCCGCTATGATAACGGAACCGCTGACGCTTATCAGCCCGCTCGTTTGGCTGAGAGTGCGACGTAGCGCTGGACTGACGCTCGCTGCCACTGGAAGGTGGCATAATCAGCCAGCGCGGTCGGAACCTCATCGCCGTTCAGAACCAGACGATTGAGCATCAGCGCAAGATCGGTATCGGCTATAGACCATTCGCCAAATAAATTCTGCCCGCCATGGGATAGCAGAACGCCAGCCGTTTCAAACAGCTTGCCGGCGCTTTTTTTCCCGGCTTCGCTGAGCGGCGGTTTCTTTTCTCCGGCAAAAACCACGGCCGTCGAGCGTTCTTCACGAATCGGCATTAAATCGCTACGCAGCCAGGCCTGCACTTGACGCGCCCGCGCGCGCTTTTGCAGGTCATGCGGATACAGCCTCTCCCACTCCGGAGGCGCGAAGCGTTCATCGAGATATTCGGTAATCGCGGAGGATTCGCTCAGGAAGAACTCACCGACCTCCAGCAGCGGTACGCGCCGCGTCACGCTGTAGCCTTTCCAGCCGCTTTGCAGATGCTCGCCGCTGTCGAGATCGACGGTTTTTAGAGTAAAAGGCAGGCTCTTTTCCTGCAGGGCAACGTACACGGACATCACATAGGGCGAGAAAAAATCGGCGTCGGACCACAGGGTAATCGCGGACTGGCTCATAGCATCCTCAATGGCTAATGTAATGGGGCGATAAGCCAACATAGCCTGTCTTTCAGAAGATGTCACTGACCGTCGCCTTGAGGATCTTACATACTTAATTGCGGTGAACTTGCCTGGCAAAAATCATCCCGGATTCGGTTAGCCTGCCGAATAACGTCAGTTCACCTATACTCGAAAAGTTTGCGACCCGTAACGGCGAGGGATTTTCATGATCGATCTTTACTACGCACCCACTCCCAATGGCCACAAAATCACGCTCTTCCTCGAAGAAGCTCAGTTGGCCTATCGTCTCATCCGGGTGGATATCGGCAAAGGGGAGCAGTTCCAACCCTCCTACCTTGCGATTTCGCCAAATAACAAGATCCCGGCGATCGTTGACCATGAACCCGCCGACGGCGGTGGCCCGTTAAACCTGTTTGAGTCCGGAGCAATCCTGCTCTACCTTGCAGAAAAAAGCGGCAAGTTACTGAGCGGTGAGCTCCGCGAGCGCCACGCTACGCTCCAGTGGTTATTCTGGCAGGTCGGCGGTTTAGGGCCGATGCTCGGGCAAAACCACCACTTTAACCACTGCGCCCCGCAGGCGGTACCCTATGCCATCGAGCGCTATCAGGTTGAAACTCAGCGGCTGTACGGCGTGCTCAACCGGCGCCTTGGCGAGAGCCCCTGGCTGGGCGGCAACCACTACAGTATCGCCGATATCGCCTGCTGGCCGTGGGTGAATGCCCATCAGCGCCAGCGCATCGACCTCGCCAGTTTTCCGGCGGTTCACAACTGGTTTGAACGCATTCGTCATCGCCCGGCGACCGTTGAGGCGCTTCTGAAAACAGAAGCCTGGTAACCCCCTGCTCGGCCGGGAAGCTTTGATGTATGATGGCGGAAATTACTACCCGGAGGAAGCCTGCAATGTCTCAACCAGACGCCATTATTCGAATTAAGAACCTGCGCCTGCGTACTTTTATCGGAATTAAAGAGGAAGAGATCGCCAACCGCCAGGATGTGGTGGTCAACGTCGCTATCCACTATCCGGCGGAGAAATCACGCAACAGCGAAGATATTAACGATGCGCTGAACTACCGCACCATTACTAAGCGCATTATTAGTCATATCGAAAATAACCGCTTTTCTCTACTGGAAAAATTAACTCAGGATGTGCTCGACATCGCACGCGAACATCACTGGGTCACATATGCTGAAGTAGAGATCGACAAACTGCATGCACTGCGCTACGCCGATTCCGTCTCCATGACGATGAGCTGGCGGCGCTAGATGCATCTTCGGGAGGCGCTATGAACGTTCTGCTTACTGGCGGTACCGGCCTGATTGGCCGGCATCTGATACCCCGGCTGCTGGAGCTGGGGCATCGCGTAACGGTTTCAACCCGCAGCCCTGAAAAGGCGAAAAACCGCCTCGATTCTCGCGTCACTCTGTGGCGCGATTTTGAGCATCAGGTGAATCTTAACGGTTTTGATGCCGTCATCAATCTGGCAGGCGAACCTATCGCCGATAAACGCTGGACGGCGGAGCAGAAGCAGCGCCTCTGCCACAGCCGTTGGGATATCACCCAAAAGCTGGTCACCCTAATCAACGCCAGCGACGCGCCGCCCGCGGTGCTGATTAGCGGTTCAGCCGCCGGCTATTATGGCGATCTCGGCGAAGTTGTCGTCACCGAAGAAGAGCCGCCGCATAATGAGTTTACCCACAAGCTTTGCGCCCGCTGGGAGCAGATTGCCTGCGAAGCGCAGAGCGATCGCACCCGCGTATGCCTGCTGCGTACCGGGGTGGTGCTGGCGCCGCGAGGCGGCATTCTGGCCAAAATGGCGCCCGCCTTTAAGCTTGGCCTCGGCGGCCCTATCGGCAGCGGCAGACAGTATCTGGCCTGGATCCACATCGACGATATGGTCAACGGTATACTGTGGCTGCTTGATAACGACCTGCGCGGGCCGTTTAATATGGTTTCCCCTTACCCGGTTCGTAACGAGCAGTTCGCTCATGCGCTGGGCCATGCGCTAAACCGTCCGGCGATTTTCCGCGTCCCGGCGGCGGCTATTCGTCTGCTGATGGGAGAATCTTCCGTTCTGGTACTCGGCGGCCAGCGCGCGCTGCCTAAACGCCTGGAAGCGGCCGGATTTGGCTTTCGTTGGTACGATCTGGAAGAGGCGCTGGCCGACGTGCTGCGGTAGTCCAGGTCTCTCAGGGAGAGTATCGCTCTCCCTGATTAATTAATTTGTTGAACCCGCCTCGCAGCGCGCAAAAATCACCATTCCTCTGTCGCCTTAACTGTGAATCTTATTCCAGTGATATGTCTTTCACTCTGCCATAACCCCTGTGTGTAATTTAACACCACCACACCGTTGACATTCGTCAACAACTTATTCAACATTACCAGGATGAATTGATGAAGGAACATCCGGATAAACATATCAGAGCAGCTATTGACTACTCGCTGGCACGGGGCTGGATTTTTATCACTGGCGGCAAAAGCGTTCACTGTTTTGGCAGGTTGATGTGTGGGACGGCCCGGCACCGGGAACATATGATGAGCATCTGGTCAACGCCTGCGGTACCCATTAACCACGCCAGGCAAATTATCAGAATGGTCGACCGCTGCCAGCCGCCTGCCTCGGGTCAGCTTAACCACAAGAAGGATTAAACAATGGCGCTGTATAATTTTACGCTCACCCTCTCCGGCGTAACTTCTCGTACCGTGGGTCTGGAAGATGCACTGCATGCCGCAGGCTGCGCTGACGCCCTGGTCTGTTTTTACGGAACGGCGGTCTATCTGGAGTTCGATCGCGAAAGAGACTCTCTTGAGCAGGCTATTCTGTCAGCCATTGCTGATATCGAATCCGCTCCGGCTCTGAATGCGCGAGTCGAATCCGTCGATTCCGCGCTGGTAGGATTAAGCGATATTGCCGAACTCACCGGCCTGACGCGACAGGCCGTCGCCTTATTGAAAGATGGCGCGCGAGGCTCGGGCCAGTTTCCGGGACCGGTGCAGCGCGTTAAAGGCAATTCGCCGCTATGGCGCTGGAAAACCATCGTTGGCTGGCTGGTAACGGAGGGACGACTTGCTGAAGACTCAGCGCTGGTCGCCCACGCCGAGGTGCTGGACGATCTCAATCTGGCGCTGCAGCTGAGGGCTACGCGGGAGAGCAAAACCGTGTTGCACTATCTTAGCGGGCTGGAAAGTCAGCGCCAGGCTTCACCGACGGTTGCTTAAAGGCATAAACATTCCGCGGCTTTATGGTGTTAAGGTGGCGGAAGAATCCACTTGTATGGACTGCTTTATGATAACACTCACCACTCCGCGCCTGCGTCTCTCTGGGTTTAACGCATCCGACTGGCCTTTTTTTCTGCGCTTACGGCGAGATCCAGAAGTGATGCGCTATATGGGAGAACTTCTTGAGGAGCCGGCGCTGCGGACGCTGTTTGAGTCCCGCTGCGCAGACCCTGGCGTATTCGTTTTACGTGATGCCAGCGGCGCGGCAATTGGCGATATCGGGCTGCGCATCAGCAGTAAAAACCCGCACGAAGCGGATGTCGGATACGCACTCCTGCCCGAAGCTCAGGGGAAAGGGTACGCCAGCGAAGCGCTAAAAGCGATTTGCGACTACGGTTTTCAGCAGCTCGGCGTTCACGCCATCAATGCCTGGGTGCTGGGCAGTAACGCTGGTTCCTCTCGTCTGCTGGAAAAACACGGTTTTATCCGCATTCAGGTGCTCGAAAAAGCCTATCGCCTGAACGGAATTGATTACGACGACTGGGTATATCGGCTGGAGCGTTAGCCGCCCCGACGGAGAGTATTCCGCCGGGGGCAGGACAGGGATTACTTTAAAGAGCCTTTCAGGAACTGCTGCAAGCGCTGGCTTTTCGGATTACCGAAGACTTCGTCAGGGTGCCCCTCTTCTTCTATCTTGCCCTGATGCAGGAAGATTACGTGAGAGGAGACGTGGCGCGCAAAGCCCATCTCATGGGTGACCACGACCATGGTTTTCCCCTCTTCAGCCAGCTGCTGCATAATGCGCAACACTTCACCCACCAGTTCAGGATCAAGCGCCGACGTCGGTTCATCAAACAGCAGCACATCGGGTTCCATCGCCAGCGCGCGGGCGATGGACACGCGCTGCTGCTGGCCGCCGGAGAGATGCACCGGATATTTAATCTGCTGGCGTTCGTCAATCCCCACCTTCGCCAGATATTTCACCGCCCGCTCGCGCGCTTCCTGTTTGCTCAGGCCCAAAACCTGAATCGGCGCTTCCATCACGTTTTCCAGCACCGTCATATGGCTCCAGAGATTGAAATGCTGGAACACCATCGTCAGGCGAGTCCGCAGCAGACGCAGTTGGTTCTTATCCGACACCTTGAGCTGACCGTCTTTATCACGAACCAGACCAATGTTCTGCCCGTTAACCACAATTGTCCCTTCGCTGGGCTTTTCAAGAAAGTTAATGCAGCGCAGAAAGGTGCTTTTACCGGAACCGGATGAGCCAATAATACTGATCACGTCCCCGGCTTTCGCCCGCAGCGAAACGCCTTTCAGCACCTCGTGTTCGCCGTAACGTTTATGCAGATCGATTACATTTAATTTATTGTCGGACATGGCGTTCTCAATGCGTCGAAGAAGGTTTGATATGCTGCAGCCAGCGCTTTTCCGCCCTGCGGAATAAGCTAATCAGCACATAGGAGATAATTAAATACAGAACTGCGGCAATGCCAAAAGCGGTAAATGGCTGGTAGGTTGCCGAGTTGATATCACGGGCAATTTTCAGCAGATCCGGCACCGTGGCGGTAAAGGCCAGCGCGGTGGAATGCAGCATCAGGATCACTTCGTTGCTGTAGGCAGGCAGAGCAATACGCAGCGCGGAAGGCAAAATAATGCAGCGATACATTTTGACCGCAGAAAAACCGTACGCGCGGGCGGCTTCGATCTCTCCCGCCGGCACTGAACGAATCGCTCCGGCAAAAATCTCCGTGGTATAAGCGCAGGTATTCAGCGTCAACGCCAGTACCGTACAGTTCAGACCGCTACGAAAGAAGGCGTTCAGCAGTTCTGTACCTTTGACGATCTCCAGCGTGTACATACCGGAATAGAACACCAGCAGCTGCACATACAGCGGGGTACCGCGAAAGATATAGGTGAAAAGCCAGATTGGGAACTGGATAAATTTGTTGCTCGATACCCGGCCTATGGCAAGAAAAACCGCGAGTATGCCGCCCATCACGACTGAAGAGATCAGCAGCCAGAGCGTAATCGCTACGCCGGTGAAGCGATAGCCGTCGGTCCACAGCAGAGATTTCCAGTACTCCTGAATAATATCAATCACAGGTCAGCCCTCTTCACGCCAACAGAATAACGGCGTTCGAGCATCAGCAGCACACCATTGGAAACCGTGGTAAACACCAGATAAATCAGGCCGCAGACGATAGCGAAGTAGAAAGGCTCCCAGGTGCTTTTACCCGCCAGCTGAGTTGCCTTAACCACATCTTCCAGCCCCAGCAATGAGACCAGTGCAGTCGCTTTGAGGATCACCTGCCAGTTATTGCCAATTCCGGGCAGCGCATAGCGCATCATTGCCGGAAACAGAATGCGGCGAAAGGTCTGCCCGCCGCTGAAGCCGAAGGCCGTTGCCGCTTCAATATGTCCCTTCGGTACCGCCAGGAAGGCGCCGCGAAAGGTTTCGGTGAAGTAAGCGCCGTAAATAAAGCCCAGAGTGATAATCCCCGCGACCATGGGGTCGATATCAAACTGCGCGAGGCCAAGCGCATCGGTCAGCGCGTTGAGCGCGATCTGCAACCCGTAGAAAATCAGCAGCATCAGCACCAGATCGGGTACGCCGCGAATTAAGGTGGTATAGCCTTCAAAAATCAGCGCCAGCGGACGATTGCTGGAAAGCTTCGCCCCCGCGCCTGCCAAGCCGATAAGCACTGCCAGAACGACCGAGCTTAACGCCAGCTCAAGGGTGACCAGCGCGCCCTGAAAAATAACCTGAGAAAAACCGTACAGCATGCTGTCTGCCCTGTCTGTCATCAACCATCGCGCGCTAAGTCACGCGCGATGGGGTACGCGGGATGGTTAGTCGCCGTACACGTTAAAATCGAAATATTTCTTCGCCAGCTTGTCGTAGGTGCCGTCCTGGCGCATCTCGGCAAAGGCTTTATTTAATGCTTCACGCAGCTCATTATCCTCTTTGCGCAGCCCCATTCCGGTGCCGACGCCAAACAGCTTCTCGTCTTTAATCGACGGGCCGCCGAACTGATAATCTTTGCCAACAGGCTGTTTGAGGAAGCCTTCGCTGGCGGCAACTTCATCCTGGAACGCCGCGTCAATACGTCCGGCGGTCAAATCAGAATAGATATTGTCCTGGCCCTGATAGGAAACGATTTCAATACCTTTCGGCGCCCAGTGTTCATTGCCATAGGTTTCTTGTGTGGTGCCCTGCAGAACGCCAATGCGCTTACCTTTCAGCTTCGCAAGGTCTGGCGTGATATCGCTGCCTTTTTTGACGACCAGGCGAGAATCAGCCGCGTAAAGTTTGTCGGTGAAGGCAATTTCCTGCTGGCGTTTTTCGGTGATCGAAAGCGAAGACATAATGGCGTCGATCTTCTTCGCTTTTAAAGAAGGGATCAGCGCGTCCAGCGGGTTCTCAATGAAGGTACATTGCGTATTGATGCGCTTACACAGCTCTTTTGCCAGATCGATGTCAAAACCAACCAATTCACCCTGTGCATTCTTTGATTCGAACGGGGCATAAGTAGGATCGGTGCCAATGCGGACTTTTTGCGGAATTGCTGCGAATACGGTGGAAACGCTGGAAAGGGCCAGCGCTAAGGAGAGAGACAACGCCAGTTTTTTCATAACTATCCTCAACAGACTGTCATTCTAATGGATTTATTAGAAGTACTTACGGCAGTTATCGTGCCATTATTCGCCCCGGTAAGGCAAAGCATTCTGCGCCGGAAAGCAAATTTTTTCGCATCGGAAACGCTTAACTATGCACTTTTTAACATAGAGTGCGCAATTTCCTGCACCAAATTGATCCGCTTAAAGCACCGTTGCACCAATATCAGACAGAAATAGATACTCGTGGCCCGGAATCCGGGCCAGCGGGCGACTTAATCACCGTAAACGTTGAAGTCGAAGTATTTCTTCGCCATTTTGTCGTAGGTGCCGTCTTTGCGAAGCTCAGCCAGGGCTTTATCAAAAGCTGCCTTCAGTTCGCTATCGTCCTTACGCAGGCCAATACCGGTGCCATCTCCGAAGAATTTTTTGTCTTTAACAGAAGGTCCGGCAAAGGCAAAATCTTTACCGGCTGGTTGCTTGAGGAAGCCTTCGCTGGCGGCGACCTCATCCTGCAAGGCGGCATCCAGGCGGCCCGCGGCGAGGTCTGAGTAGATTAAGTCCTGATTCTGATAAGCCACGACGTCTACCCCGTGGCTGCGCCAGCGTTCATTGCCGTAGGCCTCCTGGGTGGAGCCCTGCAGAACGCCGACGTGCTTGCCTTTCAGAGATTCCAGCGTCGGTTGAATCGGTGAGCCTTTGGCGGCAATCAGGCGAGAGTCCGCCGCGTAGAGCTTGTCAGAGAACGCGATTTCCTGCTGGCGTTTTTCGGTGATCGATAACGAAGAGATGATGGCGTCGATTTTCTTCGCCTTCAGCGATGGGATCAGGGAGTCGAAATCGCTGCCAACCCAGGTACATTTTACTTTGATGCGCGAACAGAGCTCATTACCCAAATCAATGTCAAAACCCACGAAATCCCCTTTCGCATCCTTAGAAGAAAAAGGCGCGTAGGTGGCATCGGTGCCAATGCGAATACTCTGCGGCAGCGCGGCGAAGGCGCTGGAAGCGCTGCAAATGCCCATCATTAAAGAGAAAGCCAGGACCGTCTTCTTCATAGGTTACCCTTAAGTGTCGTGATGTTGTTATGTCATGCGTTGTCTTGTTATTGGTGCTGCCGACAAATCTTGCACGTTTTATGCCATTCTCTCAGTGCGTGCTGGAAACGGCGTTAAATTTGTTAAATAAAGGTTGCAAGTTTGTCTTGAAAGGGAAGATACCAGCAATAATGGATAAACCGCAGCGCCGTAGCGCAAAAAAACAAATTAAATGTTGAGGATTTGATCGAGGCGACAAAATTGCACTGCAGGAGCGCAGAGGTGAAGAAAGCGCACTATGTTAGTGCGCCCTACGCGCCCTGCCAGCGGGTAAAGAGGTCTGCAGGAAGAGAGATATCAAACTGATCGATAACGCGATTGACCGTTTGATTGATCACATCGTCAAGGCTTTCAGGACGATGATAGAACGCCGGAACCGGCGGCATAATCACTGCGCCCATTTCCGCCGCCTGGACCAGCAGACGCAGATGACCGAGGTGGAACGGCGTTTCCCGAACGCACAGCACCAGCGGGCGACGCTCTTTAAGCACCACGTCCGCCGCTCTGGTCAGCAGCCCATCGGTATAGCTATGAACAATGCCGGAAAGCGTTTTCATTGAACATGGCAAAATCACCATCCCGGCGGTTTTAAAAGAGCCGGAAGAGATACTGGCGGCGATATCACGGGCATCGTGCACTACGTCGGCCAACGCCTGCACCTCGCGCAGGGAGAAGTCCGTCTCCAGCGCCAGCGTCTGACGGGCGGCCTGGCTTAAAATAAGATGGGTTTCGACATCAGGCACCTCGCGCAAAACCTGGAGCAGGCGTACGCCGTAAATTGCGCCGCTGGCGCCAGAGATACCGATAATGAGTCGCTTCACGATGATTGCCCCTTTCACACGATGGCGCAGACTTTGCCGGATTATGCCTGCGGACGCAACCGCAATGAACTCTCGCGAACCACTAACCGCACCGGCAACAACAGGTTTCTGTCACCCTCATCGCTGAGTAAAAGACGGAACGCATCGCGGCCAAGCTCACGCTTATCAATGGCCACCGTGGTTAACGGCGGCCAGGCCCAGGCAGCAGCTTCAATATCATCGAAACCGACGATCGCAATCTCATCCGGCACCTTGATGCCCTTCCGCGCGCAAACTCTCATCGCCACCAGCGCCGCCATATCGTTATAAGCAAAGATAGCATCCGGCGGCTGCGGTAGCGCCAGCAGTTTCTCCATGCCTTCTACCAGCGGTTTTTCTATCTCCTTGACCGGGGGGACTTCGACTCGATACTCCTCGGCCAGAGAAATTCCGGCATCAAACAGCGCCTGCAGATAGCCTTCAGTACGCTGACGGATGCTGTAATGGTGCTGTGAATGGCCGAGTAAGGCAATACGCTTTCTTCCCTGTTCAAGCAGGTGCCGGGTGGCGATAAATCCGCCGTGATAGTTGTCAGGATTGGCACAGGGAAAATCCGCCGCCCACAAATCAACCAGGGCAACGGGGAGCGCCGTTTTTTTCAATTCCGCCAGTATCTCTGCTTCAAGATAACCCGCGCAGATCAGCGCGTCAGGCTGATGGAGATTAATCAACTCGCCAACTGAATCTCCCGGACCAATGGGCTGGAAGCTCATGGCAATTTCATTTTCTCTACAAGCGTCCGCAACGCCAAGCATGACGGTCGAATAGAACGGCAGAGCGCTGGCAATATTGTGTTCCCTGTGCATTAAAAACAGCAGCCGCTTGATGCGACCGTTGCGCAAGCGGCTAAAATCATAGCCTTCGGCTTCCGCTATCGACAGGATCCGCTGACGAGTCTCCTCGCTAAGCCCCGGCTGCCCTTTTAGCGCTCTTGATACTGCGGCAATCGACACGCCGCAGGCCGCCGCAATATCTTTAATTCTGGTCTTTTTTACCATTCCGTTCGTTTTCACCTGTTTTACGGGGTTTACGCTGATTATCCCTGCAGCGCCTGCTCTCCAGCCCATGCAGCGCCGCGTACGCCGCTGCTGTCGCCATGCTTTGCCGGCAGAACCGGCGTCACGCAGCGTCCACCGAATATGTACTTTGCCATTTAAGCCGATAAATCGCTATACAGCTCATCGACGCCCGACAGCCCCCCACCTATCACTATCACATCCGGATCGAGCGTATTCACGACGTTTGCGAAGGCGCGCGCCAGCTGATTACGGAATTGCCGCCACAGCGCCAGCGCTTGAGGGTGTCCTTCACGCATCTTCAACACCAGTTCTTCAGCGGTTCCGCGTCCTTCATTATGTAAGCGAAACTGTCGGGCCAGCCCGCTGCCAGAGATAAACGATTCTACGCAGTTATGCTGACCGCAATAGCACAAGTGCGAAGGCCCATCGTGTTCCGGGGAATAGTGCGGCAAAGGATTATGCCCCCATTCACCGCTGCAGGCATTCGGCCCGGTCAGCAAACGCTGATGCACCACCACACCGCCGCCGCATCCGGTACCAAGGATCGCCCCAAACACCACTTCATGACCGGCGCCGCAGCCATCTATCGCTTCCGACAGCGCGAAACAGTTAGCATCGTTTGCGACAGCCACCGGCTGGGAAAAATAGTCGCTAAGGATATCATGCAGCGGATGCCCATTGACCACCTGAATATTTGAATTTTTTACTAAACAAGTAGAGGTGTCAATCGCGCCGGGCAAACCGAATCCCAGGCTTAGCTTTTCGCCTGCCCAATCCTGCGCGGCATGGACTTCTCCAATGATACCCTGTAAGAACTGCTCAATACTGGCTTTCGGTGTCGCAATGCGCTGCTGCCAGACCAGTTTTCCCTTGTCATCCAGCACGACAGTCTCAACTTTGGTCCCACCGATATCCATTCCTAAATGCATTTAATTCGACCTTTTCTCGTAAAAATGATGCTCAGCTTAGCGAATAACGCAAAAAATCCCGGCATCCTTCACGGATAAATGTGATCAAGATCGGCATTAAAAATAATTTATAGTAAAAATCAAGATCAAAATCACAAGCACAAAAGTCAAAAATGTACGAAAAGAGAAGATTGGATCTATGCTCGGCAGCGTATGAAGTTTACTAAAAACATAAAAACAGATCGTAATGACCTGTGTACCCTCACACTCTGCTTAGCAAATAAGGATTGGTTATGGCTACAGTCGATAATCTGGACACGAATGTGCAGATGGTTGATGCGGGCGAAACGCTCTCCACCCGCGAAAAAATAGGCTATGGGCTGGGAGATGCCGGTGGACACTGCATCTCTGACTTAATCAGCGGCTTCCTGCTTTTTTTCTACACCGATGTGTTCGGCCTCAGCCCGGCCATCGTCGGGGCAATGTTCTTTACCCTGAGAATTTTTGATGCGGTATCAGACCCGGTTATGGGCGTTATTGCTGACAGAACCCGCAGCCGCTGGGGCCGCTTTCGCCCGTGGCAGCTCTGGACTGCCGTGCCGCTTGCGGTTATCGGCATCCTGACGTTTACCGTGCCAGACATGAGCCCAAACATGAAAATTGCCTGGGCGTTCGGGACCTATTTTTTGCTCTCTATTGGCTATACCGCCAATAACGTCCCCTACTGCGCCCTGATAAACGCCATGACCAACCGTCACGATCAGGTAATGTCCTGCCAGTCCTGGCGCTTTGTCTTAAGCGGTATCGCCGGCTTCCTGGTCTCCGTCGGGCTGCCATGGATGGTCGAGCTTTTTGGCCAGGGCAATTTGGCTAAAGGATACCAGTACGGCGTGGCCGTGCTGTGCGCAGTTGGTATGATCATGTTTTTACTCTGCTTTTTCTGGGTCAAAGAGCGGGTTCCGCTGTCGCTGGCCGGAAAATTCACCCTGCGCCAGCATCTGCAAGGGCTGCGTAAGAACGACCAATTACTGCTGATGCTGGTAATGTCCTTCCTGCTGGTGAATATTCTGTGCATTCGCGGCGGCGGCTACATGTACTTTATCTCCTACGCGCTGCAGGGCAGCGCCGGCTTTATGTCGCTGTTTTTTGCCATCGTCACCGTGGCTGCGATTATTGGCGCGGTGATCGTCAACCCGCTTTCACGCCGCGTCGACATGGTTACGCTGTACTTCCGCACTAACCTGGTGCTGGTTATTTTCGGCGTGGCGATGTGGTTCCTGCCCACCGGCCCGCAGCATCAGACACTATGGCTGGTCTGTATCCTGATCAACAACGTTGTGCTTGGTTTCACCCTGCCGCTGCACTTCTCGATTATGGCCTTCGCCGATGATTACGGTGAATGGAAGAATGGCGTGCGTTCCTCCGGTATGAACTTCGCCTTTAACCTCTTTTTTATCAAGCTCTCCTGGGCCTCATCCGGCGGCATTATCAGCCTGTTGCTGATTCTGGTCGCGTACCGTCCAGGCCTGGAAAATCAAACTGCCGCGTCTATTCAGGGCATCACCCTGCTGCAAACCGTAATACCGGCAATTTTCCATCTGGTGCTGGCCCTGTGTCTGCTGAAGTGCCGGCTGGACGGCCCAATGATGAAACGTATCTCCACCGATCTTAACCAAAGACATAGCCAAATTTCCTGAGGTAAACATGATGCAGTCCGATGTAATTGAAGCCGACCTGAACAGAATTACCGTTACCGATCCTTTCCTGGGAGAGTATCAGCGTTTGATTCGTGATGTCGTCATTCCTTATCAGTGGCAAGCGCTGAACGACAATATTCCCGATGCGGAGCCCAGCCACGCGCTGGCCAACTATCGCATTGCCGCGGGACAAGAGGATGGCCAATTTTACGGAATGGTTTTTCAGGATAGCGACGTCACCAAATGGCTTGAGGCGGTCGCCTGGTCGTTAAGCCAAAAACCTGACGCGACGCTCGAACAAACCGCTGACGAAGCGATCGAACTGCTGGCGCAAGCGCAGTGTGAAGACGGCTATCTCAATACCTGGTATACCGTAAAAGAACCGGGTCAGCGCTGGACTAACCTGGCAGAGTGTCATGAACTGTACTGTGCCGGGCATCTTTTTGAAGCAGCTGTCGCTTTTTATCGCGCCACCGGTAAACGTCGTCTGTTGGAAATCTCCTGCCGCTTTGCCGACCACATTGATACCGTCTTCGGGCCTAACCCCGGACAGCTTCGCGGCTATCCGGGACATCCGGAAATCGAACTGGCGCTGATGCGCCTGTATGAAGTCACCCGGGAACCTCGCTATCAGGCGTTGGCCTGCTTCTTCGTCGAAGAGCGTGGGAAGCAGCCCTACTATTACGATATCGAGTTCGAAAAACGCGGCGGTACCCGGCACTGGATCGGTTGGGGCGACGCCTGGCCAGGAATGATCAAAGACAAAACTTACACCCATGCGCACAAACCGCTCGCTGAACAGAACGAAGCGGTCGGCCACGCCGTACGTTCGGTCTATCTGATGACCGGCCTGGCGCATATCGCCCGTATGACAAATGACGAAGAGAAACGTCAGACCTGCCTGCGGATCTGGAACAACATGGTGCAGCGTCGGATGTATATCACCGGAGGAATCGGCTCTCAGGGGATCGGCGAAGCTTTTACCAGCGACTACGATCTGCCCAACGATACCGCCTACGGCGAAAGCTGCGCTTCAATTGGCCTGATGATGTTCGCCCGTCGGATGCTGGAAATGGAAGGCGATGCGCACTATGCCGACGTGATGGAACGCGCTTTTTACAACACGGTACTCGGCGGGATGGCGCTGGACGGTAAACACTTCTTTTATGTTAACCCGCTGGAAACCTATCCGAAAAGCATTCCGCATAACCATATTTACGACCATATCAAACCGGTTCGCCAGCGCTGGTTTGGCTGCGCCTGCTGCCCGCCAAATATCGCCCGCACGTTGGTGGCTATCGGGCACTACCTGTTCACGCCGCGCCGGGATGCGCTGTTTATCAATTTCTACGCCGGAAGCGAAGCGCAGTTCACCATTAATGACCAGCCGCTGGCGCTAAAAATCAGCGGTAACTATCCATGGGATGAGGAGGTCAACATCACTTTCAGCCACCCGCAGGCCGTTCAGCATACGCTGGCGCTGCGCCTGCCGGAATGGTGTGAAGCGCCGCAGGTGCTCATCAACGGCGAAGCCGCGCAGGGCGAACAACTGAAAGGCTATCTGCATATTACGCGCCAATGGCAGCAGGGGGATATCATTACGCTGCGCCTGCCGATGACCCTCCGCCGGGTCTACGCCAACCCACTGGTTCGCCATAACGCCGGTAAAGTCGCCATTCAGCGCGGACCGCTGGTTTACTGCCTGGAAGAGGTTGATAACGGCGCCGAACTGCACAACCTGTCGCTGCCCAAAGCGAGTCAGATACGCGAGATTCCAGGGACCGGGGTGCTAAAAGGAAAAATCGTGCTGCAGGCGGAGGGGCTTCGGGTACTGACCGCCCAGGAGGATAAACCGCTCTACAGCTTCGACCATCGCCAGACGGCGGTAGAGAAACAGACCTTAACCTTTATTCCATGGTTTAGCTGGGCCAATCGTGGCGAAGGCGAGATGCGAATTTGGATCAACGAGGCCTGACCTCTAAAAAAAAAAAGCCCGCAGTCTTCGGACCGCGGGCTTCCAGCGAATCAAGGCATTACCCTTCGTTGTGCATCTCCAGGTTTTCCACTTCGTTCTGCAGCTGAACCGCTTTTGCGTCGTCGTTGCGCAGAGAGTCAAGGAAATCCAGATAGGTCTGATCAACATCTTTAGTGACGTAGATACCGTTGAAGACCGAACATTCAAACTGCTGGATATCCGGATTCTCAGCGCGCACCGCGTCAATCAGATCGTCCAGATCCTGGAAAATCAGGCCATCCGCACCGATGATCTGGCGAATCTCATCCACTTCACGCCCGTGAGCAATCAGCTCATTGGCGGTCGGCATATCGATGCCATACACGTTCGGGAAACGAATTTCCGGCGCAGCGGAAGCCAGGTAGACTTTCTTCGCCCCGGCTTCGCGCGCCATCTCAATAATCTGCTCAGAGGTGGTGCCGCGCACGATGGAATCATCCACCAACAGCACGTTCTTATCGCGGAACTCGGCGCGGTTGGCGTTAAGCTTACGCCGCACCGATTTCCGGCGCAGCTGCTGGCCCGGCATGATGAAGGTTCGGCCTACGTAGCGGTTTTTAACAAACCCCTGGCGGTACGGCTTGTCAAGGATGCGGGCGATTTCCAGTGCGATATCGCAGGAGGTTTCCGGAATGGGAATGACCACATCGATATCCAGATCTTCCCACTCGCGGGCAATTTTCTCGCCCAGCTTCGTGCCCATATTGACGCGGGCGCTGTAAACGGAAATTTTGTCGATGAAGGAGTCCGGACGCGCAAAGTACACGTACTCGAACAGGCACGGGTTGCTGACCGGGTTTTCCGCGCACTGGCGAGTAAACAGCTGGCCTTTTTCGGTGATATACACCGCTTCGCCAGGCGCAACGTCGCGCAGGAACTCAAAGCCCAGCGTATCGAGCGCCACGCTTTCCGAAGCGACCATGTACTCGGTACGGCCATCGCCAATATCGCGCTTGCCCAGCACCAGCGGACGGATGCCGTTCGGGTCGCGGAAGGCCACCATGCCGTGACCGATAATCATCGCCACGCAGGCGTAAGCGCCGCGAATCTGGCGGTTGGTGGCGGCTATCGCCGCAAAAATATTGTCGGCTTCCAGCGGGTAGTGGCGGAAGTTGTCCAGCTCGCTGGCAAAGATATTGAGCAGGATTTCGGAATCGGAGGTGGTGTTGATGTGGCGGCGTTTTTCTTCAAACAGCTTTTTACGCAGCTCGTGAGCGTTGGTCAGGTTACCGTTGTGCGCCAACGTAATACCATACGGTGAGTTGACGTAGAAAGGCTGAGCCTCAGAGGCGCTGGAGCTGCCAGCCGTCGGGTAACGAACGTGACCAATCCCCATATTGCCCTGCATACGCTGCATATGGCGAGCTTCAAAAACATCGCTCACCAGTCCGTTCGCCTTACGCAAACGGAAACAGTTGTTCGCATCAATGGTGATGATGCCTGCGGCATCCTGGCCACGATGCTGAAGCACCGTTAACGCGTCATAAATCGACTGGTTTACCGGCATGACACCGGCGATACCGACAATACCGCACATACGTCTTTTCCTCGTTAAGCTACATCCCAACGCTTATGCTTTGGGCAAGAAACTTGACGAGCTCTGCAGATAGTCAAAAAACCATCTGATAACGAAACTGAACTGCGGGATAAGCTCAGACTTTTGCCAGTCTTCGCTTTTCGCCATACCGGTAAAGCTATCGAGAAAGAACAGAATCGCTGAGACGATTAGCACACCGCGCAGGGCGCCAAAGCAGATCCCTAAGACCCTGTCGGTACCCGACAGGCCGGTTTTCTCCACCAGCTGACCTATCACAAAGTTTACGATAGCGCCGACGATAAGCGTTGCGATAAACAGTATCGCGATAGCAATCCCATTTCGGACCAGTTCGTCTTCAAAGCCCGTGAACCAGACAGCCAGGTAAGTGTAGTAATGACTGGCAACAAAGAAAGCACATCCCCAGGTTACCAGCGATAAAGCTTCACGAACAAAGCCGCGGATCAGGCTAACCAGTGAGGAAAAACCAATCACCGCAATTATGGCGTAATCAATCCAGACCATATACGTCCCACGATTTTACGCCCTGTCGTCCGGTTCGGGGCGCATTCTAACAGAAAAAGAAAACGTTTGCGTAGGGATTTCCGTGCCCTACATAAATAAAAATGGCGCTGAAAAAACATTCAACGCCATACTGCCTTTCGCCTCTTCAGGGCACGTCAGACAGGGGTTTCAGCTCGCTACTCTTTTAAAAAAGAGAGAGTTAGTTCGGGCTGTAGCCCATGACCACGCCGCTGAGTCCTGAAAGCTGCTTCAGTTCTCCAAGCTGGCCTTTAAGCTTATCCTTTGAGGTATCCGGCCCCACAAGAATACGGGTAATTTTACCCTGCACCGGTGTCGAAGGCGATGTGTAAACCTTAAAACCGGAAGCGCGCAGCTTGCCCACAATTTCGTTGACCTTATCGGCGTTCTTCAGCGCGCCCAGCTGCACTACGTATGCTTTACCGGTCGGCGCCGGGATTTCAGCCTGCTGCTGTGGCTTAGGCGGCGGCGTCTGCGCCGCAACCTGCTGCTGTGGTTTCTCTACCGGCTTCGGCTGAGGTTTCGGCTGCGCCTGCGGTTTTGGCGCGACAACCGGCTCCTGAACCACATCAAAACTGTTGTTGTTCACCGGTATGCGCGACGGATCCAACGATGGCGCCGCGGCGTCACCGGCTCTCACCTCTTCCGCCGCCCCTTCCGGAGGCTGCGAAGGCAGCGCCTGAGTCGCCGCTGGCAGCATATCCGGCTCATCGCGGTCCCCTGGTTTAGGCACCAGAGGAATGGCGGCAAACTCATCCTGATAATGTTTTTTCTGACCATCCAGTAGCCCTGGCAGGATAATCACCCCCAGCGCTACCAGCACAATCGTCCCGACTAAACGGTTCTGAAACTTACTTGCCACCGGTTCTCCCCGCGTCTATTTCTTCCATTACATGCGCCACCGTGTGGAATGAACCACAGACCAGCACCGTATCTTCAGGTCTGGCATCCGCCATCGCCGCATGCCACGCTTGCGCAACGCTGGTATAGACTTTACCTGCGCGTAAATGTTCCAGCAGCTGCTCCGCCGTGGCTCCGCGCGGTCCTTCCAGCGGCGCGCAGTACCAGTCGTCAACTTCCGCCTGCAAATTCGCCAGCGTACCTGCGATATCCTTATCATGCAGCATACCAACAACCGCCAGTACGCGCCCCGTTTTCGATAAGGTTTTGAGACGCCCGGCGAGATAGGCCGCCGCGTGCGGGTTATGAGCAACGTCAAGGATCGTCCGCGGCGCTTCGCTGATTATCTGGAAACGCCCAGGCAGCATCGCGTTTTGAATGCCGTCGCGCATCGCCTGCTCCTTCACCTTAAGCCCGCTGGCGCGCAGGGCCGCGAGCGCGGTTGCCGCATTCGGCAGCGGTACCTGCGGCAGCGGTAGATCGTTTAACGCCCCCTGCCGATCGCGGAAGGACCAGCCTTGTTCACTGGCGTCGTACTGCCAGTCAACGCCACGGCGCAGGAGCAGCGCCCCTTTTTCGCTCGCCACCTCTGCGATGGTCAACGGCATATCGGGTTCGCCGACGATGGCCGGTTTGCCTGAGCGGAAAATCCCCGCCTTTTCACGACCGATACTTTCGCGATTGGGCCCCAGCCAGTCAGTATGATCGAGGGCAATACTGGTGACCACCGCCACGTCAGCATCGACGATATTGGTAGCATCAAGGCGGCCGCCCAGGCCCACCTCAAGAATCACCACATCCAGTCGCGCCTGCTGAAACAACCACAGCGCAGAGAGAGTACCGAACTCGAAATAGCTCAGGGAAATATCGCCGCGCGCGGCTTCAATTTCGGCAAAAGAGGTCGTATGCGCGAGTTCCGGCAGCTCTTCGCCCTGCACGCGCACCCGCTCGGTGTAGCGCACCAGATGCGGCGAACTGTATACGCCAACCTTGTAGCCCGCCGCCATCAGCACCGATTCCAGGGTACGGCAGGTGGTGCCTTTGCCGTTGGTCCCCGCGACCGTAAAGACAAACGGCGCAGGTTTTATTACCGCCATCCGCTGCGCGACCTCGCTGACGCGCGCCAGCCCAAGATCGATAGTTTTGCTGTGCAGATGTTCCAGATAAGAAAGCCACGTAGCCAGGGGCGACGTGGCCTGAGGAATAGGTTGTTTTTCCATGATGTCCGGCAAGAGTTAGGATAACTACGCGTATAAAAAAGGGCAGCGCCGTCAGGCCTGCCCTCTGCATTATCAGGCCTCTGGTTCCTGATCCGGCACCGGTGGCACCACCTCACCTTCGTGAGCGGGTTCCGGATTTGGCGCCGGAAGATTCATTAGCTTCGCCAGAATGCTGGCCAGCTTCAGACGCATTTCCGGGCGGCGTACGATCATGTCGATCGCCCCTTTCTCAATCAGGAACTCACTGCGCTGGAATCCTGCCGGCAGCTTCTCGCGAACGGTCTGCTCGATAACGCGGGGACCGGCAAAGCCGATCAGCGCTTTCGGCTCGGCGATATTCAGATCGCCCAGCATCGCAAAGCTCGCCGAGACACCGCCCATGGTGGGGTCAGTCAGCACGGAGATATACGGCAATCCGCGCTCCTGCATTTTCGCCAGCGCAGCGGAGGTTTTCGCCATCTGCATCAGCGACATCAGCGCTTCCTGCATACGCGCGCCGCCGGATGCGGAGAAGCAAATCAGCGGGCAGTTGTCTTCCAGAGCCTGCTCAACCGCGCGGACAAAGCGCGCGCCGACCACAGAGCCCATTGACCCGCCCATAAAGGAGAATTCGAAAGCTGCGGCAACAACCGGCATAGCATGCAGAGTGCCTTTCATGACCACCAGCGCGTCTTTTTCGCCAGTCTCTTTCTGGGCTGAGGCCAGACGGTCTTTATACTTTTTCGAATCGCGGAACTTCAGCACATCTTTCGGCTCGAGCTCGCTTCCCAGCTCCACGAGGGAACCTTCGTCCAGCAGGCTATGCAGGCGGTTGCGCGCCGACATACGCATGTGGTGATCGCACTTAGGGCAAACCTCCAGGTTGCGCTCCAGCTCTGCGCGGTACAATACCTGACCGCAGCTGTCGCACTTGGTCCATACACCTTCAGGGATACTTGCCTTACGGGTGGGGGTTATATTGCTTTTAATTCGTTCAATCCAGCTCATTGATAACCTTTCTACCTGAACCTGGTCGATGCCAGTTTTGTCGCAAGGGGCGCATAATGCCATTTTTGCCCCTCACAGACCATGAATGTTGCACATTAAATCATAACATCCCGTAACATGGGATAAAAAAGTGGTCGAACCGCTCACACTTCACTCTTCGGACGGCGGCATACCGTCCGAAGATCGTCGCCGCGTTATTTCGCCTGTTTCGCCGCCGCCCGCTTGTGGCGGATGACTTCAATGACGCCAGGCAGTACGGACAGAACAATAATCGCGACGATCAGCAGCTTAAGGTTTTCCTGTACGATCGGCAAATCGCCAAACAGATAACCCGCATAGGTAAATAACAGTACCCAAAGCAGCGCGCCAACGACGTTATACATCGCAAAATGACGATAGGACATATGCCCCATTCCCGCAACAAACGGCGCAAACGTTCTGACAATCGGCACGAAACGGGCCAGGATGATGGTTTTGCCGCCGTGGCGTTCGTAGAAGCTATGGGTCTTATCCAGATAGCTGCGGCGGAAAATTTTCGAATCGGGGTTACTGAAAAGCTTTTCACCGAACAGCCGGCCAATCGTGTAGTTCAGCGCATCGCCAACAATCGCCGCAATCACCATCAGCAGCACCATTAAATGCACGTTGAGATCGTTAGTCGGCAGCGCGGAGAGCGCTCCTGCCACAAACAGCAGAGAATCCCCCGGCAGAAACGGCGTGACCACCAGGCCGGTTTCGCAGAACAGAATCAAAAACAAAATCGCGTATACCCAAATACCGTACTCCGCGACCAGCTCAGCCAGATGCACATCAATGTGCAGGATAAAATCGATTAAAAAGTGAATCAGATCCATAATTTGCGTTAGCCCTTAATGACCAGGTTAGTCCGCCAAAAACAGCGGGCCCATCGGCATGACAGGGAGGTCGTAGCGCGCCGGGTAATCCACCGCCACCAGATACAATCCTTCCGCCTTTGCCGTTGCGGCGGCAAGCGTCCTGTCTTTTGCCGCCAGAAGTTCTGCAATCCAGCTCTCTGGCTGGTTACCGGCACCTACTTCCATCAGACTGCCGACAATATTCCTTACCATATGATGTACAAAGGCATTCGCTTTGATGTCCACCACCACATATGCACCATAACGAGTGACATTAATGTGCATCACGTTCCGCCACGGCGTGCGCGACTGGCACTGCACCGCACGAAACGAGGTGAAATCATTCTCTCCCAGCAGGCACTGAGCGGCGCGCTGCATCCGTTCTGCATCCAGCGGGTGATAATAATGGGTTACGCCGCGGCTCAATACCGCCGGCCGCAGACGATGATTATAGATAACATAACGATAGCGGCGCGCGGTGGCGCTGAAGCGGGCGTGAAAATCCTCAGGAACCCGCTTCACCCAGCGAACCGCTATATCGCCGGGTAAATTGGCATTGACGCCCAGGGTCCATGCGGCATCCTGACGCTGCGAGCGCGTTTCAAAATGCACGACCTGGCCGGTTCCGTGAACGCCGGCATCCGTACGGCCCGCGCAAAAAACGTTAACAGGCTCGTTCGCTACCTGCGAGAGCGCCTTTTCCAGCTTCTCCTGTACGCTGCGGACTTCGTTCTGCCGCTGCCAGCCGTAGTACTTGCTGCCATCGTATTCGATGCCCAGCGCGATTTTGTAGACCGGCGGCTGCTCCATCTCAGACATCAGTACAAATACTCCTGAACCAGCTTCTCAGCGATTTTCACCGCCATCAGCGCGCCGCCAAAACGAACGTTATCGGCGACTGACCAGAACTGCACCTGTTCAGGCATACCATAGTCGTTATGCACGCAGCCGACGGAAAGGCGGGCGTTGCCGGAAGCATCCCCGACCTGCGTCGGGAATTCGCCCTCTTCGGACAGCTCGATATCTTCCCCGCGGCTAAAGGCATCGCGCGCCTCTTCGGCCGCCAGCGGACGCTGCGCTTCAAAGCTCACCATCTGCGCGTGGCCATAGAACACCGGCGACTGCACGACATTAGCGGAGATCATCAGACCGTCATCCTGCAGTATCTTGCGGGCTTCATCGACGATACGTCGCTCTTCGCGCACGCTTCCTTCACGATCGGGCAGCAGCGGTAGCATATTGAACGCCAGCTGGCGGCCGAAGAAATCATCGTCATCGATTGGCATACCGTTGAGTAATTTAGCGCTCTGGCCCGCCAGCGCATCAACCGCTTTTTTACCGTGAGCGGAAGCAGAAAGCAGGCTGGTTACGCTTATACGCGACAGGCCGCCCTGATCGATCAACGGTTTTAACGCCGACAGCAGCTGGCTTGTCAGGCTATTCGCTACCGCGATAACGTTGCGGTTGCGGTAATCCGCCAGTACGAACGGGTTAACATCCGGCACCACCAGCGGCACATCCGGCTCCAGGGCAAACAGACCGCTTAAGTCAATCACCAGGCAGCCCGCGTTCGTGGCCTCTTCGACATACGCTGCGGTCGCTTCTACACCCGCGGCAAAAAATGCCAGCTGGGCCTGGGTCCAGTCGAACTCCGCCGCATCCTGAACGAGAACCGACTTGCCCGCAAAACGCAGATGTTCACCGGCGCTGTCGCTACGCGCAAGGGCATAAATATCCCCCACCGGGAACTGACGATCGGCAAGAGTTTCGAGCAGGGCTTCGCCCACGGCGCCCGTTGCGCCCAGTATGGCAATATTCCAGCCTTCAGACATGGTGGTGTACTCCAGAAAAAAAGCGGCCCTGCCGGATTATCCAGCAGGAGCATTAAGATGATATTAACGAACAGGATGATGTACGGCGTTAAAGCCAAGCTGGCGCAGCAGCGTCGCCGCCTGGGCATCACTACACTGCACGTACAGCGAAGACCATTCGCGACGTTCCTGGTAATTCTTGCGCAGCTTATCGAACTCGCCCGCAACGCCCGCGACTTTTCGCAGCGGCGCATCATCGCGGCGCACATCATACACCAAATGCGCCAGCCGTTTTAGCGTTGCCTGATCGAGCGGCCCGTGCAGCGTAATGCGGCCAAACTCCGGCGCCGGTAGCAGCGTGTCCAGCGCCACCTGCTGCGGGTGGCCAATAAACGCGCTGTAGGCCTCAAAAACCTGGGTCGTACCGCGCGCTTTTCCTTCAAGGGTGTAGCCGGCAATATGCGGCGTACCAATATCCACCCGCTTGAGCAGCTCGATATTCAGGTCCGGCTCCGGCTCCCAGACATCCAGCACCACGCTTAACGGCTGATTTTCCTGTAGTCGTTTAAGCAGCGCAGCGTTATCCACCACTGCCCCACGGCAGGCGTTGATTAATATCGTCCCCGGCTTCAGGCGGCGAATCAGCGCCTCATCCGCCAGGTGCAGCGTTTTGTACTGCCCTTCCTTATAGAGCGGCGTATGGAAAGTCAGAATATCGGCTTCCTGCACCAGCTCGTCAAGAGGACGGAAGTCGCCCTCATCGCCGCGATCGGCGCGCGGGGGATCGCAAAGCAGCGTTTTAATTCCCAGCGCCTCGAGACGTTTGTGCAGGCGCCCGCCCACGTTGCCGACGCCCACGATCCCGACGGTACGGTCGCGCAGCGCAAAGCCATCGCGTTCAGCCAGCATGAGCAGCGCTGAAAAGACATATTCCACCACCGCGATAGCGTTACAGCCCGGCGCCGCGGAAAAACCGATTCCCGCCCGCTGCAGCCACGCCTGATCGACATGGTCGGTGCCTGCCGTTGCGGTGCCAACAAATTTGATAGCCTTGCCGGAGAGCAGCGCTTCGTTAACTTTGGTGACGGATCGCACCATCAGCGCATCAGCGTCATTGAGCGCTTCGACCGGAACGGGACGACCCGCAACGGCCTTCACTTCCCCCAGGCGGCTAAAAAGCTCACGCGCATAGGGCATATTTTCATCAACGAGGATTTTCACGGTTCAGTACCTGTCTGAGAGCGAGAGTAAACCGGGGAAGTGTGCCATAATCTGCCCGCCAGGAACATCACCACCCGGCCCTGAGTACAGTAATTTAGTACAGCACTACGCAAAGGATTAATCATGACGCATCCCGTTTCAGGTATGTCCGATCGCCCTCCGGGGACAGGCGAACCTCCGCTCACTACCCAGCAGCGCACCGCGCTTGAGCGGCTCATTACGCGCCTGGTGGCGTTAACATCGCAGCAAAATGCGGAAGTGTGGGCCTGCGTAAAGCACGATCTGAGCCTGAAAAACGACGCCCCGCTGTTGGCAAGCCATTTTGCTGCCGCCGAACACAGCCTGAACCAGCGCTTAATCCTTGCCCAACAGAATCACCACCGCCGGCAAATCCTGGCGCAGCTGAGCGAACTGCTGAACCAGGGTAATAATCGTCAGGCGGTCAGCGATTATATTCGTCAGCATGACGGTCAAACCGCGCTGCATGCGCTCACCCAGCCGCAGCTGGAGAATGTTTTGCAACTGCTGCAAAGCGGTCAGCTCTCGATTCCTCAGCCGCAGCAGCGCCCGCCAACCCATCGTCCACTGCTGCCAGCGGAGCATAATACGCTCAATCAACAGGTGACCAAACTGGCAGCAGCTACCGGGGAGTCCAGCAAGCTCATCTGGCAGTCGATGCTGGAGCTAAGCGGCGTCAAAAGCGGGGAACTGATCCCGGCGACCCACTTCACTCCCCTCTCATACTGGCTCCATGCGCGGCAAACGCTCAGCACGCAGGCTACGCCGACGCTGATGTCATTGCAGGCCGCCCTGAAGCAGCCGCTTGAAGCCGCGGAGTGGCAAAGAGTGATGGATTTTGCGCAAACCAGCTGGCACGCAACGGCGCAAACGCCGCTAAGCGCAGCCCAGCTGCTGACGCTGCTGAACAAAATTTTCGTGCTCAGGGTCGCCAGAGCGCAAGAGACGCTGGCGATCCCACCGGTTCAGGCGCCGCCTTCATCGCCGTGGCTGGCGTTTAAAAAGCCGTGGGCTATCGCGTTGACGCTGCTCGCGGGGCTTATTTTGCTGTGGTTAGTGATTTAACCGCCTGTTCGGCCCGTATACCGGGCCGAACAAAAGGCCTATTTACGCAGCGATACCAGCGTAATGAGGATCCCCAGCACGGCGCATATTGCCGCCGCCAGGAAGACGGAAGAATAGCCTAAAGAAGTCGCAAGCAATCCGGTAAGCGGGCCGGTGACGCCGTAGGAGATATCCTGAAACGCGGCGTAGCCGCCAAGCGCCGTTCCTCGAACCTGCGGCGGTACCCGCTTCACAACCTCTACGCCCAGCGCCGGGAAGATAAGCGAGCAACCGCAGCCGGTTAGCGCCGCGCCCGCCAGCGCGACCCAGGCATTGGGCGCCTGCCAGAGCAGCGCCAGGCCTACCGCCTCAATCAACAGCGAAACGATGGCCACTTTCACCCCACCGAAGCGGTCCGGCATCCAACCAAACAGCACGCGCATCAGCACAAATGCTCCACCAAACGCGGTTAAGGTAAAACCGGCCATCGCCCAGCCGTTGCTGGCGAAATAGAGGGAGACGAACGTGCCTATCACCGCGAAACCGACGCCCTGCAGTCCAAGACCAATACCGGGCCGCCAGATCATTCCCACCACGCTCCACAGCGACGGACGCTCGCCGCCGTGGGCGGGAATTTTACGCACCGTGCCGTTAATTGCCCACGCCACCAGCGGCAGCACCATGGTGACGCCGGCCAGCGCTGCAACGCCGTAATGGCTGTAGATCAGCAGCCCCAGCGGAGCTCCGGCCGCCAGCGAGCCGTATATCGCCATGCCGTTCCACGACATCACTTTACCTGAGCGCATCGGGCCCACCAGCCCCATTCCCCAGCTTAAATTGCCGGTGAGCAGCTGGCTTTCACCAAACCCCAGGATCAGACGGCCCAGCAACAGCAGGCCAAACTTCGCCATTACGGGGACCGGCAGCAGCGCGGCGCATAGCCAGGCACCTCCAGCCAGCGCACAGGCCAGCATCCCCTGTAGCACAGAGCGTTTCGCGCCGTACTGGTCCGCCAGGCGACCTGCATAGCCGCGGGTTAATACGGTCGCCAGAAACTGGATACCAACGGCGATACCAACCATGGTGTTGCCGAAGCCCAGTTCCTGATGAACGAACAAGGGGATAACCGGCAGCGGCAGGCCAACGGTCATATAGGTAAGAAAAACGGCGAAAGTGATCCGAAACAGCGAACCATTCGCTGAAGGCATTTTTTTTGTTTCAGTGACTGCGGACATGCTTTACTCCAGTTCGCAGAGTAAGGCGAGGTGATGGCCACGCCCTCTCCACCTGATTATCAGGTTTAAGGCGCGTTGGATGACGTTAAACGCTTACGCATTATCTGAGAGAATAATGTTGTGGCAGGAGTTTGCCTTTACACCCAGGGGTCTGTCAAGAATACAAAAAAGGGGAGCCGGCAGGCTCCCCTTGCAAAGCATGCTCGTTATGCGCTGTATTTACGCATCACCAGCGTGGCGTTAGTACCGCCAAAGCCGAAGCTGTTAGACATTACGGTAGTCAGCGCACGCTCGGTCGGCTCGGTCACAATGTTCAGACCAGCTGCCTGTTCGTCCATCTCTTCAATGTTGATGCTCGGGGCAATAAAGCCGTGTTCCAGCATCAGCAGAGAGTAGATAGCCTCCTGTACGCCAGCGGCGCCCAGGGAGTGACCGGTCATCGCTTTGGTCGCGGAGATAGCCGGGCTGTTATCGCCGAAGACTTCGCGAATCGCCCCCAGCTCTTTCACATCGCCTACCGGCGTAGAGGTACCGTGGGAGTTCAGATAGTCAATCGGCGTATCTACGCCTTCCATCGCCATCTTCATGCAGCGAACCGCACCTTCACCGGACGGGGCAACCATATCTGCGCCATCGGAAGTTGCGCCGTAGCCAACGATTTCAGCATAGATGTGCGCGCCGCGCGCCAGAGCATGTTCCAGCTCTTCAACCACAACCATACCGCCGCCGCCAGCGATAACGAAACCATCACGGTGGGTATCATAAGTACGGGAAGCTTTATCCGGCGTTTCGTTATATTTGGTGGACAGCGCGCCCATCGCGTCGAACTCACACGCCATCTCCCAGCACAGCTCTTCGCCGCCACCGGCAAACACGATATCCTGTTTGCCCAGCTGGATTTGTTCCACAGCATTACCGATGCAGTGCGCAGACGTTGCGCAGGCGGAGCTGATAGAGTAGTTCACACCGTAAATTTTGAAAGGTGTTGCAAGGCAAGCGGAGACCGCGGATGCCATCGCCTTGGTCACCACATAAGGACCTACAGCTTTCAGACCGCGCGGGCTGCGCATGGCATCAGCGCCAAAAACCTGAGACTTAGAAGAACCGCCAGAACCGGCAATCAGGCCCACGCGCGGGTTTTGCTGATAGACCTCATCTTTCAGGCCTGCATCTTCAATCGCCTGCTGCATGGAGAGATAGGAATAGATAGAGGCATCGTTCATGAAACGAACCACTTTACGGTCGATCAAACCGGTTGTATCCAGTTTAACGTTGCCCCATACGTGGCTGCGCATTCCCGAATCTTTAAACTCTTCAGAGAAAGTGATCCCGGAGCGTCCTTCACGCAGAGATGCCAGGACTTCCTGCTGGTTATTACCAATACTGGAAACGATGCCCAGGCCAGTAATCACTGCACGTTTCATTCAATACCTCTGTAAGTCGCACTATATTAAGTTTCGAGTCGCACAATAGCGTACACTTGTACGCCGAACAAGTCCGATCAGCCAATTTGTGTATAAATTTGCGCCCTCAGGCACACATCGTTAAGATCGTTCTACGCCTTGTGATTCGAGTAACTTACGTGAAACAAAACGCCATACAACCTGCCAACCTGGAATTCAACGCTGAGGGTACACCTGTTTCCCGAGATTTCGACGATGTCTACTTTTCCAATGACAACGGTCTGGAAGAGACGCGCTACGTTTTCCTCGACGGCAACCGGCTCAACGAACGTTTTTCAACACATTCACGTCCGTTATTTGTGGTTGCCGAAAGCGGGTTCGGTACCGGCCTTAACTTTCTGACGCTGTGGCAGGCGTTTGACGTTTTTCGCCGCGATAACCCTCAGGCTACCCTGCAAAGATTACACTTCATCAGTTTCGAAAAATTCCCGCTGCGCGCGGACGATCTGCGCCTCGCTCACCAGCACTGGCCGGAGCTTGCGCCCTGGGCCGAGCAGCTGCAGGCCCGTTGGCCGCTGCCGTTTGCCGGCTGTCATCGACTGCTGCTGGACGAGGGCCGCATCACGCTGGATTTATGGTTTGGCGATATTAACCAGCTGACCAACGAGCTGGACGACTCGCTCAATCAGCAGGTAGACGCCTGGTTTCTGGATGGCTTTGCGCCCGCCAAAAACCCGGACATGTGGACGGCGGAACTCTTTGCGGCAATGGCTCGCCTGGCGAGACCCGGCGGTACTCTGGCCACCTTTACCTCCGCAGGTTTTGTGCGCCGCGGGCTGGAGGAAGCCGGTTTCAGCATGCAGAAACGCAAGGGCTTTGGCCGCAAGCGAGAAATGCTCATCGGGGAAATGAATCAACAACTCAACTTTCCCGCGCGTGCGCCGTGGTTTGCCCGCGGCGGCACCGAACAGCGCGATGCGGCGATTGTTGGCGGAGGGATCGCCAGCGCCCTGCTCGCTCTGGCGCTGCTGCGGCGCGGGTGGCAGGTGACACTATACTGCGCCGATGACGCTCCGGCACAAGGCGCATCCGGCAATCGCCAGGGAGCGCTCTATCCGCTGCTCAGCCAGCACGACCCCGCCCTGGCCCGCTTTTTCCCCGCTGCATTTACTTTCGCTCGCCGCCTCTACGACGATCTGCCGGTCATGTTCGATCATGACTGGTGCGGGGTGACGCAGCTGGGCTGGGATGAAAAAAGCGCGCATAAAATTGCCCAGATGGTTGAGCTTAATCTGCCGCCGGAAATCGCCCTCGCCGTTAATGCGCAGAGCGCTGCGGAACAAGCAGGAGTGGAAACCGGCTGCGGAGGAATAACCTATCCTGCCGGAGGCTGGCTGTGCCCCCAGCAGTTAACCGCAGAACTGTTGGCGCTCGCCGCCACTCGCGGATTACGGGTTCACTACCGCTATCCCGTAGAGACTATCAGCGCGGACAATACCGGCTGGCAATTAAACGATCGTCAGTTTCATGAAGTCGTGGTGCTGGCCAATGGCCATCAGGTAACCCGCTTCAGCCAGACGGAGCATCTTCCGATGTATCCCGTCGCCGGCCAGGTCAGCCATATACCAACAACGCCAGGGCTATCGTCTTTACGCCAGGTGCTGTGCTACAACGGCTACCTGACGCCGCAAAACCCGCACAACCAGCAGCACTGCATCGGCGCCAGCTATCATCGTGGACAGACAGATACCGCGTTTAGCGCCGACGATCAGCAGCAGAATCGACAGCGTCTGATAGACTGTTTCCCGCAGGCGCAATGGACGCGGGAGGTTGACGTAAGCGCGAATGAGTCCCGCAGCGGCGTGCGCTGTGCGACGCGCGATCATTTGCCGATGGTCGGCAGCGTGCCTGATTATGACGCGACCTTAAGTGAATATGCCTCGCTGGCTGAACATCAGGATAAGGCCGGAGCAGCGCCGGTTTACCGCAATCTTTATATGCTGGGAGCGCTGGGTTCGCGCGGCCTCTGCTCCGCCCCGCTCGCGGCAGAGATCCTCGCGGCGCAAATGAGCAATGAGCCATTACCGATGGATCAAGAGACGCTAGCTGCGCTGAATCCGAACCGGCTATGGGTAAGAAAACTGCTGAAAGGGAGAGCGGTGAAATAATAGCGGAGGAACCGTGCCCGGCGGGATGAACGCCGGGCGTCGGCTTAAGGAAGCGCTACAGAACTACGCCTGCATCGCCTTCTGATACAAACTGTCCCACATTCCCTGCACCAGTATCTGATCCGGCGGCGACAGTTCGCCCGCGCTGATGGCTTTTTCCAGGCTTTGGGTCACTTTATCATGCACCGCCTGCGCAGTATGCTCCCCTTCTCCTTCCAGCTCGGCCACCGCCAGCGTCAGGTGGCCGCGCAGATAACCGCCGGCAAACAGTTCATCATCACTGGCGTGGTCTACCATATTGTCAATTAACGCCAGAATGCGTGATTCAAACTCCGCGATCATCTTCTTTCCTCATATTATGTAAAGCGTGGCCTTAGTGCAGGTCTTCCGGCCACGGGAACTGTTCTGCCGTCAAAGGCGGCGTTTGGTAATATTCTTGCAGCGCCTTGATAAAACGCGCGGGACGCTCAGGGATCCCTTGCTCCAGATAGATCATGACCTGGGCATGTACCCGCCGCTGAAAAGCGATCCGATCGGGTTCAAAATCCCCTTCCAGATTGTCGCAGCTGACGTTAAACGGATATCCCGCCGCCACGCAAAACAGCCAGTCGAACGCCTGAGGCTTCACCTCGACGTCTTCAAATTTTGACTGGGTCATCGCGTCGCGCCCGTCCGGGCAGTACCAGTAACCGAAATCAACCAGCTCGCGGCGCGCCTTTCCGGCAATGCACCAGTGTGAAATCTCGTGCAGCGCGCTGGCATAAAAGCCGTGGGCAAAGACGATGCGGTTATAGGGCACCTCTTCATCTGCTGGAAGATAGATCGGTTCGTCATCGCCTTTAATCAGACGGGTATTAAAATCATCGGCAAAACAGCCGTCGAAGATTTCGATCAGCTGTTCGTATTTATGCGTACTGTTCATTAGTTCATCCCCAACCAGCGGAGGATCTCCTGTCCATGGCTATCATAAAGAAGTTTCGCGCTCATCACCGCCGACACCACAACGATCATTGGCCGAATCAGTGACTGTCCTTTGCTCAGCACCAGTCGAGATCCCGCGCGAGCGCCGATAAACTGCCCGGCCATCATCACAAAGCCGGTCGCCCAAATCACCTTACCGCCAATAATAAACAGCAGCAGGCCGCCAACGTTGGACGTCGCGTTAAGCAATTTTGCATGCGCGGTCGATTTCGCCAGATTGAACCCCGCCAGGGTGACGAAAGCCAGCGCGTAAAAGGATCCGGCGCCCGGGCCAAAGAAACCATCGTAAAAACCGACGCAGCCGCCAGCCACCAGGGCAAACGGCAGACCGTACAGACGTCGCTGCCGGTCCTCTTCGCCGAGTTTCGGCATCAGCAGAAAATAGAGGCCAATGCCGATAACCAGGATTGGCAGTATCTGTTTGAGAACATCAGACTGGACGTGCTGGACCAGCAGCGCGCCGCCGGTCGAGCCGAGAAAGGTCATCAGAATATTGAGCTTCTGGTCGGCCAGATTCACTACCTTGCGGCGGATGAAATAAAGCGAAGCGGACAGCGACCCGCCGCAGGCCTGCAGCTTATTCGTTGCCAGCGCCTGCGCTGGAGGAAGACCCGCCGCCATCAGGGCCGGGACGGTTAATAGCCCGCCGCCGCCCGCCAGGGAGTCAATAAATCCCGCCAGAATGGCCACGAAAAACAGCACCACCATTACCGTCGGCGACACCATAAAAAGATCGATAAAACTATCCATTAAAGAACATGCTCATCCAGTAGCGCCTGGCAGGAAGGCGGCAGCGGAGGCGGCGTCTTCTTCACAGGTGGGGTTGATCCTGGTTTAGGGGGTTCAAACCAGCTTTGCAATTCCGCACCGCAGCCATCGCCGGCCGGTGGCGGAGCCTGATCTTCGCACTCAAGGCTGCCTGCCGGACAGCGCAGGCGCACGTGCATATGCGCCCGGTGCTGGAACCATGGGCGAACTTTGCGTAGCCAGTCGCGATCGTTACCGGCATCCAGGCACAGTTGCTGCTTAATTGCCGGGTTGACGAAAATACGCGTGACGTCGCTATCTTCCGCCGCCATCTTAATCAGCTGGCTAATTTGCGGGCTCCACAACGAGGGCACGACGCGCTGACCATCGCGGGCCACCAGATCCAGCGCCTGCGGCTTCAGCAGCTGAGCTGAACTCCAGCGCGCCTGCGGAAGCTGCAGAAAAATATCGACGTCAAGCCCGGACTGATGGCTGGCATGACCGCCGTTGAAACGCCCCCCGGCCGGCATCCCCATATCGCCAATCAGTACCGTTCCCATACCTCTGTTATACGCCTGGTTGCTTAGACGCTGAATAAACTGCACGAGATCCGGATGGCCGAAGTAGCGGCGCTGATCGGTACGCATCACCTGATAGCCGGTGGCGTTTAACGGCAGCGCCTGCGCGCCAACGATGCAGCCATTGGCAAATGCACCAATCGACTGCGGGCTGCCGCTGATGGGCTGGGTGATTTTCTGCCACGGCGTTGCCGCCAGGCTGGTACCGCTGGCGAGAAGCGCCAGCAGTGCGATAACGGTTTTTTTCATCTATTACCAGCGTGGAATTGATGTCGTCACGTCGCCATTTTGCGCGCGCTGACGCATAAAGTGATCCATAAGCACGATCGCCAGCATCGCTTCGGCAATCGGTACCGCACGAATGCCAACGCAGGGATCGTGACGCCCTTTGGTGATCATCTCGACTTCTTCGCCAGAGCGATTAATCGTATGTCCCGGAACGGTAATACTGGAGGTAGGCTTCAGCGCAATGTTCGCCACGATCTGCTGACCGCTACTGATACCACCGAGAATGCCGCCCGCGTGGTTGCTCTGGAAACCCGCTTTGGTAATTTCATCGCGGTTTTCGCTGCCGCGAAGCTTCACCACCTCAAAACCATCGCCAATTTCCACGCCCTTCACCGCATTAATGCTCATCAGCGCGTGCGCAATGTCCGCATCGAGGCGGTCAAATACCGGCTCACCGAGCCCCGGCGGAACGCCATCGGCCACCACGGTTACTTTCGCTCCGATGGAGTCGCCCTCTTTTTTCAGGCCGCGCATCAGTTCATCGAGCGCTTCAATTTTCTCTGGATCCGGACAGAAGAACGGGTTTTGTTCAACCTGTTCCCAATCTTTGATAGCCAGAGGAATATCCCCCATCTGGGTCAGGCAGCCGCGAATCACAATCCCGAATTTCGCGGCGAGGAATTTCTTGGCAATCGCTCCGGCAGCCACGCGCATAGCGGTTTCACGGGCAGAGGAACGACCGCCGCCGCGATAGTCGCGCAGGCCATATTTCTGTTCGTAGGTGTAGTCAGCGTGACCCGGGCGGAAAACGTCTTTAATCGCGCCGTAATCCTGAGAACGCTGATCGGTATTCTCAATCAGCAGACCAATGCTGGTCCCGGTAGTCACCCCCTCGAATACGCCGGAGAGGATTTTAACCTGGTCCGGTTCGCGGCGCTGGGTAGTATAGCGCGATGTTCCCGGACGTCGGCGATCGAGATCGTGCTGCAGATCGGCTTCGGTTAGCGGAATGCCGGGCGGTACGCCGTCGACGATACAGCCCAGCGCCAGGCCGTGCGATTCGCCAAACGTCGTGACGCGAAAGAGTTGTCCAATTGTGTTTCCTGCCATCACGGCTCCGTTCTTGTCGTTATGTTTGCGTGTTGTTTTAGTCTTTATAGATGCCGAAATGCGCGCGGGCGGCAATCAGCTGCGGTTTAGTCAGCATAAAGACGCCATCGCCGCCGTTTTCAAACTCCAGCCAGGTAAATGGAACGTCAGGATACTGTTCCATCAGATGTACCATGCTGTTGCCGACTTCACAAATCAGGATACCGTCATCGCTGAGATAATCCGGCGCGCAGGCCAGGATCCGCCGAGTTAGCTTCAGGCCATCGCTACCGGACGCCAGGCCGAGAACCGGTTCATGACGATATTCACCCGGCAGGTCGGACATATCTTCTTCATCGACGTACGGCGGATTAGTGACGATCAGATCGTATTGCACCTTCGGCAGGTCGCGGAACAGATCGGAGCGAATTGGCGTCACGTGGTGAATTAAGCCATGGTCTTCTACGTTCTGCTCGGTAACGGCCAGCGCATCAGGGGAAATATCGACCGCATCGACTTCCGCTTCCGGAAAAGCGTAAGCGCAGGCGATAGCGATACAGCCGCTGCCGGTGCACATATCGAGGATGTGCTGCGGATAGTGGTCAATCAGGCCGGAAAAATGGTTATTAATGAGTTCGCCAATCGGCGAGCGCGGCACCAGCACGCGCTCATCGACGTAAAACTCATGTCCGCAGAACCAGGCTTTGTTGGTCAGATAAGCGACCGGAATGCGTTCGTTAATGCGGCGAATCACGCGCTCAACGATGCGGTGTTTCTCACTGGAAGTCAGGCGCGCGGTGCGCATATCTTCCGGAATATCGAGCGGCAGATACAGCGACGGCATCACCAGCTGCACCGCTTCGTCCCACGGGTTGTCGGTACCGTGTCCGTACCAGATATTTGCAGCGCTGAAGCGACTAACCGCCCAACGCAGCATGTCCTGAATGGTATGAAGCTCATTAACGGCTTCATCAACAAAAATTTTATCCACGCTATCCCCCAGGGCACGCTCTGCTATAAATTCGGCGGCTAGTTTGCCACGAAGACGGGGATAAATCAGCATTCTTACGTCACGCTGAGGGGGAAAAAGAGGTTTTCCTTGCCTGGATGCGTGGCGAGTCGGGTAAACTACCGGCAAAGAAAAAATGAGACCAGGTAATGAAAAAGAAAACAACGCTAAGCGAGGAGGATCAGGCATTGTTCCGGCAGCTAATGACCGGCACTCGTCAGATTAAGCAGGACACCATTGTTCACCGTCCGCAGCGCAAAAAAATCGCTGAAGTACCGCCCAAGCGGCTGCTCCAGGAGCAGGCCGATAACAGCCACTACTTTTCCGATGAGTTTCAGCCGTTGCTGAATACCGAAGGATCGGTGAAGTATGTGCGTGCTGACGTCAGCCACTTTGAGCTGAAAAAACTGCGTCGGGGTGATTATTCGCCGGAGCTGTTTCTCGATCTGCACGGTTTGACCCAGCAGCAGGCCAAGCAGGAGCTGGGGGCGTTGATTGCCGCCTGCCGTCGCGAGCACGTATTTTGCGCCTGCGTAATGCACGGGCATGGGAAGCATATTCTCAAACAGCAAACGCCGCTATGGCTGGCTCAGCACCCGCATATCATGGCGTTTCATCAGGCACCAAAAGAGTACGGCGGTGACGCCGCACTGCTGGTACTGATTGAAGTTGAAGAGTGGCAACCGCCGGAGCTTCCGTAAAACGTCGGCTCCGGAGGAAATCAGATAGCTTTCGCCATCTTCAAATTGCAGGGGCTCATTTGCCAGTTGAACTCGCCTTTGCCGCTGGCATCAAGCGTAACGCAGGCAATCGCCGAAGTGGTGAACATCGGGGGAGTTTCCCCCGGGCACAGCTCTGAGACGAGGTACCCCACCAGAGGGAGGTGGGACACGACCAGCGCCGTCGCCACACCTTCATTCGCCAGCGCCTGGAGATAAGCGCTGACCATGCCAACATCGCCGCACGGCGTGAGTTCCGGCATCACGTCGACATCTTTTGGCAGATTCATGCACTCCCCAACGATTTCCAGCGTCTGTTCTGCACGCAGGTAGGGACTGACAAGAACTCGCTCAATATCCACTTTTTGACCTTTCAGCCAGGTTGCCATCTGACGAGACTCATCGCAACCGCAGACGGTTAATGGACGAACCGAGTCACTGGCTGCATCGAGGGCAGCGTCGCCGTGACGCATGATAAAAACTTGCATATTGCACCGCTTTTGTTAACCAGAAGCACCGCGGTCTTACCCACGTAGACGATACGCAGGTGACCCGGTGGCCGGGCATTGTGCCTGATCCATTCAACGAATGAAACGCTGTTTTTTACCTCAATGGCGTAAGTATAGTCAACTATCGCTTACAAAATCGCCAAAGCACTGCGCCATTCACAAACGGATTTACCTTCTTTGACCACAACTTAGGTCGTACGTTCATCAGCGGGCCAAAAGGTCGCCCCCTGCTCGGCCATGTGTAACAAAGTGTCACATGGTGTAAAACGCGGGCCGTATTGAGCAGCCAGACGCTGCAAAATCGCTGCGACTTCCCCCGCCCCCAATCTATCCATATAGCGGAACGGGCCGCCAAGGAACGGCGGAAAGCCAATGCCAAACACGGCGCCGATATCGCCATCGCGAGCGTTGCGAATAACCTGCTCATCGAAGCAGCGCGCCGCTTCATTGAGCATCATCATGACGCAGCGTTCCGCCACCTGCTGCGCGGACAAGCGCGCCTGTGGAGAAGCGATACCCAGCAGGTTGTAAATCGCCGGGTCGGGCCGTTTTTTGCTTTTACGCCCTTTTACCGCATAAAGATAGAAACCCCGGTTATTTTTTCTCCCTTTGCGATCGTCATTCAGAATTGCGCTAATGATGTTTGCAGGCGGGCTAAAACGCTCTCCCCATGCCGCCTCCAGAACGGGAATAATTTTAGTGCCGGTATCGATCCCCACTTCATCAAGAAGCTGAATTGGCCCTACCGGAAAGCCAAATTGAACCAACGACTTATCAATGTGATCGATCGACTCCCCTTCTATTAACAGGCGCATGGCTTCATTAATATAGGGCGCGAGAATTCGGTTAACATAAAATCCGGCTTTATCCGCGACGACAATCGGCGTTTTCCCCTGCAGCTTCGCCAGCTTTACCACCGTGGCAATAGTCTGCCGATCGGTACCACGATGTGGAATCACTTCGACCAGCGGCATTTTTTCTACCGGGCTGAAAAAGTGCAGGCCGATAACCCGCTGCGGTCTGCTCGCTTGCGCCGCGATCTCTGCGATCGGTAAAGACGACGTATTAGAGGCAAAGATCGTCTCCGGGTGGCAGTGTTGTTCCACTTCGCTGACCATTTTCTGCTTGAGCGCCAGATCTTCAAATACCGCTTCGATCACCACATCGCGATGGGCAAAGCCCTGGTAATCCAGCGAACCGGTAATCAACCCCATCTGGCGATCGCGCTCGCTGGCGCGCAGATAGCGGCGGCGCACCTGTTTATCGAGCAGATCCCAACTGTATTTCAATGCATGATTTATCCCGCGCGGCTGAATGTCCTTAATGCGGACCGGCAATTCTCCTTTGCATGCGGTGACGTAGGCGATGCCGCCCCCCATCAGTCCTCCGCCAAGAATGCCCACGCTACGCAGCGCGACGGGCTGCGCATCCGCACCGCGATCTTTTTTTAGATCGGTGCTGGCGAAAAAAATCGATCGTAGCGCCTGCGATTGCGGCGTCATCGCCAGCTCGCCAAAAGCGCGGGCTTCTTCTGCGTATCCGCTGCTGCAGCCCTGCGCCAGTCCGGTCTCAATCACCTGCAGAATGCGCTCAGTTGCCGGGTAGTTGCCCTGGGTTTTGTGATGCGTCTTTTTCGCTACCAGACGAAACAGCAGGCTGCGGGCGAGAGGTCCTGCGAGAATACGTTCGCGCGCCGGGACGGTACGGCTTGCCGGACGACCTTTAAGAGCCCGTTCAACTGCGGTTTGTAGCAGGATGGTCTGTGGCACCACTTCATCGACCAGTCCCGCCTTCAGAGCCTGGCGCGGGCGAAGCTGTTTGCCGGTCAGGATCATCTCCAGCGCGCTGCTGACGCCAATTAATCGCGGTAAACGCTGGGTGCCGCCAGAACCTGGCAGCAGGCCCAACTGAACTTCCGGCAGGCCAAGCCGGGTTTTATTATCATCGCTGCATACCCGCCCGTGGCAGGCCAGCGCCAGTTCCAGGCCTCCGCCCAGGCATGCGCCGTGAATTGCGGCGATCACTGGAATGGGGAGCCCGTGGATCTCGGCCATGATTTGCTGCCCCTGACGGGCCAGCGCCTCCGCTTCCTGAGCGGAATGACAGCGGGCAATCATGTTGATATCGGCCCCGGCGATAAAGTTATCCGCTTTTGCGGAAATAAATACCGCGCCGCGCAGTTCTTTATTGTCGCGGAGCTGACGGATAATTCCCCGCACCTCGCTGGCGAACTCAGCTTTCAGGGTGTTCATTTTTTCACCTGGCGCGTCAATGGTGATGACAGCGATATTGTCCGGGCGAACCTCAAGCGTAAATGCCGACACGGTTTCCATCATTCGGCCTCCAGAACCATAGCTGAACCCAACCCACCCGCCGCGCAGGCGGTAACCAGCCCAAATCCTCCGCCGCGACGCTGCAGTTCATGCAGCGTTTGGGTAATCATTCGCGCGCCGGTGGCGGCAAAGGGATGACCGTAGGCAATCGAACCGCCAAGCACGTTGAATTTGCTCTCATCGACTTCGCCGATAGCCTGAGAGCGGCCAAGCACCTCACGGGCAAATCGATCGCTGGCCATGCATTGCAAATTCGCCAGCGTTTGCGCAGCAAAGGCTTCATGCATATCAATCAGGGTTAAATCGGCCAGCGTCAGCCCGGCTCTTTCCAGCGCCAGCGGTGTCGACCACGCCGGACCCAGCAGCATATCCTGACGAACATCAATCGCGGTAAAAGCGTAGCTGCGCAGGTAGCCCAGCGGTATTAACCCAAGCGCTTTAGCCCGGGATTCGGTCATCAGGATCACCGCCGCCGCCCCATCGGTTAACGGCGTACTGTTAGCGGCGGTCACGCTACCGTGTTTGCGATCGAAGGCCGGACGTAACTTTTGGTAATCTGCCAGCGTTGAATTCTTACGGATGTTGTTATCCTGTTCCAGAGGTTCACGGAACGGCGGCGTGTAGGCAGTCATGACTTCTGCCGTTAATTTCCCTTCCTCCCAGGCCCTCGCCGCAAGCTGGTGCGAACGAAGCGCCAGCGCATCCTGCCGCTCACGCGTGATACCCCACGTTTTCGCCATCTGCTCAGCGGTATCGCCCATCCGCAGACCGGTGGAATATTCGGCAACAGCTGGTGGCACAGGGAGAAGATCGCGGAAACGCAGCCGGGAAAAGAGCTTCAGGCGCTGTCCCAAAGTGCGGGCTTTGTTGGCATCAACAAGCGTTCTGGCAAGTTTTTTGCTCACGCCAATGGGCAATACGGAAGAGGAGTCGGCCCCGCCGGCGATGCCTGCATGAATGGTTCCCGCCATCAGGCTCTCCGCGACGTTGGCCACCGCCTGAAAGCTGGTCGCACAGGCGCGACTGACGCTATAGGCATCAGTATGTACGCTCATACCGGTACCCAGCACAATTTCCCGCGCGATGTTCGGTGCTTCCGGCATCTGTACCACCTGACCAAATACCAGCAGGTCTATTATATCCGCGGGGATATTGCTGCGAGCCAGCATTTCGCCGACCACCAGCTTACCTAAATCAACGGCTGGAACGCCGTGGAAAGCCGTCGCCTGCCGGGCAAACGGCGTACGTAAACCGCTGACGATGGCGATACGATCGCCCTGACGGGTGACTAGCGGTAATGCCTGACTCATAACGCTCCCCTGTTAACCGATAAAACAAAGTGGTCTGACCTGATAACAGTTTTAACTAATATTTTACATTAAGCCAATCGGGGAACAGAAAAAGTGCGAGCCAAAACACATTGATTAGAAAAGATAACGCCCCTGCGAGGAGGAGCGTTTGGGAAGGGATTAACGCAGGCCGAGCTGGAAAATCAGGGTTTCAGCTTCGCAGCTAAACACGAAATCGATATCCAACTTCACGCCGCCATCAACATCAGTAAAGGTCGGGGTGATTTTGCACGGCTCCGATTCAACATTACGCGCTCTTTCACTCAATGCGGCAAGCATTTCTTCCGCTTCGGCGCGGTTCGCAAACTCGCGGCTATAAGATGCGGTGCAATCGGTGTTGTCCATGATGGTACCAACATCCATACAGCAGCAAACCGGGGTTTCATCAGCACTGCATTTACTCATCGTAGATTTCCTCTGTATATGCACTCAAGGTGCCAGACAAATAATGTGCTTATTTTACGCCCGGGGCATGCCTGCCTCCAGTCGTTAATGGCGACAAAGGAGATAAGTGACCGAAATCACACTTAAAAATGATCCAAAACAAAAAGTGCCTACTTTGGATTGCGGGTACCCCGGCAAATTTGCCAACTGGATCGCGTTTCTTAGATCACAATTGAAAAAACTTATAAACAAACTTGCAACATATCATCTGGTCAGACCTATACTCAGCGCACTGGTCTGATTTCTCTGTCGTAAAGCAGACCCTACACTTCGCGCTCCTGTTACAGCATGTAACATTGTTTAAATAAAAATAACTCTATGAGGTTATGGGCATGAGCCAGAAAACCCGCCTTACCCAATCTGCCCTTGCAGTGGCTGTAGCACTTGTTTCAAGCCAGGCCTGGTCGGCAGGCTTTCAGTTAAACGAATTCTCTTCATCGGGCCTTGGTCGCGCCTATTCAGGTGAAGGAGCTATTGCTGACGATGCTGGAAACGTCAGCCGTAACCCGGCATTGATTATGATGTTCGACCGTCCGACTTTCTCGGGCGGCGCTATTTTTGTCGATCCTGATGTCAACGTCACCGGCAGTTCAGTTATCGGTAATGACGCCAGCCAGGACAATATCGCGCCAACCGCATGGGTACCCAATCTGCACTTTGTGGCGCCGATTAACGACCAGTTTGGCTGGGGGGCTTCTCTGACGTCTAACTATGGTTTAGCCACCGAGTTCAACAATGATTTTGCCGCGGGCTCAATGGGCGGTACAACCGACCTCGAAACCCTCAACCTCAATCTGAGCGGCGCCTATCGTCTCAACGATCACTGGAGCTTTGGTTTAGGCTTTGACGCCGTCTATGCCAGAGCTAAACTAGAGCGCTACGCGGGCGATTTACCGGATATTATCGGCGCGCAGCTACCGGGAATGGTGAAAGCCGGCAAACTCTCTCCGGCCCAGGCCGCGGCAATTGGTCAACAGGCTGGCGGTATCAGCCGCGATACGCAAATCGCTCGTCTGAAGGGTGATGAGTGGGGCTTCGGCTGGAATGCGGGCATTTTATATGAAGTCGATAAAAACAACCGCTACGGCTTAACCTACCGCTCTGAGGTCAAAGTTGATTTTGACGGAGATTATAAGAGCAGTCTGCCGTCATCCCTCAACCCTATTAACTCTGCCCTCGGTCTGGGACTGCCTTACGGCACAGGTGGTTCGACAATCGGCGGTTCTCTGACGTTGAATCTGCCCGAAATGTGGGAAATCTCAGGTTATAACCGCGTAGCGCCAAAATGGGCCGTTCACTACAGCCTGGCTTATACCAGCTGGAGCCAGTTCCAGGAGCTGAAAGCCACCAAAACCAGCGGCGGCGAAACGCTGTTCTATAAAGATGAAGGTTTTAAAGATTCCTATCGTATCGCTCTGGGTACCACCTATTACCATGACGATAACTGGACCTTCCGTACCGGTATCGCCTTTGATGATAGCCCGGTTCCGGCTTCCAATCGTTCTATCTCTATCCCGGATCAGGATCGCCTGTGGCTCAGCGCCGGTACGACTTACGCCTTTAATAAAGATGCTTCCGTCGACGTCGGTGTGTCCTATATGCACGGTCAGCACGTCGAATTTACAGAAGGGCCGTATACCTTTAAATCAGAAGGTAAAGCCTGGCTGTACGGCGCGAACTTTAACTACCGTTTCTAATCAACAGCAGCAACAAAAAAGGGTGAACATCATGTTCACCCTTTTTACTTTCAACCCGACGGTTACTGTGAATCGATATCTTTGAGATCGCCTTCAATCGCCTGAGCGTTGGGGTTCTCATTCGGAGAAAGTTTACCGCCGTTGGCGATAAAATCATGACGCTGGAAGTAAGCTTCACGCATCAGGATATACGGATCGGAGGACTGACGGAGCAAGCCATCGGAATCCAGCAGCTGCGCGCGGGTTTCGACTCCCTCTACCATCCATTTACCAATAGACATCGGCCATGTCAGCCAGGAAAGAACCGGATACAAGTCATCAGCCATATCACCACCTTCATCACGCAGCGTAAAGCTGCCGTAGAAAGGCAACTGCACATAGGGGCCGTATCCCACACCATAGTGACCCAGGGTGCTACCGAAGCGAGCAGGCTCAACGCGTTGCAGTTTTGGATTCGCCATTCCCGCTACATCAACCAGCCCACCCATCCCGAGGAGTGTGTTCAGGAAGAAACGCGTAAAGTGCACCATACCTTTATAGGGATCGCCCTTCAGGAAGGAGTTCACCATTACCGCAGGTTCTTCAAGGTTGCTGGTAAAATTGCTCAGACCATTACGCGCCGGCTGCGGAACGTAATCTCGCCACGCTACGGCAACAGGCCGAAGAACATAAGGATCGACAACATTGTAGTTGAAGTTGAACATGGTTCGGTTAAAACCTTCAAGCGGATCTGAACGCCCCTGCGGTAGATCGCCAGAACCAGAACTGGCGCACCCCACCAGCAATGTGGCGCCAAGCGCAAGCGCCGACAGGCGAAAATTCATAGGTATCTCCCTGTTAATTTTAGCTATCGCTGGGGGTTATCCGAGGACAGCCGCCTCCATTAAGATATCGCCCGTAAGCATGTGCCTGCTTTCAGCATAGCCTTTTTTGGCATCGTTGTTGATGCCCCCGATTCTATACACATTTTGCAATTTCCGTATTGCTAATCTTGTCATTACAAAGAATTTAGGAGCTTATCCACTCCAAATAACCGAAACCGCTCTACGATTATAATAAAGACCAGCCGTTGAGGAAAAGTTATGAAGCCGCAAACTCACCATGATAGTGAAGATGTTGAGGTTGAAAGTGAAGAAAAACAGAATGGTGAAGAAATTGAGGTGGATGAAGAACGCCTGCCTTCACAGGCGATGGCTACGCATGAAGTGATTCGCCAGGAAGGAGAGAAAGAGCTTGAGCGCGATGCCATGGCGCTCCTCTGGTCAGCGATTGCAGCAGGACTCTCAATGGGGGCTTCGCTGGTTGCCAAAGGCATATTCCATGTCCATCTCAGCGAGCTGCCCGGCGGTTTTTTGCTGGAAAATCTCGGCTACACCTTTGGCTTTGTTATCGTCATTCTCGCTCGGCAACAGCTGTTCACCGAGAATACCGTCACCGCCGTCCTGCCGATTATGCATAAACCCACGCTCAGCAATATCGGCCTGCTGTTACGTTTATGGGGTGTTGTACTGGCGGGTAACTTAATTGGAACCGCTATCGCAGCATGGGCGTTCGATGTCATGCCCGTGTTCGATGAACCGACTCGCGAAGCCTTTCTTAAAATCAGCCTGAAGGTGATGCAAAATCCTCCGCTGGAGATGTTTGCCAATGCGATTATCTCCGGTTGGCTGGTCGCAACCATGGTGTGGATGTTTCCCGCCGCAGGCTCCGCGAAAATTATCGTCATCATCCTGATGACCTGGCTTATCGCCCTGGCGGACACTACGCATATTGTGGTGGGCAGCGTCGAGATTTTCTACCTGGTGTTCAACGGCACGCTGCCGTGGCAGGAATTCATCTGGCCGTTCGCGCTCCCGACCCTTGCCGGAAACATCTGCGGTGGGACCTTTATTTTCGCGTTATTAAGCCATGCTCAGATCCGTAATGATATGAGCCACGAGAAGAAAGCCCGTGCGGCTGAAGAGAGAAAAAAGCGCTAAATGGCTATAGATTAAGCAGTTGGGCCGCGCAAGCTTAACGTGCGCCGAAAATAACGCTATAATCCCGGCGCCATGTCCCCTTAGTTAAATGGATATAACGAGCCCCTCCTAAGGGCTAGTTGCAGGTTCGATTCCTGCAGGGGACAATCTGCCTTGTTACATCGGGAAATCCCTGCCTGACACCCCGCCCCCTTTAGAGATATTTTCGTGTTGCAGGCCTGATGCAAGCGATGGCAGCCCGCTGTTCAACCTTCCAGCTACGCTCGTTAACCGGCGTTTATCGAACAGTTTACGTTCTGAGAACTCCCACCTCCAGCTAAAGCACACGATCCCGTATTGTCATTAACGTCGTATACACCTCCGGATTCAATTCACTACATAAATAATTAAATGCAAATCATTCCCTGTAATAATAGCTATCAATTATAATTTTCTATTAGCGATATATTTAATTACTGCAGAAAAAGTGATAGACTGCACGACAGATAACGGTCTGACCCGATTCACCAATTGATATACAACATCATCTCTGATAAATTATTTAGCATGAATTAAACATCATACAATCATCAATACGTAGACAAAATTCAGCTTAAGAAACTCAAAAGCCAACCTATTTTTCATAAGATAATAATGACCATGGAAAGAAAAGAACGGAACATATGGAAACTCAACAACCTTCCGCCACTGGAATATTGTTCAATCTCTCGCGCTCAAAAATTATTAAATTGTGAATTAGAAGATCTGCTTCATTGGCATGATATTGGTGCAATAAGCCTTTGCATCAAATTAGGCAGAACCAACGGAACGTTAAAGAGTGCTATCCGCCATCAGCAGGGCGGCAACAAACCCTATTTTTTTAACACATCAAATATTGATGAATTGAGCAGAAGCGAAAGATCGTGGTCCCCTCACTCCAAAATAAACAAAATTTTTAGATTCAATGAAAGTGAACCGAACCTGGATGCCCAATATGGAACGCCTGTTACCCAGTTAAAACTCCGGGTTTCCGTATCTGGCCTGTGGTACAGCCACACGAGGAATTTAACGGAAGTACTAGAAAACCCCGATAGCATCATTACTGAACAGCGGATCAGCATAATTTCACCGGCAAGAAACGTCCTCTTCTGTCACTTCACCCCCGATGAGGATGAGAAGCCAACCATCACGATGAATAAGCTTTACATCACTAATCAGGCGATTGAGAAAATTTATGAGCATACCATCAGCAGCCGCCCTCTGGAATTTGCAGAAAAACCGCTAAATATAATTGAGGATAAAGAGGTGCATAATCCCTCAATTATTCTTCAAAATAAACTGCTCATTGAATTCATCAATCACATCATTCAAGCCAACCCACACTTTGGTGATAATATTCTAAACGCAACGGAAAACAATAAAAATAAAATATTCAATATCGCAATGGATAGACTAAGGGCAGAAGGCGTGGTCTCCAGCTACGGCAGTATTAATCTCCCGGCATCAGAATACACGCTCAAATGACTAACCGTGAATTTAAACATTAGAATAAAAACCCTTTCTGGCGCCATGAAGCGGTGGCGCATACCTCAGTTTTAAACGTCAAATGGCCTTCAATATAATTTCAGATATGAACCTGACTTCATAATAAGACCATACTTTATGAATTACCAGTCTGCTAATAAGTCATTTCATATAAACATAAATCAACATAACAACAAAGCTCGCTTATTCAGTATCTGTAAGACCTTCACTGATCTTCATCGCAGCCCGATGCGCCATCAGTATAAATTCGCGGGCCGCGGCGCTTTGCCAGGCGCCCTTTCGCTGTAGCAGACATGCGGTTCTCGCGAGTAACGGTGGGGTGAGTTCAATGGCAGTGAGATCGTCACGCGCCAGAATAATGGACGCCGGAAGCAGGGTTGCCAGCGATGTGCGTTCTACCACGGCCAGGAGAGCGCTAATCGAGTTAGCCTCCATCTGAACTTTCGGTTGAATATCACGCTGCCGGCAGTAACGTTCGATTTGCTGGCGAGTCGCGAAAGCGCGACTGAGCAGAATCAGAGATTCCTGACTGAGCGCAGCCAGCTTGACGCGTTCGGCCGTCGCCAGAGGGTGACGCCGGCCTACCACCAGCGCCAGGGTTTCCGAAAGCAGCGGCTGATAAACAATATCTCGCGCATCGTTGCCTTCGAAAGCAATGCCGATATCGAGCTCATCATTGAGCAACATGGTCTCCATTCGCTCCTGGGTCATCTCTTGCAAATCCAGCGTAATATTTGGGTAACGTTGATAGAACGAAGCCACCAGCGGCCCCACAAAGTAAGTCGTAAAGGTAGGCATCATCGCAATACGTAGCGAACCGCGCTGCAGGTCCTCCACATCATGAAGCGCACGCTGCCCCTCAGCGAGCTCCTGCCGCGCCCTGTGCGCGTACGTCAACCACACCTTCCCGGCATCCGTCAGACAAGTATGACGCCCGCTGCGATCAAAAAGCCGTACGCCCAGAGACTCCTCCAGCTGGCGAATCTGTTGCGATAAAGCCGGCTGCGAAATATGCAGTATCGCTGCGGCCCGCGTAAAACTACCTTGTTCAGCAACGGCAATGAAGTAATTGAGATGTCGCAGCAACATGAATTCACTCATAAGCAATTCAAATGAACTCAATCATAAATAAGTATTTTAACTTATCAAACAACAGGCGTACTCTCCCTGCGCCTTTTGACTGATAGCCCCAGGAGATCGCAATGAATTCCCCCCATCCTTACTTCAGCGCTCAACACGCCACGGTCACCCGGCAATGAATCAGACGCAACGTAACGGCGCCATGCTGCTGGTGTTGGTGCTTATCGGAATGAATATGCGTCCGCTGCTGACATCGCCAGGCCCGCTCCTTCCCCAGATACAGCAGGCAAGTGGTATGAGCTTCACGCTTGCCTCCCTGCTCACTGCGCTCCCGGTGATCGCGATGGGTCTGCTGGCGCTTGCCGGCGGCTGGATTAACAGCCGATTCAGCGAACGTCAAAGTATCGCCTTCAGTCTGTTAATCATCGCCGCCGGAGCTTTACTTCGCGAACTGGCGCCGCAGAGCGCGCTATTACTCAGCAGCGCGCTTCTTGGCGGGATCGGCATTGGTATTATCCAGGCGCTCATTCCTGCGGTAATAAAACGCCTGTTTCATCGTCGGACGCCTCAGGTGATGGGACTCTGGTCAGCGGCGCTGATGGGCGGTGGCGGTCTGGGAGCCGCATTTACGCCGTGGCTGGCGCAGCACAGCGCTATCTGGTATCACGCGCTTGCGTGGTGGGCGCTACCCGCAGCGACAGCGCTCCTTTGCTGGTGGCCGCTAAGCAGAACGTTACCTGTCCAGACGCCATCGACAATACAGCTCTCTGTTTTTCGCCATCGTCGAGCGTGGATACTTAGCCTCTATTTTGGTTTGATAAACGGCGGTTACGCCAGTTTGATCGCCTGGCTGCCACCCTACTATATGCAGTCAGGCTATAGCGCGCAGTTTAGCGGTACCCTTTTGGCGTTAATGACCGTCGGCCAGACTGGCGGAGCGCTACTTCTGCCTGTTCTGGCCAGGCATGAAGATCGGCGAAAGCTTCTGATGCTGGCGCTGGCGCTGCAGCTCATCGGCTTCTGCGGCTTTATCTGGCTACCGCAGCAGCTACCGCTTGCCTGGGCTATCTGCTGCGGTATTGGACTTGGCGGCGCGTTTCCGCTCTGCCTGGTACTGGCGCTCGATCACGCGAAGCACCCCGCTATCGCGGGTCGCCTGGTGGCCTTTATGCAAGGAGTGGGCTTTATTATTGCAGGCATTTCCCCCTGGCTTTCAGGGCTGCTGCGGAGCTTAAACGGCAATTTCCTTCCGGGCTGGATGTTTCACGCCGCCTGCGTCCTGGCGTTAATGATCCTCACATTGCGTTTTGCCCCGGCACGCTATCCGCAAGAGTGGCAACATCAGAACTCTGCCACTCGCTAAACCCGTCGAATCCTCTTACGGGATGGTTACCCCATCCCGTATTCAGGCAGAAAAAAGCCCAAAATCAATTAACTATATCCCTACAAAAACCATTGTTAACGACCGTCGCCAGAATGAAATTTAATACCGAATGAAATTAATGTGTCGCCGAATCACGACACTCGTAAGTAACTAAAAATTAATAAAAAAATGGCTCTTGTTTCCCTCATTTTTTAGGCGTACATTAGCGCCATCTGGAGCCGTTTACGCTCAGAATTTACAGCTACCGCCGGCTAAAAAAGTGTCGTTTTAGTTAGCGATAGCTGAGCAGGCAATGAAGAGCAAATTCATGTAAGGCGTCTCGCCGAGAGCGCGGAGTGATGAGTCGTGAAATATTTCTTAATGGGCATTTCTTTTATGGTCATCGTTTGGGCCGGTACTTTCGCCCTGATGATCTAGCTTTAACGGTGTTAAAAAAAGGAGCCTCTCGGCTCCTTTTTTTATTCGTTGCTTTCGCTGGTTAACTTAGCCGCTGCCGGAAGCAGCCCGTCGGCGCGGAACATTGATTTAATACCGCGTACGGCCTGGCGGATACGATCGCGGTTTTCGATTAAAGCGAAGCGTACGTGAGTATCACCGTAATCACCAAAACCGATGCCGGGTGAAACGCAGACTTTAGCATCCTGCAGCAGCTTTTTAGCAAACTCCAGGGACCCCATGGCCGCGTACTGCTCAGGGATCTTAGCCCATACGTACATCGAGGCCTTCGGGCACTCCACCATCCAGCCCGCCTCATGTAACCCTTTCACCAGCACGTCCCGGCGGCGTTTGTACTGTTCGGCGATGTCGCGAACGCACTGCTGATCGCCTTCAAGCGCAGCAATAGCCGCAACCTGCAGAGGAGTGAAAGTGCCGTAATCGTGGTAGCTTTTAATGCGCGCCAGCGCATTAACCAACGTTTTGTTACCCACCATAAAGCCAATACGCCAGCCTGCCATATTGTAGCTTTTTGAGAGCGTAAAGAATTCGACGGCCACATCGCGCGCGCCGGGAACCTGCATAATAGAAGGCGCTTTCCAACCGTCATACACAATATCGGCGTAGGCCAAATCGTGCACGACCAGTACGTCATAACGCTTCGCCAGCGCGACGACTTTCTCGAAGAACTCCAGTTCAACGCACTGCGCTGTCGGATTGGATGGAAAACCGAGGATCATCATTTTCGGCTTCGGATAGCTCTCACGAATAGCGCGCTCAAGCTCGTTAAAAAAATCCACGCCTTCAACGAGGGGAACTGAACGAACCTGAGCTCCGGCAATCACCGCACCGTAAATATGAATTGGATAGCTGGGATTCGGCACCAGCACGGTGTCGCCATGGTCAAGCGTCGCCAGCATCAGATGCGCCAGCCCCTCCTTTGAACCGATGGTCACAATCGCTTCTGATTCCGGATCGATCTCTACGTCATAGCGATCCTGATACCAGCGAGAAATAGCCCGGCGCAGTCGCGGGATGCCGCGAGAGGTGGAATAACCGTGCGTATCGGGGCGCTGGGCAACGGTACATAGCTTTTCAACGATATGCGGCGGCGTCGCGCCATCGGGGTTACCCATGCTGAAGTCAATAATATCTTCGCCGCGGCGTCGCGCAGCCATTTTGAGTTCGGCAGTAATATTAAAAACGTACGGGGGGAGACGATCGATACGCGTAAAACGGCGTTCAGGACTGAATTCAGCCATAGATTCCTCGGATTAACGTTAGCGCCCGGACCGTCCGAGCGACGCGGCTGCAACCGCAGCACGTTTAGAAAATAACCCGAATATTTTCTTCTTGTCGAGAGGTGGATTAAAAAAAATTTTTCACGCTGAAAACGGGCATCATTTCAGCTAAATACGGCAGAAAGAAGCATCCTGGATATCATACTCTTCATTAAATTTAACATTTTGATATCTTTAACTTTACGCAAAAAGCACCGCCTGCGCAGACGCTATTGAAACTCAGCGCATCGTCATTAATCCCCTTTTATTTGTGTGACTTTTCCTCATTCCTCTCTTCGGCTGGTCTTCTGCGACGAGGTTTTCTATCATATTGCTTTCTCGCGATTAACACGGCGCACACATGCACGAAATATTTACTATGCTGCTGGCGGTTTTTGACCGCGCGGCATTAATGCTGATTTGTCTCTTTTTTCTCATTCGCCTGCGCCTGTTTCGTGAACTTCTGCATAAATCCGCGCACACGCCAAAAGAGCTGCTGGCCGTTACCGCCATTTTCTCCCTCTTTGCCCTTTTCAGTACCTGGTCCGGCGTACCGGTCGAAGGTTCACTGGTCAACGTGCGTATTATCGCAGTCATGTCCGGCGGGATCCTCTTCGGCCCCTGGGTAGGCGCGATAGTGGGCGTCATTGCCGGCGTACATCGCTATCTAATCGATATTGATGGCGTCACCGCCATCCCCTGCTTTATCACCAGCATTGTCGCCGGTCTACTCTCCGGGTTAATCAGTCGTAAAGTCCCTAAAGCGCAGCGCTGGAAAGCGGGGATCCTCGCCGGGATGCTGTGCGAAACCTTAACCATGATACTCGTGGTGGCGTGGGCTCCATCGTTCTCGCTGGGGATAGATATCGTTTCAAAAATCGGTATTCCGATGATCCTTGGCAGCGTATGCATCGGTTTTATCGTTTTGCTGGTGCAGAGCGTTGAAGGGGAAAAGGAGGCCAGCGCCGCGCGTCAGGCGAAACTGGCGCTCGACATCGCTAACAAAACGCTCCCCTTGTTTCGCCACGTCAATAGCGAGTCCCTGCGTCAGGTATGCGATATTATCCGCCGCGATATTAATGCCGATGCCGTCGCCATTACCAATACTCAACATGTGATGGCCTACGTCGGCGTCGGGGAAATCAACTACCGGGATAACGACGACTTTATCAGCCCGACAACGCAACAGGCGATTCGCTATGGAAAAATCATTATTAAAAACAATGACGAAGCTCATCGGACGCCGGAAATACACTCTATGCTGGTCATTCCTCTATGGGAAAAAGGTATCGTCACCGGTACGTTAAAAATCTATTATTGCCACGCTCACCGCATAACCTCATCGCTACAGGAAATGGCGATTGGCCTGTCGCAAATCATCTCGACTCAGCTGGAGGTCTCCCGCGCAGAGCAGCTTCGTGAAATGGCTAATAAAGCCGAACTGCGCGCACTGCAAAGCAAAATTAACCCCCACTTTTTATTCAATGCCCTGAACGCGATTTCGTCGTCGATTCGCATGAATCCGGACACCGCGCGCCAGTTAATTTTTAATCTGTCGCGCTATCTCCGCTACAACATTGAATTAAAAGATGATGAACAAATAGACATCAAAAGGGAGCTGTATCAAATCAAGGATTACATCGCCATTGAACAGGCTCGCTTCGGCGACAAGCTGACGGTGATTTATGATATTGATGATGAAGTCAGCTTTATGATCCCCAGCCTGCTTATTCAGCCGCTGGTGGAGAATGCGATTGTCCACGGGATTCAGCCTTGTAAAGGTAAAGGGGTGGTGACCATCGGCATTAATGAGTGCGGAAATCGGGTACGAATTAGCGTTCGCGATACGGGGAACGGTATTGACCCTGCGGTAGTGGCGAGAGTCGAGGCTAACGAAATGCCGGGAAATAAAATTGGCCTGCTCAATGTTCATCATCGGGTCAAGCTGCTGTACGGCGAAGGCCTGCATATCCGACGCCTGACGCCAGGGACCGAAATCGCCTTCTATGTGCCTCACCAGCACGCGCCCCAGGCGGCCAGGGAGTCGCTGCTGTCATGAGCGGAGATAAAATGAAAGTCATCATTGTTGAAGATGAGTTCCTCGCGCAGCAAGAGCTCACCTGGTTGATTAACACCCATAGCGAGATGGAGATTGCCGGCACCTTTGACGACGGGCTGGACGTACTGAAGTTTTTACAACACAACAAAGTCGACGCCATTTTTCTCGACATCAATATTCCTTCGCTGGATGGCGTACTACTGGCGCAAAATATCAGCCAGTTCGCGCATAAGCCCTTTATCGTATTTATTACCGCGTGGAAAGAACATGCGGTGGAAGCCTTTGAGCTGGAAGCCTTTGATTACATCCTGAAGCCCTATCAGGAGTCGCGCATCATTAATATGCTGCAAAAGCTGACCAGCGCCTGGCAGCAGCAGCAGCAGCAGCCGAGCGCCGGTGCGATGCCTAATCCGGCCAGGGAAAATGACACCATTAACCTGATTAAAGATGAGCGGATTATCGTCACCAGCATCCACGATATTTACTATGCGGAAGCGCATGAAAAGATGACTTTTGTTTATACCCGAAGAGAGTCATTTGTGATGCCGATGAATATTACGGAGTTCTGCAACAAGCTACCGACGGCGCACTTTTTCCGCTGTCACCGCTCGTACTGCGTCAACCTGAACAAAATTCGCGAAATCGAACCCTGGTTTAACAACACCTATATTCTGCGGCTTCGCGATCTGGAGTTCCAGGTTCCGGTCAGCCGCAGCAAGGTCAAAGAGTTTCGCCAGCTCATGCATCTGTAGGAAAGTTACCCGGATAAGCGATTTATCCGGGTTAACGTCAGGATTAAAGAACCTGTCCCAGAGTCTGACGCAGGTGGGCTCCGGATCCCAGTAGCCCCGGATTGTCGTGGACGATCAGATAGACCGGGATATCCTGCACGAAGGCTTTAAACCGACCTTTATCTTCAAAACCGCCGCGAAAACCTGAAGCTTTAAAGAAATCGAGGAAGCGCGGCACAATGCCGCCAGCGATATACACGCCGCCAAAAGTACCGAGCGTCAGCGCCAGGTTACCGCCAAAGCGGCCCATAATGACGCAAAATAGCGATAGCGCGCGACGGCAATCGATGCAGGTATCGGCCAGCGCACGTTCAGTCACATCCTTAGGCTGCAGATTTTCCGGCAGACGCCCGTCAGATTTAACGATCGCATGATAAAGGTTCACCAATCCGGGCCCTGAAAGTACGCGCTCGGCGGAGACGTGACCCAGCTCGGTACGCAGCTCTTCCAGAATAATGCCTTCCTCTTCGCTGTTAGGCGCAAAATCCACGTGCCCGCCCTCTCCCGGCAGGCTCACCCAGCGCTTATCGACATGAACCAGATGAGCAACGCCCAACCCGGTACCTGCGCCATAGACGGCTATCGGCTTGCCTTCAATCGGCTTCGCGCCGCCAAACTGAATCAGATGTTCGGCTTTCAACATCGGGATCGCCATCGACACCGCCGTGAAATCATTAATGATTTCCAGATGCGAGAACCCCAGATTTTTTTTCATCTCGGCGATAGAAAATGCCCAGGTGTGGTTGGTCATCGCCACCCAATCGCCGGTAATGGGACAGGCGATGGCTATACAGCCGTCCTCAACCTTGACGTTATGCTCTTCCAGATAGACCTGAACAACAGCTTCAAGACTGGGATAATCGAGCCCGGAATAGGTCTTTGCACGGGAGATCTCCCCGCTTGCCAGATCGCACAACGCCAGACGAGCATTCGTTCCGCCTACGTCCCCTACTAAAGCAAATTTTGTCATTCCGTTACGGCTCCGCTAAAGTCAAAATAATTCTTTTGGCACACTCTAAATTCATGAAGCGCTAACAACAACGACCAACGCATAAGCGCCCCTGGTTTAGCGATCTGCGTCACAATTGAACTGAAATTCATGAAAAATTGAGCATCCTGGCGCTTACAATTTTCAGGTTGCATCATTACTTTATCGTTTCAGCACCATTTGCGTCGACGCTCTTTACGAGTCCATGCAAATTAGTGCCCAGGATACTCAGAAGGATATTTTCATGCTGCACCCACGCGCCAGAACCATGCTCCTATTATCGATACCCGCAATCGTCATTGGTATTGCTTGCAGTCTGGTTTTAATCGTGGCGATGAAAATAGCCGCCGTTTTGCAAAATATCCTGTGGACCAGCCTGCCTGCGAGCGTAGGCATCAATGCCGATGGCCCTTTGTGGACGATGGCTATTCTCACCGGAACCGGCATCGCCGTTGGGCTGATCGTGCGCTTTAGTCCCGGGCACGCGGGACCGGACCCGGCAACAGAGTCGCTGATAGGCGCACCGGTCAGCACCAGCGCGCTGCCGGGTCTGCTTGCGGCGCTGATAGTGGGTCTGGCGGGCGGCGTTAGCCTGGGGCCGGAACATCCTATTATGGTCGTGAATATCGCCCTGGCGGCTGCGGTGGGCAGTCGCCTGTTTCCACGCATTACCCCTCTGGACTGGACGATTCTCGCCGCCTCCGGCACCATCGGCGCGCTATTCGGCACTCCGGTCGCGGCGGCGTTGATATTTTCGCAAACGCTGAACGGCAGCAACGATGTTCCCCTGTGGGACAAGCTATTTGCTCCGCTGCTTGCGGCGGCAGCGGGTTCCCTGACCACCAGCCTGTTTTTTCACCCCCATTTTTCGCTACCGCTGCCTTATCTTTCGGAGCTGCGCTTCGTCGACATTATTAGCGGCGCCATCGTGACGCTTATCGCGATTGCCGTTGGCATGGTCGCCGTCTGGTGCCTGCCGCGTCTACACACGCTGATGCATCGTCTGAAAAATCCTGTGCTTACGCTGGGCGTCGGCGGGTTTTTATTAGGGATTCTGGGCGTCATCGGCGGGCATATCACGCTATTTAAAGGCCTTGATGAGATGCAGCAGTTGCCGGTAAGCCTGACGCTTGGCGCCAATGATTACCTGCTTATTGCCGTGATCAAGCTTGCGGCGCTGATACTTGCCGCCGCCTGCGGTTTTCGCGGCGGGCGTATTTTTCTGCCGTGTTCGTCGGCGTCGCGCTCGGTCTGATGCTGCATGCACACGTTCCCGCCGTGCCGGCAGCCATCACGGTTTCCTGCGCTATCCTCGGCCTGACGCTGGTAGTGACGCGTGATGGCTGGCTGAGCCTGTTTATGGCGGCAGTGGTCGTGTCGGATACCACGCTACTGCCGCTACTGTGCATTGTTATGCTTCCGGCCTGGCTGCTGCTGGCCGGAAAGCCGTTGATGATTGCCAGAAAGCATAGCGATTAAACGCGACTGTTCCTCTCTTCCAGCGCCTGAGTGACCGTGCGCAGAAAGTCGGGGATATCCATTTTGGGCAGCATCACCTCTACCAGCGTCAGTCTGTCTGAGGCGACGCTGCTGTTCATCGCTTCTCTCAGCTCATGCGTGCGAGTCACGCGCCAGCATCGGGACGGGACATCGGGAGCAAAAGCATCAGGCAGACGATTCCAGTCCCAGAGCGCAATATCGTTATACCGCTGCTCGGGGCCGTGAATCGCGCGCTCCACCGTATAGCCTTCGTTATTGAGCAACAGAATCAGCGGACGTTGCTTATCCCTGAGCATCGATCCCAGTTCCTGAATAGTTAACTGCGCTGCGCCATCGCCGACAATCAGCACGACCCTTCTGTCCGCCGCTGCTATTTGCGCCCCGTAGGCTGCCGGAAGGGTGAAACCTATCGATCCCCATAGCGGCTGGACAATCAGCGTTGCGTCAGTGGGCAGCTTAAGCGCGGCGGCGCCAAAAGCCGCGGTTCCCTGATCGGCAAGAATAATGTCTCCCGGGCGGAGCTGTTCCTGCACCGTACTCCAGAAGTTTTTCTGCGTCAGGCTTCCTTCAGGCGCGCCGCTCACCCCGGGCGCCTGAATATTCGGCGGCACCCATTCCCCCGCCAGACTTGCGGAGAGCTCGATGACTATTTCGAGCGCCTTATCCATCGGAACCCGGCTGAACCAATGGTCGCCTACCCGAACGGCAAACGGCTGGATTTCAATCGTTTTTTCCTGCGGCAGATGCTGGGTAAAGCCCGCGGTAATGGTGTCGGTAAAACGGGTGCCGATACAAATAATGGTGTCAGCGTTTTCAATGGCCTCGCGGGTTTCCTCTGCGCTCGCAATCCCGCTGTAAGTGCCAACAAAACCGCTTTGTTGCTCATCAAAAAGCCCTTTGCCCATTAGCATCGTGGCGCAGGAGACGGGCACGCTGGCGACCCATTTTCGGAGAACATTTTGTAGCCCATAGCGCTGAGCAAGAAAATCAGCCAGCAGCGATACGCGACGACGACTTCTGAGCATCCGCTCCGCGTGCTCGCGGAATCCCGCCAGCTGGTTCTCATCGGCAGGCAGACTCGGAATAAGCAAAGGATGTGCAGGGGGTGTCGCTTTTGCCTTCGCCACATCGGCAGGCAGCATCAAATAACCGGGGCGATGATGGGTGAGCATCTCGCTGAGTACGCGGTCAATTTCATGGCAGGCATTTCCCGCCGCCAGTACCGCCTGAGAACAGGTAATCTGCTCGCTCATGCGCGAGAAGTGGCTGAAATCACCGTCGCCCAGCGTATGGTGCAGCAGCTCGCCGCGCTGCTGCGCGCCGGTTGAGGGGGCGCCGACAATATGCAGAACCGGAACATGTTCGGCGTAGCTGCCGGCAATACCGTTAAGCGCGCTCAGTTCGCCGACGCCGTAGGTGGTCAACAGCGCGCCTGCGCCTTTGATACGCGCATAGCCATCAGCGGCGTAGGCCGCGTTGAGCTCGTTAGCGCAACCTACCCACCCTAAATTCTGCTGCGCAATAACGCTATCGAGAAACTGTAAATTGTAATCACCAGGTACGCCAAACAAGCGGTCTATGCCGCAATCTACGAGACGATCCAGCAGATAATCGCCAATGGTATAAGTCGGTTGCATATCCTTACTCTCCTCTCGTGCAGGTAAGTTGAGTATTGAATAAGCAGTTGCGCTGTCCAGATTGCACTCAACAAAGACGGTGGAAAGCAAAATTTACGCGTTCCGGGAGTATACTCGCCGGCAAACATTCTTTAGTGTAAACGTATACACAACCCTGTTTTAAGTGCGGAGGAAGTATGGTTTACCAGGCAAACACCACGCGATATCAAACGATGGAATACCGCCGTTGCGGTCATAGCGGGCTAAAGCTACCGGCAATTTCTCTTGGGCTTTGGCATAATTTCGGCGACGAAACGCGGGTGGAAACCAGCCGTCAGCTTCTGCGTCACGCATTCGATCTCGGCATCACCCATTTCGACCTGGCCAACAACTACGGGCCACCGCCGGGTTCCGCGGAGAGCAATTTTGGTCGCATCCTGAAAGAGGACTTTTTGCCCTATCGCGATGAACTGATTATCTCCAGTAAAGCCGGTTACACCATGTGGGACGGCCCCTATGGCGACTGGGGCTCACGCAAATATCTGATTGCCAGCCTCGACCAAAGCCTTAAACGAATGGGCCTCGACTATGTCGATATTTTCTACCACCACCGTCCCGATCCTGAAACGCCGCTGCAGGAAACCATGCGCGCGCTGGACCATCTCGTCCGCCAGGGGAAGGCCCTGTACGTTGGATTATCGAATTATCCTCTCGAACAGGCCCGGGAAGCCGTCAATATTCTTAACGAGCTGGGCACACCGTGTCTGATTCATCAGCCTAAATATTCCATGTTCGAACGCTGGGTCGAGGGGGGTTTACTCGATTTCCTGCAGAGCGCAGGGGTGGGAAGTATAGCGTTTTCACCGCTTGCCGGCGGCCAGTTAACTAACCGTTATCTGCACGGCATTCCGGCGGATTCCCGCGCCGCCAGCGGCAGTCAATTCCTGCAACCGGATCAGCTTACCGAAAGCAAACTGGAAAAGATTCGTCAACTTGACGCACTGGCCGAAGCCCGCGGGCAGAAGCTCTCGCAGATGGCCCTGGCCTGGGTGCTGCGCGACGAGAAAGTGACTTCGGTATTGATTGGCGCCAGCAAAACCACGCAGCTCGACGATGCGATTGGCATGCTGGAAAACCGCCGTTTCACCGCCGAAGAACAGGCAACGATTGACGCAATCCTTGCGGTGTAAATTCATTTTTACTTTAGCAAAAAGTGCTCTCACTGGCGATTTAGGAGTTCCTCCGATGCGACGGGGCTTTACTGCCCCGTAATATCGGGTTAACAGGCCGACAACGGCCCCGATCGTGAAGGAGAAGAGTATGTTCAGGTCACTGATTTTGGCTGCAGTGCTTCTGGCTTCAGCGCCATTGGTCGCTAACGCTGGTGAAATCACCCTGTTGCCATCAATAAAATTACAAATTGGCGATCGCGACAATTATGGTAACTACTGGGACGGTGGCGGCTGGCGCGACCGTGATTACTGGCGTAAACACTATGAATGGCGCGATAACCGCTGGCGTCGTCACGATAACGGCTGGCATCGCGGCTGGGATAAAGGTAAAGCCTACGAACGCGGCTATCGCGAAGGCTGGAAAGATCGCGACGACCGACGCGGCGGCTGGGGACGAGGCCATGGCGGCCGCGGCCATGGTCACGGGCATCATTAATCGCAAAAGGGAGCCATCCGGCTCCCTTTTTAATTACCTGCTTAACCGACCAGCGTTCCAACAATCAGCCAGCCGTTGAGCACCACAACCACCGCGACAATCGCCCACCCCAGCACTTTCACCCACCGGGAATTAACCAGATCCCCCATCAGCCGCGCATTGCTGGTAAAGATGAGCAGCGGCACCAGCGCCAGGGCGATACCGAAGCTCAGCAAGACCTGGCTCATCACCAGAATACGCGTCGGATCAAGCCCCATCAAAATCACAATGAATGAAGGCAGCATGGTAATGGCCCGACGAAACCACAGCGGGATATGAAAGCGAATAAAACCCTGCATTACGACCTGCCCCGCCAGGGTGCCTACAACCGTGGAGGATAAACCGGCGGCGACCAGGCTCAGCCCAAAGATGGTGGCTGCCGCGTGGCTCAACAACGGCTCCAGCGTCAGATAGGCCTGATCGAGATCGGCAACGCCGGTGTGACCATTGAAATGGAAGGCCGCGGCGGCGGTCGCCATCATGGCCAGGTTAACAAAACCTGCGATTGTCATAGCGATGGCAACATCCCAGCGCGTGGCGTTATAGCGCTCTTTGCGCGTCCCCCCGTGCAGGTGCTGAGTGAGCGACGAGTGTAAATAGATAACATGCGGCATGATGGTCGCCCCCAATACCCCGGCGGCAAGGAATACCGCTTCGCTGGTTGGCAGAGACGGTACGAGCATGCCTTTCGCCAGCGGCGCCAGCGCCGGCTGGGAGAAGATAAGTTCAACGACATAAGCCGCCGCAACAAACAGCAGCAGTCCGCCGATGACTTTTTCCAGCGGTTTTTGTCCGCGGCGCTGTAGCATCAGGATCAGGAACGTCGCGATCCCCGTCAATACCGCGCCCTGCAGCAATGACACGCCGAGCACCAGCTTAAATCCAATGGCTGCGCCAATAAACTCTGCAAGGTCGGTCGCCATAGCGATAATTTCCGCCTGCACCCAGTAAAACCACACCACCGGACGCGGGTAGTGGTCGCGAATTTGCTCTGCCAGATTTTTACCGGTAGCGATACCCAGCTTCGCCGACATCACCTGAATCAGCATCGCCATCAGATTTGCCCACACGACCACCCATAGCAGTTGGTAGCCAAAGCTGGCGCCGGCCTGGATGTTAGTCGCGAAATTACCCGGATCGATATAGCCAATGGCAGCAATGAACGCAGGCCCCATCAGGGCGAGCTTAATCTTGCGCGCTGCGCGACCGCTGCTATTCTCAACGCGACTGTTTGTCATTTTCTGCCTCTGGAAATATAGCCTTTGCTATGTTTTATGCTATCAAAATGCGAATGATTATCAAGTTCATTTAGAGCGATGATAATGATTGCTGTGATAGGGGGGAACGATAGCAGGTCAGTAACTTAAAACCGGGGAACTGATAAATTCTCTTAATCAGTCATCAGAATAGTACAACAGCGCAACTTTTAAAACTTTTACGTAACATAACAAAAATGCATGGTTGATCACTATTTTTGCCATTAGTCACATATCCTTGCAATAGTGTGTGCTGGCTCTCGTTTTCTTTGCGCTTGTTACATAGAATGTGCACAGAAATTTAACCTGCCTCATATTTGGAGCAAATATGGACCGCGTCTTGCACTTTATTCTCGCGATCGTAGTGGTGGCTATTCTGGCCCTGTTGGTCAGCCACAACCGTAAGCAGATTCGTATTCGTTATGTCATTCAGCTGCTTGTCATTGAAGTGCTGCTGGCCTGGTTCTTCCTGAACTCTGACATTGGTCTGGGTTTTGTGAAGGGCTTCTCCGAGATGTTCGAAAAACTCCTCGGCTTTGCCAATGAAGGGACAAACTTTGTCTTCGGCAACATGAACGACAAAGGCCTGGCTTTCTTCTTCCTGAAAGTTCTGTGCCCTATCGTCTTCATTTCCGCGCTGATTGGTATTTTGCAGCATATTCGTATTCTGCCTATCGTCATTCGCGCGATCGGAACCGTACTGTCCAAAATCAACGGTATGGGCAAGCTGGAATCCTTTAACGCAGTCAGCTCGCTGATTCTGGGTCAGTCTGAAAACTTCATCGCGTATAAAGATATTCTTGGCAAAATGTCCCGCAACCGCATGTACACCATGGCTGCGACCGCGATGTCTACGGTATCCATGTCTATCGTAGGTGCGTACATGACCATGCTGCAGCCGAAATACGTTGTTGCGGCGCTGGTACTCAACATGTTCAGTACCTTTATCGTTCTGTCGCTGATTAACCCGTATCGCGTTGACGAAAGCGAAGAAAATCTGCAGATGTCTAATCTGCATGAAGGCCAAAGCTTCTTCGAAATGCTGGGTGAATATATCCTGGCGGGCTTTAAGGTGGCGATTATCGTGGCCGCCATGCTGATTGGCTTTATTGCCCTGATCTCTGCGCTGAACGCCCTGTTCGCCACCGTTACCGGTTGGTTTGGCTATAGCATCTCCTTCCAGGGGATCCTCGGCTATATCTTCTATCCGGTGGCGTGGATCATGGGCGTACCGGCAGGCGAAGCGCTGCAGGTAGGTAGTATTATGGCAACCAAGCTGGTTTCTAACGAATTCGTCGCCATGATGGATCTGCAGAAAGTGGCCGCCACGCTCTCACCGCGTGCGGAAGGTATCATCTCTATCTTCCTGGTCTCCTTCGCTAACTTCTCATCTATCGGCATTATCGCTGGCGCAATTAAAGGCCTGAACGAAGAGCAAGGTAACGTGGTTTCTCGCTTCGGCCTGAAGCTGGTTTACGGTTCCACTCTGGTGAGCGTGCTTTCTGCGTCTATCGCCGCGCTGGTACTGTAATCCCTCTTCGCTAGAGAGAAAGCCGGGCAAGTCCCGGCTTTTTTACGTCCGCAGCTCGCTCAGCGGCTGCGGTTTACCTACCAGATACCCCTGGAGGTAATCGACCCCTAGCTGAAGAAGTTTTTCCCGCTGCTCCGGCGTTTCAACGTATTCCGCCACCACCTTCATCTTTTTAACCTTAGCCATTTCGATAATCGATTTGACCATAATGGCGTCCAGCGGATCGGTTTCGATATCCCGCACGAAGCAACCGTCAATTTTTAAAATATCGGCCTGCAGGCTTTTCAGCCGCTCATAGTTAGCGTAGCCGGTGCCAAAATCATCGATAGCGATAGCGCAGCCGAATTCTCGCAGCTGCTGTATGTTATACATACTGGTTTCCACATCGGAAAACGCCTGCTCTTCGGTGACTTCAATCGTTATCGCCTCCGCCGACAGGTTATAGCGTTTAAAAAGCGAGATAATTTGCGTCGCGCTATCCTTTTGCATCAGCGTATAGGGCAGCAGATTCACGGAGAAGTGCTGCCCTTGATGGTGCCTGAGCGAGCTGAACAGCGTTTCCAGTACCTGCATATCAAAGCGCTGGCTCAGATTAAACTGCGCGATCGGCGGAATAAACTTATCGGGCGTAATGATGTTATTACCGCAGCGCATACGGCAAAGAACTTCATAGTATCCCTTTCCTGCGGCATCGCGGATGGGCTGGGCATACAGTACCAGACCGCGCTCATTAAGCGCCTGCTTAATCTGCGCCAGCAGCCGGACCTGTTCGCTTGTTTGATCGGAAATCTGTTCCTGAGCGGCGTCAAGCGCTAACACGCGACGAGCCGCGCCGGCCTGCTCCGATAGCCAGCTAAGCTGACCAAGCATCGGGTGAATATCCGATTCGGTACCGCTATAGCCTCCCCACGATGCGCCAAACTCGAGATCCAACGTCTGGTTGTTCCAGCTGAACTTCTTATGGTTAAGCGTGGAAACGATATGATTTAAACGCGCCTCAGGTTCAGGGCCGTTTAGCACCAGCAATAGCTCACTACCGGGAAGCTGAAAAATCCGCTCTCCCTGAGACAATAGCGGCTGTAGCTTACAGGCGATTTGCCGTTTGCTCTCAACCCTCATCATCATGCCGTAATGGCGGCTAAGGAAATCCAGATTCTGTATTCGCAGGCTGCTTATAGCAACCGCGGGGTTACGCTGCAGATGACTCTCCAGCGCACGCAAATTGGGCAAACCGGTTAGCGGATCTTCTTCCGCCTGGTCTCGCCATCTGAACTTCATTCTTTCACTGCGCGCGTAGATATCCGCCATATAAAACAGACAGATAGTGAAACAAATTAGCACCGAAAGCACAAATGACAGGGAATATTCAGTTTGTACCCCATGCAAAAAATTCTGGTTATAGGCCACGAGTAAAAATGCTGAAACGGACCACGAAATGCGAATCAGCGTATGCGCCAGACGACTAATACCAATAAAGTATAAAATGAAAATAAGAGGAACTAAATAACCAGCAATAAAAACAGAATCATAAGGCGTACATAGCACCAGTAATATTGCCGCCAGCGCTACAAACCAGTACAGCGTAAATACTCGCTGCTCGCGCACTTGCCATGAATGACAAAGATTGCGCCAGAATACTCGCGCATATCGCGGACTGATAATCATCCGCAACGGATAATAAAAGAAGGTCGTAAAAATTAACGCAGCGCTAATCAGGCTCTGTATATCGATAACGGTGTAGATAACCGACATATTGCCGAAATAGCTGGAAATCGCCAGCGGAAACGAAAAGAAGCGCCCCGCCAGATACATTGTGATCTTGAGCAGAATTGGCGCGAAGAAACCGCCCCAGAAAACCCTCACGCCCATATGTTTCGCCGTCAGCCCGGCGCGCCAGCGCCTTCCAAGCTGATAACGGACAATAGCGCAGGAGAGGAATACCGAGAAGAGCTGGCAAAAAAGCAGGATGACCGCCTGAGTGAAGGTCAGATCGATTATCCAGGCATTGGTAATCGCAAACGCGATTACCAATGGAGCAACGGCATAGCGGCCAAAAATAAAAAGCACAGCATACATTAAGCTCAACGGCAGCCATGCCAGATAAATTTGATTTCCGTCAATAATAGTTTGAGGAGAAATAAATCTGGACAGCGGAATGGCTATAAAGCAGACCAGAAGGGCCAGCAGAGTTTTTTTGATCTTAATGTTAAAATGATCAATCATTATTGTTAATTAAAACTCCTGCGGCAACAAATATATTTAGGCAGCAAATATTATGTTGCTTAATAAAGGCAGGCAAGATTTTAAATAGTGAAAAAATCTGAAATTACTTAACGCGGAGATTTACTGACTTATTCAGAAAGTACTTTACATTTCCCTGATAAAAACAAAAACCCCCGCCGCAGCGAGGGTTCGGAATTTGGTGGAGCTAAGCGGGATCGAACCGCTGACCTCTTGCATGCCATGCAAGCGCTCTCCCAGCTGAGCTATAGCCCCACAGGACCTCTTTACGAACCAAATCTGCTGGGTGCAGGATTTGGTGGAGCTAAGCGGGATCGAACCGCTGACCTCTTGCATGCCATGCAAGCG